>NZ_JBQKFQ010000001.1:0-421261 GCF_052119225.1 Paraeggerthella sp. LCP19S3_G8
TCACCCGGTCCCATTCCGAACCCGGAAGTTAAGACCGCCATCGCCGAAAGTACTGCAGCGCAAGGCTGTGGGAGGATAGGACGTCGCGCTCGCGCAGGGCGCTCGGCGTATCCCGCCGAGACCCAGGGGCCCCGGAGCCGTAACAGGTTCCGGGGCCCTTTCTGCGTTGGGGGGGGGCGGGCTGCGCGGGGCCGTCCGCCGCTCGCGGGGGGAGGGTCCGCCGGTCGGCCGCACCTCGGCTTCCTCAGCGCGCCAGGCCCTCGCCCGGGGCGCCCTGGCGCATCTCGGTCAAGTCTTTCCAGAAGCGCTCGGGCATGAACTGCCGGCGCAGCTCGGGGTTGTAGCGGGCCTCGACGGCGGTCGCGTCGTAGAAGCGCTTCCAGGCCGCCTGCATGAGCTCCTCGTCCGGCGCATGCGCGGGGAGGTCGGCCCCCTCCGTGCGCACGAGCCGCCAGCCCCGTCCCTCGTACACGCCGGCCAGGGCGTGCCGCTCGTCGAGCACCGCGAAGGGCTGCGTGTTGAAGCGGCCCGCAAACCAGTCCATGACCAGGGGAACCACGGAAGCGTTCGGGCTGCATCGCGCGAACCAGCCACCGTTTTCCAGGTGTTCGAAGCGCAGGAACTGGAGCATGCGGTGACGCTCGTTCATGACCGCTCGGTCCAGCTTGAGAAGCGCTCCGACCGCTGGGTTCGCAAGGTCGTCGAGCACGCTCGATCTTCTTGCCGACGCTGCGGTGCAGTTGGGGATACCGGCGCAGCGATGCTGTTTCGGGCATCGGGCGCAGTCGTGCGGTTGGCGGCGCGACATGGCGTAGCGCACGAATCGGTACACGATGGCTCCGGTGTTCGGGTCGTCTGACAGCGCGGCGTGCAGAACAGCCTCGAACGCCGTCTGCCCGCACGTACGTTGGATGCCTTTGCGAACCCGCATTGCAAGCTGCATGTCGGTTTCTATGGTGCGGACGGTTTGCCCCAGGCGTGGCTGCAATGTGTTGCCGGGGGCGATATCTTGCGGGTCTTCGCGATTGGCGTAGGCTTGGAACACCGCCGTCAGCAGGCCTTCCGGCGTGCCGTCGTATGCGTAGGCAACATCCTGCAAGGGCTCTTCGCGCACCGGCCGGGCGGTGTTTCGGCTGTTGTGAAGATTACTCATACGGCAACCGTCGTGTGCGCTTCGAGCGCGCGTTGCCAACCAAAGGAGCCGTCCGCTGTTGGGGGAGCGCCGGTGTCGAGCTTGCGCGGGTCTTTGCCGGCGGCACGCAGCTTCTCGGGCGTTTCGACCTTTTCGAACAAGCTTAGTTGCCCGGGGGTGGTCTTGGCGGACCGGCGGCCGTGCGCGCCGCCCTTAATGGGCGCCGCCAGCTGCGCTCGAAGTCCTTCGGGCGAAAAATCGGCTCCGCGCCCTGCGTAGGTGCCCCCGCAGGTTATGAAAAACCGTGCCCGCTTGTAGGCTATGCCCAATTTGCGCAGCTCGGATTCGCGTAGGCATGTCGTGCGCCGTGCGCGCATGATAAGCCTGGCTCCCCGTACGCCGATGCCCGGAACGCGCAGCAGCGACTCAAGGGGAGCGGTGTTCACTTCTACGGGGAAGAAATCGAGGTTGTTTATAGCCCAGTTTGCCTTGGGGTCCAAATCGGGATCGAGAAAAGGGTGCGCCTCGTCGATGATCTCCGTCACGTCGAAGCGGTAGAACCGCAGGAGCCAATCGGCTTGGTAGAGACGGTGCTCGCGATTGAGCTGGACGGCATCGGCGCCCGGAAGACGCGCATCGTCGTTCACGGGCATGTAGGCGCTGAAGAACACGCGCTTGAGCGAGAGCGTACGGTAGAGGGCTGCCGAAAGGTTCAGGATTTGAAAATCGCTTTCAGGCGTAGCTCCTATGATCATCTGCGTCGATTGGCCGGCGGGTACGAAGGCTCGTTCCTTTCGCTTGGGGCTGACCTGCGTCATGTACGTGGTTTCCCTTCGCATGAGCGCGCGCGTGTCCTTGTCGACCGCTATGTTGTCCCGTATCTGCTTCATGGGCGAGAGGATGCGCTGCTTGTCCTTTTCGGGGGCGAGCAGCCGCAGGCTTTGCTGTGAAGGAAGTTCCAGGTTCACGCTCATGCGGTCGGCAAGGTGCCCGAGTCGATCGATCAGCTCGGGCGATGTCCCCGGCACGGCTTTCGCGTGGATGTAGCCGCGAAAGCCGTGTTCTTCTCGCAGAATCTCGAGCGTTCGTATCATAAGCTCGGTGGTGTGGTCGGGATTGCGGATAACTCCCGAGCTGAGAAACAGGCCTTCAATATAGTTGCGTCGGTAAAACGACACGGTGAGATCCGCCAACTCTCTTGGCTTGAACGCAGCGCGCGGAACTTCGTTGGATGCGCGGTTCACGCAGTAGGCGCAGTCGTACACGCAAACGTTGGTCATGAGCACCTTCAAAAGCGTGATGCACCGCCCGTCTGCGGCAAAGCTGTGGCAGCAGCCGGCGGCCAGCGTGTTTCCAAGTTTGCCCTTCTGGGCGTCGCGATCGATGCCCGAGGACGTGCAGGCTACATCGTATTTCGCCGCATCGGCGAGGATTTCGAGTTTCGCAAGTAGATCCATGCGGTCATCCGTTCGCGCGATCAAATGTTCGTAAGAATATCTGTACGCTATAATACGCAAACGAACGTTCGTTGTCAATCGAACGGGCGAGGTTCGCGCCCTGTTGCTGTTCTGCCCCGGTGTTCGCTACGGCCGGTCTTTCGGTGCAAGGGCGCGCACGATAAGGCGTTTTCCGGTGCGCACGCACGGGCCTTTCGCTATACTGGGCAGGTTCCGAAGAGGAGGAGAGCAGGACATGATGGCGATGCTGTGCGTGGGTCTTGGCGGGTTCGTGGGAGCCGTGGGCCGCTATCTGCTGGGGCTTGTTCCCCTCGAAGGCGATTTTCCGCTCATGACGTTTCTGATCAACTTTGTCGGCGCCGTGGTTATCGGGGCCGTGTTCGAGGCTGCTACGGTGTGGCCCGGCATGTCCGACAATGCGGTCCTGTTCTTGAAGACGGGCGTATGCGGCGGTTTCACCACGTTTTCGACGTTCTCGTTGGAGACGCTGACGCTTATCGAACGCGGGAAGTACGTCACGGGGGCGGCGTACGCATGCGGAAGCGTCGTTGCCTGCCTGGCGGGCGTGGTTCTGGGGCGCTTGGCCGTCCGCGCCGTGCGCGCGGCTGCAACCGGCTCTGCGCAGGCTTGACCGGGTTGGTTGCGGGTCGGTTCCCTTTTGCTATTTCGCGCGCGTTGCGTTGCCTGGATCGATCGACATGCTTTGGAAGCGTTCCTGCATGTACTGGTTGTCGAAATGCTCGTCGAAGAATTGAACCACCGCGGAATCCTGAATGGCCGTTCCCGCCATGCGCTGATACCAGCAATCAAGCGCGAGCAGGGTCATTGCCCCGTCGGCGATCATGAGAACCGCGCATGCCGTGGTGATGGTGTAGCGCCAGTTCCAAGGTATCAGGTTCACCAGCTTCAGCATCCAGGGCAGGCATGCCTTGATCCATATCACGCCGAGGATTCCCCACATGGCCATGAACATGCCGTTGGTGCGTCCGTCGATGGACAGGAACGTGCCCGAGTAATCCCAGGCTACGATACCGAAAGCGAACTGCATGAACCAGCTGGTCAGATACTCGAACGCGCCTCCGATAACAGCGCTTACCAAAAAAATGAGCACCACGTTTTTGTTGTGGAACCGATTGAGCGCTATGGTCATGAGAACCGCCCCGAATCCGTAAATGGGGGAGAAGGGCCCGATGAGCATGCCGGCTCGGTCTTGGTAGTGGCCCGGCTCCACCACGGCGAAATGGTAGACGGTCTCGAGCATGAGCCCGAGCACGCAGCAGACCGTGAATATCCAGAACAGGTTGAAGAAGTTGAGGGCTATGAATCCCTTGCCCGTTTCGTCGCGGCCGAGCGTGCCGTCTTCGGCCGCCTCGCGCGTTTCCATGTCGCGCAGTTTACGCTGCAGTTCGCGCTCTTGCGCCAAAGAGGGGTCGAGGTAGCTTTGCATGACAACAAGGAACACGGCTATTGCACCGTAGGCAGCCAAGCTTAGGTTCAGGCCGTCAAGCATGATGCTGCAAAGGACGATTCCGACCAGCACGACGATCATCACGTCCGCGACTTCCGCGGCATGACGTCGCTTGTTGAGCAGCAGGCGGATGCCGAACACAGCGAACATGGCTGCGAGCACGGTCATGAGCACGGTGTCCACGATGAAGATGATGAGCGTTGCCGACGAGAGCTCGCCTTCGAACGCGCCGTTTTGGACGAGCAGCGCCGTGCCGATCACGAGCAGCGCAAGCAAGGCTGCCAAAGCGCCGCCCATGACCATCGATAGGATGCCAAACACTTTGAGCGGAAGGGGGATTCTTCTTTTATTGGGGGCTATCGCCTGATCGGCGGCGCAGTCGTCGGTACGTACGAGGTCGTCACGCTTCCTCATGAACTCTCCTTGGCGGTGTGCGGTCGATGCGGCCTGATCGCGGGCTGGCCCGCGTGATTTGCTGACAAAGACCAGTATAGCGGAGAAGGAGCGCATGGCAGGGGGATTCGGCGGACGTTCTTTTCGGTTGCGCTGGAGCGGCATGCGCGAAGGGCGGTCGCTCGCCTGACGGCGAAAGCGGGGCTGCGCTTGCGAAGAGAAAGGACCGACCGCATCGTTGAACTGCGATGCAGTCGGTCCTTCTGGCGAATAGCGGCGTATCTTGCGGGGCCCGCTCGGTTTGCAGTCGAGCGCTTGCCTTCGCAGGAATCTGCCGTGAAGGCAAGCGAACTTGCGAATGCTATTCGATGTCGTTCAGCGGAACGCCCTTGTACTCATGCGCGGTGAACAGAAGGATGATGCCGGCGATCAGGCAAATTCCCATCATGTAGTACGCCGGAGCCATGCCGTTGCCCGTTGCGTCGATAAGCGCGGTCGCGACCATCGACGCGGTTCCCCCGAACACCACGTAGGCGATGTTGGAACCCAGGGCGGCGCCGGTGTAGCGCACTTCGGTGGGAAACATTTCGGCTTGGTAGCAGGCGATGTTCGAATCGTTGATGGACAGCGTGATGCACAGAATCAGCTCAGCTGCGATAACGATGGGAAGCGAAGCTGTGTTCAGCATGGTGAAAGCCGGTATGCTCAGCACGATGAAGGCGACGCAGGCGCCCAGGAGCATCTTCTTGCGCCCGACGATATCCGATACCTTGCCTGCGCCCAGCACGATGAGGATGTAGGCGACGAGCGCAACGTCGGTTGCGAACTGGGCGGGTGCCGCTTCCATGCCCGCGTAACTGGTCAAGTACGTGGGCAGGTACGTGAGCACCAGGTAGAACCCAACCGAGTTCACCATGGTTGCCGCGATGCTGGCAAGCAGGCGCTTGCGGTACTTCTTGAACACGAGGCGGGTGGGGTTGGGGGCTTCTTTGACGCGCTTGGTGTCGGAGGTCATCTGCTCGAACGTCGGGGAATCCTCAAGCTTGGTGCGGATGTAGTGCGCGATCAAGCCCAGCGGGCCTGCCAACAGAAACGGTATGCGCCAGCCCCATTCGATAACGGCGGCTTCGGGCAGCAGCAGTTTGATGATCAGCGCGGCGGTCGAACCGGCCAACAGGCCGGCTGCGGTCGAAGCGGGTACGAGCGAGCAGTACTTGCCGCGGTGGTTGGCCGGGGAGTACTCGGCCAGAAATACGGCAGCGCCCGAATACTCGCCTGCGGCCGAGAACCCCTGCACGCTTCGCAGGCAGATGAGCAGGATGGGCGACAGAAGCCCGATGGTCTCGTACGAGGGCAGGCAGCCGATGAGAAACGCTGCGCCCGTCATAAGGAAGATGGACATGGACAAAGACCACTTGCGGCCCTTCTTGTCTCCCATGCTGCCCCAGAACGCGGCGCCCAGCGGACGGAAGACGAACGAGATCGCGAACACCGCGAACGCGAGCAGCGTTGAGTTCACTGCCGATTCGGGAAAGAACACGATGCCGATGGTTATAGCGAAGTACGTGTAGGTTGCGTAATCGAACCACTCGATGAAGTTGCCGAGGAACGACGAGAGCGCTACTTTGAACGGGACTTTTTTCTCAACTGCGTGCGTATGCATGGCAATCCCCCTCTAGGATTTCGTGATAGTCTCCCAGGAAGTGAACGGCTTCGTTGGGAGCGAAGACGTGAAGCATGGTGTACGATGCGGTCATGATGCTCCTTTTACGCGCACGGCCTTCCTGGCGGTTGGCGCCGGAAGGCCGTGGATGTTGCCGGTTTCGGATGAGGGCCGCTCCCTGCGCTTAGGCGAATTCTCGCTTGATGGCGCCTACCATGTTGCGTACGGCCACGTCGCGCAAGATGATGCCCTTTTCGCGCGACGATGCTGCGGGGGACGACAGGCAGCCCGAAGGCGGCGTGTAATCGGCGATGATGGGCAGCACGTCGTAGTTGGGAAGCGTGGCGGGCAGTCCGTCGTACAGCGGATCGTTGATCTTGCTCATATCGACCAGGTCGGGGTAGAACAGGAGCATGAGCGAGGTTTCCATGACGCCGGCGTGCTCGAGGTCCCATCCGGTGAAGCCTTCGGGATAAAGCTCGGCGATGGTCTGGTCGTCCACGAAGTCCCAGTACGAGAGCAGCTGGATCTTCGCGTCGTCGATACCGTCTTTGCGCGCATCCTCGAGGGCCAGCTGGGCTCCTTCGAAGATGAACTGGAAGTTCTCGTAATGGCCGTTCATCAGCACGATCTTGCGTGCTCCCTGTCGGATGATGCTGAACACGATGTCGCGGGAGAGCGCGATGAGGGTCGTTCCGCGCAGGCTGGTCGTGCCCGACAGGTGGAAGCCGCCGCCGGAGCGCTGCTGGGAGCGGTAGCCGTAGTTGATCGGCGCGGCCACCATGCCCTCGATCGCGCCTTCGGTGTAGGCGGTCAGGGCTTCGGCCGTGGCTCCCGCCATGGCTTTGGTGAGGGCGGCGTCCACGCACATGGCCATGTGCGATCCATGTTGCTCGAGGGCGCCTACGGGCACGAACACCACCGCATCGTTGCGAAGCTTCTCGCGGTACGTGAACGCGTCCATCTCCTCCATGTAAACCGTTGCTTTCACGGTGCGCCTCCTATCGGTTTTCCAGCAAGTCGACTTGCGCTTTGCTGGCGCGGAAGATAAAGGATCGTTTGGCCTGCTGGCCGCCCTGGGCCAGCTTGGCCAGGATGACCCTCTTCAGGCGCGGGTAGTCGCGCATGCCGTACCAGGCGAACGCCGTGCCGCCCGTGTACGCTTCCACGATGCTGTGGACGGGCAGGCTCGCGTCGCGCTTGGCGTCGAGCGCCAGGTACTCTTGGATCTCGTCGGCGCACAGGTCGCGGATGACCTCGGCGCTGATCTCCAGGTCGTGGGCCAGTTCTTTCAGCTGGTAGTCCACCTCGGCGGCGTCGGCATGCGGGAAGTACGTCACGTCGTAGGTCACCGCGGACAGGCCGGAGGCCTTCGCGAACCCGAGCAGGTCGTCAAGCGACATCATCTGCACGTGGTCCTCGGTGCGCTCGGCGATGTCGAGCTCGGCGGCGAATCCCTGGAAGCCGTTGCCCTCGAACGCGGCGCGCAGCTCCTCTTCGTTCAGCGGCGCCTCGAACTCCATCTCGGTGGCGATGTGAGTCAGGTTGCTCGTGATCTTCATAGGTGCACGCTCCTTTCTTGTTGCGTGAGGATCGGCTAGCTCAAGGCTTCTTTTGCTTGCTCTTCATCTAGCCGCGCTTCAAGGTTCTCGCGTATCTCCTCTTCTTTCTCTATCTTTTCGCCCTGCTTGCTTGCAGCCGATGTCGAGAAGAAGATCTGAGCCACGCCGCCGATGATGATGAGCGCGCCGCCGATGATCTGGAAGGCGGTCATCGTCTCGCCGAACATGAACAGGCCCAGAAGCGATGCCATGATGGTCTCCTGGTAGGAGATGGCGGCCAGCTCGCCGGCCTTCAGGCGCTTGGTGGCATGGGTCAGCAGGTAGAACGCGCCGAAGCCGGTGATGAGCGCTGCGGCGATGAGCACGACCCAGGACGAGCCGGGCATCGTGAACATGTTCCAGGCATGGGTGATGATCTGGCCGTTCGCATCGAACTGCGTCACGCCGTTGATCTTCTCGGTGTAGGACAGCGGCTGCAGGAAGAAGTGGTGCCAGATGAGCAGCACGACGATGGACAGCGAGCCGAACAGGAAGTTCCACCAGGAGCGGACGTTGGAATCGCAGTCCTCACGGTAGCGCGAGAAGAACAGGTACAGGCCGTAGGCCACGCCGGAAGCGAAGGCGATGGCGTTGCCGAAGGTGTACTTGGGATCGAGGTCGAGCGTCAGGCCCTCGGGCGTCACGATACCCACGATGAACAGCATGCCGATGACTACGGCGACGATGCAGAGGATGCCCTTGATGTTGAGCTTCTCCTTCAGGAATATCGCCGCGAGGATGGTCGAGTAGATAGGGCCGGTGTAGATAAGAAACGATGCGTTGGCCAACGTGGTGTACTGCGTGGAGAGGCAGTACAGGCCGGACAGCAGGCCCAAGAACACGCCGGAGAGCAGCATCATGCCGGAGAACCGGGTTTCCTTGAGCTTCTTCCAGCTTCCTCCGATGAAGCAGAAGATGATCGACAGGGCGATGAGGCCTGCGAAGTTGCGCCAGAACGACACGAAGTCGCCGGGCGCGTCGATGAAGCGGGTGAAGGCTCCAATGCCGCCCATCAGCGATGATGAAGCGAACATCATGATGAAGCCGATAAGCTTGTATTTCGCTTGCTGGTTCATGTATCCCTCCTTGGGGGCGGCGTCGTGTCGCCCGAGTCCTTCATGTGCGGTTGCCCGGTTGCGGGTATGGAAAGGTTCGGGGTACGACGAGGCACGCGGACGCTGCGGCGCCGCTTTGGCATGAATGTGATGATAAAGGGGAAAGCCAACCGGCTCCCTGGGATCTTCGAACAAGGAGCGCCGTCGCATAGGCGGAACGAAGCCCTTGGGGGCCGGGGGCTCTGGAAGGGCTGGAAGACCCGGTTTCGTACCGGACCTTCCAGCAACGGGTTAAGCGACTAGTCGTTCCACATCTCCGGACGGACCAGGGTCGGGTCGGCGACGCGGTTCGGGAAGTAGTCGAGGCACTCGCCCTCGCGGTAGACGTCCGCCGTGGAGCAGTGCAGGCCGCCGCCGAAGGCGTAGGCGCCGCGCAGGTCGACGGGCACGACGTTCATGCCGAGCTTGTCCATCTCCTCCTGCTGGTAGACCTCGGAGGCCTCCACGATGACCGTCTTGGGGTCGAGGACCAGGCAGTTCATGGACAGCCACACGGAGCTGTAGCAGAACTCGGGCGGCTCGGAGTGGGCCGGCTGGGCGGCGTCGACGATCTGCCAGTCGTTGGCCTCGAAGATCGCGCGCTGCTCCTCGGGGAGCCTACGCTGCGGGTTGTTGATGATCAGGCCCGGGCGCAGCGGCACGAAGGTCGCGTCGATGTGGATCGGGTACGGGTCGCCGGGGAAGTTCACGGCGTGCACGCGGTACTCGGGGTAGTAGCGCTGGAACCAGTCCATGGCCGTGCGGTTGGTGGTCAGGCCGTGCTGGATGAACAGGTCCTTGCCCATGCGCATGACGTCGGCCGCGTCCCACATCGGCTCGACTTCCGTCGTGACGAAGTCCTTGTTGGCGGTGCGCACCAGGCGCTCCTCCAGCGAGATCTTCTCGTCGTAGTAGTTGTGCTTGTAGGAGGCGTCGGTCAGGCGGGGACGGGGGGCCTGGGTCCACAGGAAGTCCGGGTCCTCGTCGAAGTACTGCTTCATGAGCGGCCAGTAGGCCAGGTACTCGAAGTAGCGGCAGCGGAAGGAGTTGGCGGAGGCCATGATCTCGTTGCCGATGGTGAGCAGGATGTCGCGGGGCGGCATGCAGGTCATCATGGAGTCGTTGCGGAAGTCGGGCGTGCCGATGGCCTGGTTCCACTGCAGGGGCGTCGGGCGGTCGACGACCACGCCGCGCTCCTCGACGGCCTTGACGAGGTTCTCGAGGCAGGCGTTGCCGACCTCGACCGTGCGCAGCGGGCGAAGGCCCCACATGCCGCGCATCTCGGAGTCGACGGGAACCTTCTCGGAGGTCGCGGGCTCCTCGGGCGGGATCATCGAGTTGTCGCAGCGGCCGATGATGACGCGCTTCAACGGATCCCAGTCGTTCCAAGAATTGACTATCTTCGCCATGACAGTCTCCTTTCTCCGGCAGCGCATCCTGCGTTGCCGCCAAGGTTTTCGGGTGGCATGTCCACCTCTGTGAAGATATTGTGATGGCCGCCGCGCGGCTGTTCAAAGGTCGTGGCGCGGCGGGTGTCGTGGGGGGTTTGCACAAGGCCCGCAGTATGTCCGTGTTGCGGAATCAAAGGGGATGCATGTAAACTAGACCGGACGATTGTGCAAGAATGTAACGTGCTGTCAGGCGTTTTTGTGGGGTATGTTTAATTCGGTGGACAGATTTCTTGCAGGGGACTGGGTAAGGGAACGTTCAAAGAGGAGGCTTTGCATGCTGCCGGATCTTGCGCATGGCCAGGATATTTTCGGGTCGCCGGAGTTGCGAACGAAAATGAAGATACTGCATGCTGTCGACAAGTCGCTCGATCGCATCACGATTGCCGAGATATGCGAGAATGCCGGCATCTCGCGCCAGACGTTCTACCGTCATTTCCAAAGCAAGTACGACATTCCCTGGTGGCACTCCATCTTCTGTCGACAGTTCTACCTGAACGAGATCGGGAGAACCGTCGACTGGAAAACGGGGTACTACCACCATCTACGCTTGATCGATCAGGAGCGCGATTTCTACCGCAAGTCGATCCAGTACAGCATCAACACGCCTTTCGGCCAGACGGTCATGCCCGAGAACCGTAAGACGGTTCTGCTGGAAACGCTTGAAAAGTACCGCCACGTTACCGTGAACGACAACATGCGCTTCATCGTGGAGATTTTCTCGAAGCTGGAGTGCGAGGTGCTCAACGATTGGTTCCGATCCGATGCGCCGACCGACCTGGTGCGCTGGACCGACGACCTGGTCAGCTTGGTGCCCGATCGCCTGTATCGCGCGTTGCGGGTGGAAGAGCCCGGGTCGTCTCAGTAGGAGGGGCTTCGCTCGGCTTGCGGCGCGCTGCGGGGCGCGGTGCGTGCGTTGGCGTGCGCTGCGCAGAGCCTCGAGGTGCGAAGAATCGGTTCGGCTTATCATGCATTTCTTGCGGGCGCTTTGCGAATCGCGAGCGATGTCGTACAATATTCGGGCACGTTTTCGCAACGGGCCAGTGTGGCGCAATGGTAGCGCAACAGTTTTGTAAACTGTGGGTTGCAGGTTCGAGTCCTGTCACTGGCTCCACGAAACACCAGGCCGGGCGCATGCAGCGCCCGGCTTTTTTTGTGCGTTGGGGGCACGATACCCCGCAGCGCCCCGCGAATTCGGGTGCTTAAAACGAAAAGGCTCGTGTTCCCGAAGTCCCTTAAAGCTCTCTTAATTTTTCTTAACCTGCGGAAACGAAAGCTGACCTTTCGTCGTGCCGTTTCGCCTGCTTGGCTACCATGGGCTGGCAACGGAAAGATCGGGGGTCTGCGCGGCCGCCGGGGAAGGGGTCGAAGGTCATGGGCGAGGTATCGGCGGGCGGGCGGTCCGTGCTGGGGAGCCGCGGAATCTCAGGGGCGCTGTTCGCGATTTACGCAGTGGTGCTCGTGTGGGCGATCCTGTTCAAGATGCAGGTTTCGTTGGACGTGTTCGGCACGATGCGCAGCGTGAACGTGGTGCCCTTGGCGGGCGCGCTGGTTGTGAACGGCGAGCCTGATTATTCCGAAGTCGTGCAGAACCTAGTGGCCTTCGTTCCGTTCGGCCTGTACATGGGAATGCTGTTGGGAGAGCGACCGCTCGCGATCGGCTTGGCGTTTGCGGCGGCGACCAGCTTGGCGTTCGAGGTGCTGCAGTTTGCTTTTGCGGCGGGAGCGTCGGATGCGACCGATCTGATTGCCAACACGCTTGGCGCCGCGGTTGGTTTGGGATTGTACTCGGTGACGCGAAGAATCGCGGGGTCGGATGCTCGCGCGCGGCGCGTCTGCAATACGGTGGGCCTGTGCTGCACGCTTCTTGCCGTTGGCTTTATCGGCCTCGTGTTCATTGCCAATAGCTGATCTTCCTGCTACGTTTTTGCTCGTTGTCTCCCCCGAGGAGCGGTCGAGGTTGTATACTCCCCGAGAGAGTTTTATGCGCGTGCGCGCGCAGGCAAGGCATGCGGGGGAGGAGGGCCGATGAATCCGCTCTTTGGGCAAGCGATCGAATTCGTGGCCGATACCGTTCGGCTGTTTTATTCCGGCACGGCGATCGACGTCGTGCTCTCTCGCTTTACGGACGATTTTTCGTGGATAGGCGCAGGCGAGGTTGAGTTTTTCACGGACAAGGCCGCCATCGTGGCGTACTTCGTCGAACAGGCGCCGCTCACTCCCGCCTGCGTGGTTTCCGACGAGGAATTCTGCTTGGCAAGCACTACGAGCGAAACGTGCCTGGTCATGGGTCGTTATCGCGTTCGCACGGATGAGAGCACGGGCATGGTTCTCGAGGAGCACCAAAGGTGCAGCTATTATCTGGTCGAATCCGACGGACGGTTGCTCATCCGCCATGTGCATGTGTCCAATCCCTACCAGGCGATGAAAGACGAGTTGTACTTTCCGTTCGAGGCGGGCGCTCAAAGCTACGAGTACTTGCAGCGGCTGCTGCGCGAGAAGACTCAAACCCTTGAATTGGAACGGGAGCGGTATCGAATCGCGCTGCGCAGCGTGACGGACGTTCTGTTCGAGTACGACAACGTGCAAGATGTTTTGGTCGAATACGAGCGAATCTCCGGTTCGGGCGAAGAGCTGTCCAGCGAGGAGCGGCGCTTCCCCTGCTACTCGGATATGATCAAAAAGGGAACGCGCATGCGCACGGAAGATTACGCTCGGCTTTCCGAGGCGCTGCAGTCAGAGGATTCGGCTGTTATGGAGGTTCGCCACGTGGTGCCGATACACGGGGGCGAATGGCGATGGGTTCGCATACACGTCACGCTTCTTCGCGACCGGAACGGCAGCGTGGCGAAAACGGTGGGAAGCTGGAAAGACATTACCGACGAGCGTCGCTTGATCGACGATCTGGTGGACCAGGCGCGGCGCGACCCGCTTACGAAGCTGTTCAACCAGGGAACGGTATCGAGCTTGGTCGATCGGGCCTTGCCCGCTTGCCTGACGAACGGCTGCGGGGCGCTGCTCGTGTTCGACGTGGACGATTTCAAGCTGGTCAACGATACGTTCGGGCATCCGGTGGGAGACGACCTGCTTGTGCACGTCGCGCAGGCGATGGAGTCGACCCTGGAGGGCGAGGCACGGACGGCCGCGCGTGTGGGCGGCGACGAGTTCGTGGTGTTCCTGCCCGATGCCGATCGCTCCCGCGCTTGGGAGTTCGCGTGCGAACTGGGTCGAAAGGCGGAATGCCTGCAAGGCTTCGACGGCCCCGTGACGTTGAGCGCGGGATGCGCGCTTGCGGGGCTGGACGCCGATACGTACGAGGGGCTGTTCCGCGTTGCCGATCGCGCGCTGTACCGGGCTAAGCGCGCGGGCAAGAACCGCGTGCGCTTCGTCGACGTGTCCGACCGCTAGCGTTTCGGCAGCTGCGCGGCGATCGATTTCTCGAAATCGGACGCATTGTCGGGCGAGACGTTTATGGCTCGCACTGCGCGCGGCTTTCCAAGAAGGGTCCGTATGATGCGCGGTTCGTGCAGCACGATCCAACAGGGCCGCGCGCCCATGACGGCCATGTTCAGTCGCTCGCTCTTGGGAACGTCGGGTTCTTCCCGGCGGTCGATGCGCGCTATGGAAGCGAAGGGCACGCGCTCGCTGAAGTAGGCTCCCCAGCGCACCGTTACGGACGTGTCGTCCACCAGAAGAGGGTTGAGGACCACCGCCCTCGTATTCCCGATGAACCAGACAAGCGTGTAGGCGGTAAGCACGGTCAGCGCGATGGCGGCCGGTTCGCAATATTTCGCCACCAGCAAATGCGTGACCAGGGCCTCGATGGGAAGCAACGCCATGATCACTCCTGAAAGCGCCAGGTACCCGCTTTCCTTATGGCAGGAAAACGGACGGGCGCCGTTGGGCACGTCGGCCTTCGAGCGCCATGAGGCAAGCACGTAATACCAGATAGAGCATTCGAGCGCGCAGAGGCGCGATGCGGTCTCGTTGCGGCTGAGCTCGAAAAACGGCTTTTCGAACCATACTATCGGGCGGGTGGATTCTTTTCGCGCCGCGCGAAAAACGCGCAAGAAGCGGGCGATCTCGCGTACGAGGATGACCGCTTCCACGGCGAGCATCATCGGAAGCAGCACGGTCAGCAGGGAAAACGATCCGGGCTGCATGACCAGCATCGACACGACGAAGCCTGCGTATATGACGGGGATCGCGGCTACGGGCGATAGCTTGCGGGGCTTGATCACCAGCAAGTAGAAAGCTGCGGGCACGCACACCATCAGATCGAAAGGCACGGCGATGTTGGCAGCGAGGGTGCGTCCTTCGTTCGGAACGAACGCAAGGCAAACCGCGTCGATCGTGTAAAGGGCAAGGCATGCAAGCAGGCCCGCCGTCAGGGGTAGATTGCGGTTGCGACCAGATGAGGGCGGTAACGCGAACGTTGCGTTCATGGATCCTCCGATCATGGGAGTCGTTTGGTCAAGGATAGCAGGCTGTTTCGGTTGCGAGGGGTTGACTGAAGCGGCCTGCGGTCAACAAGCCCTCGCTTGCGTCAAGCGGCGGTGTTCTCTCATACTGAGTTCAAGCCCGCGCATGCGCTTGGGCCGTACAGCCGTCGCAATCTTCAGAAAGACCGACCATGAACGATATCAACATTGGAAACGTTATTGCACGAGAGCGTCGAGCGATCGGCGTGACGCAAGAGGACCTGGCTGCGCACATGGGCGTGACGAAGGCTGCCGTGTCGAAGTGGGAGCTGGGGCAAAGCCTGCCCGACACGACCCTGCTGCCGCGCATCGCGGCGTACTTCGATCTTACGCTCGACGAGCTGTTCGACTATCGTCCTCAGGTGAGCAAGGAACGCGTGCGCGAGCTGTACGCCGAGCTGCTCGAGCAGTTCGGCGATGATCCCGATGCTGCGTACGAGCGTATGGAGGATCTTGCGGCGTCGTATTATGCGTGCTGGGATTTGCTCGTGCATATAGGGATGCTCTACGTCCTTCGAGCGACGGCGGACGAAGAGCGTCGGGAAGAGAACGTGCGGCGCGCCGGCGCGCTGTTCGATCGCGTGGAAGCTTGCGCAGAGGACCTTGAGCTGATCAGGAACGTGAAGATCATGCGCGCTTCGATGATGACGGTATCGGGCGACGTGGAAGTCGCGATCCGTCTTTTGGAAGCGCTCAAGCCCGATCGGTGCGCCCCGATCGACGACATGCTGGCCGGGTTGTACGACATGAAGGGCGACCGGGAGTCTTGCTTGCGCCTGCTTCAAGAGTCGCTGTATTGCGGATCTACCGGCGCGTTCAACAGCATTGTTTTCCAGCTGTCGATCGAGGAGGACCGCCAGCGCGTCGAGGCGCTGGTGCGGGCGGGCGAAGCGATGGTCCGAGGGTTCGCCTTCGAGGACGACAATCCGATGATGGTGGGCATGTTCTGGGGAGACGCGTTCGCGGCGTTTCTGCGCGCGGGCGACGAGGACCGCGCTTCAGCGTGTCTCGAGCGGTTCGTCCTCCTTTTGGAGGGCATGGACGAGGATGCGATGCCGAAGCCGCCGTCCGATGTTCTTTTCGATCGACTTTCCGGCGCGAGAGGGCAGGATCCGTCGATTCCGCGCATGGCTCAAGCCCTGTTCGGAAAAGCGGGGTTGAAGGGTCAGGTTCGAGACGGCGTCCTGCGCGACGGCGTGCTGGATGGCCTCGAGCGCTCGCCGCGTTTCTCGGGCTTGCTTGCCCGACTGAAAGCGCTATGATGCGTCGCGAAGGAGCGTGAGAGCATGGATGTCGAGGCAGTGGAGAAGACGCCGGCGCTGCGGGCGGAGGGTCTTTCGTTTCGCTATGCGCGAAGCGAGGTGTGGAGCGATGTGGCTTTTTGGATCAATCCTGGTCAGATTGCTTTTCTGACCGGCCCGAACGGGTCGGGAAAATCCACGCTGCTCAGATGCTTGGCGGGATGGAGCATGCCGAGCGAAGGGACGGTCGAGGTGTTCGGGCGGCCGTTCGACGGTTCGGATCGCGCTGTGCGTCGAGAGATCGCCTTCGTGCCCGACGTGCCGTCCTTTTACGACGATTTAACCGCCGCTGAGCATATTCGCTTCGTACTCGATGCGAACCGCGTGCCCGATGCCGCCGAAGAGGCTCGGCGATTGCTGGAAGACCTGGGGCTCGCGGCGCATGCGGATCGGTTCCCTTCGTCGTATTCTCGCGGCATGCGATTGAAGCTGGCGCTCGTGCTGGCCTTCATGCGCAAGCCGCGTCTGCTGTTGCTGGACGAACCGTACGGGCCGCTTGACCGAGATGCGTCGCGACGGCTGAGCGCCTTGCTGTCGGCTGCTCGCGCCGACGGCGCGGCGGTGCTGGTCAGCTGCCACCACAACGTCCCCGATTTGAATCCCGACCTGCTGCTGCATCTTGAGGGCGAGCGGCTGTCGACGGTGCGCGACGTGCGGCCGGGCGATCTTTTCGACGGCTTCGAGCGAGGCTGATCGGCATGGGCGATGTGCGATTGCTTCTACGGCTGCGCGTGCGGCACGCTCGCACGTTCCTGGTGCGGGCGCTGCACGCTACGGGCTCCGACCTTGTCGACGATCGCGGGTGGGGAGAGCGGAGCTACCAAGCGTACATCATAGGGTTCATAGGGATATGCTTGGCGATGATGTGGCTCTGGCTGCTCGATACGGTGCGGGAGGCATTCGTCGCATTGGGTCCTGACCTGGCCCTCGGAGTTCTTCTGTTTGCGTTCGCGGTGCCGGCGGTCGTGTTCGCGGTGAGCTCGTTTCGGGGGTTGCGCGCATCGTGGGTCAAGCTTTCCCATCCCGATATCGCCTACGTTGCCGCAAGCCCCGTCGGGTCGACGGCGCTCGTCGGCGTATCCGCTGCAACAACGATGATCGCGGGAGGGGCTGTGGCGGCGCCTGCGGGCTATCTGCTTGCCGTTGGGATGCGAGCGGCTTTAGGGTGGTTCGTCGACCCTTTGACGACGGCCCTGATCGCTTCGCTGTGGACGGCGGTTCCGCTTGCGGCAGGCAGGGTCGTGGGAACGGCGCGCCTCGCCTTGCCGCGCACGATTCGCCGTTGGAAGGCTGTCGCGATGCTCGCCCTTGCGTCGCTGGTCGCGGTTGTGGCGTATGGAGCGCTTGCGATTGCCTGGGTTCCCGTTGTGCTTGCGCAATCGAACGCCGTCGTGCAGGCGGTTGCTGCTGCCATAGGGCTGCTTGTCGCGGGGTTCTTGGCGTTGTTGCTGCTGGCGAAGCGGGTCGATAGGGTGCGCATGGTGGAGGAGAACGCCCTGTACGCCGATACGTGCTCGTTCGGGTTTTTCTCGCTGCTTGATTCTACGACGGTGGGGGATTACCGCCGTCGCTGCAAGTTGGCTCGGCGTGGTCCGTTTTTGCAGTTGCCGCAGGCTGCGGGTCCTGCTGCGCTCGTGGCGCGCGCGGCGCTTTCCCTGGTGCGCCAGTACGAGGGCCTGCCGGCGCTTTTGATGCTGGGGGCAGGGATAACGCCTTTCGGCGTGAGCGCGCTGC
This sequence comes from Paraeggerthella sp. LCP19S3_G8, assembly GCF_052119225.1. Lineage (NCBI taxonomy): Bacteria > Bacillati > Actinomycetota > Coriobacteriia > Eggerthellales > Eggerthellaceae > Paraeggerthella > Paraeggerthella sp. LCP19S3_G8. Next base: position 17,773 of record NZ_JBQKFQ010000001.1, read on the forward strand.
TCGGCGGGTACGGCGTTGCGGGGCCGGTATTCTGGTTGGCGATGCTGGTGGGCCTGGCATCGACGGCGCGCGAGGTCACGCGTGCGTTTCGCGACGATATGCGCGTGCGGCTCGTGCGCGATCAGCTGCCCTACGGAACGCTCGCGTTGCTCGTGGGCGACTCCTTGCCGGCGTTTTGCTTAGTGACGGCAGTCTCGTGCGCGACCGTTCCGTTTACGTTGCCTGCGGGCGCGCCTGTTGCGCCGGCGTTGGTCCTGGCGGTTGCGCTGAACGCCGCCGTCGTGCTCAGCTTCGGCTTGGAAGCCGTGCGCCTGCGCTCGAGCAGCATGCGACCGTGGGGCGAAGGGGGCCTTGCGATCGTTGGGTCTTTGTGCGGCTTCGCCTCGCTTTTGGCCGAACCGTTGCTGGTGGTGGCTGCCGCCATCGTCGCCTGCGTGACGATGGCGCGCATGATTCGGCGCGGATCGGAATGCGTGCGTTAGCTTCGGCGCAGGTATCGCGCTGTTTCCGTTTCGGCTGACTTCAGCTTGGCGGGAGTTCCTTCGAACACGATGCACCCGCCTTTGCGGCCTCCTTCCGGCCCCAGCTCGATGACCCAGTCGCTGCGCTCTATCACGTGCGCGTTATGCTCCACGATGATCGCGGTTCCGCCTGCGTCCACCAATCTGTCCACAAGGTTCAAGAAGTGCTCCACATCCTGGGGATGCAGACCTCGCGTAGGCTCGTCGAGCAGATACAGACTCGACTTCGACGAACCCGTTATCAGCTCCTTTGCAAGCTTCAAGCGCTGGGCTTCGCCTCCGGAAAGCGTTGCGAGGGTTTGTCCCAGCTGCACGTAGCCCAAGCCCACGTCTTCGAGCAAGCGAAGCGCGCGCGCCGATTTCGGAAGCGCTTCGAAGGCGCTTGACGCCTCGTCGACGGGGAGGGCCAACGCCTCGTCGATGGAAAGCCCGTTATAGCGCACGTCGAGCACTTCTTCGGAGAATCGCCTACCGTGGCATGCGGGGCAGGTTGTTTCGACGTCCAGGAAGAACAGCATGTTGCTGCTTACGCGCCCGAGCCCTTCGCAGCGCTCGCATCGCCCGCCCGGGGAGTTGAACGAGAAGCTGCGCGCTGTCAGCCCGGCGGCCTTCGCCTGCGCGGTGGCGGAGAAGGCTTTGCGGATGCCTTCGTAGACGCCTGCGTACGTGGCCACATTTGAGCGCTTCATGCGGGCAAGGGGCGTTTGGTCGACTTGGATTATCCGGTCGAAACGATCCAAGCCCGCAACGGCGTTTTGCGTGCCGGGACGGTCTCCTTGAGCTATCAGGTCGAACACGAGCGTCGACTTTCCCGACCCCGATGGCCCGCATACGGTGACCAGGCATTGCTCGGGTATTCGCACGTCAATGCCCTGCAGGTTGTGCACGCGGGCGTTGCGCACTTCCAGCGCCGTGCTTGCGAAGGGGCGAAACGCGGTTTTTCCCGGTCGAGGGGCTTTCAGCCAGGAACCCGTGACGGAAGCGCCGGAGCGCTCTATCTCCTCAACGGTTCCCTGTGCTACGACGCGCCCGCCGCGGCGTCCCGCGCCCGGTCCCATGTCCACGATGAAATCCGCTTCGCGCATTACGTCGGGGTCGTGCTCGATGACGAGCACCGTGTTGCCCTTGTCGCGGAGCTGTTTCAACGTTGCCGTCATGCCTGCGGTGTCTCGCGGATGCAGGCCCGCCGTCGGCTCGTCCATGATGTACACGACGTCGGTCAACTCCGAATCGAGCACGGCGGCCAGGCGCATGCGTTGCAGTTCGCCGCCCGAAAGCGTAACGGTTTGGCGGTCGAGCGAAAGGTAATCCAAGCCAAGCGATCGAAGACGGTTCAGTTTCGTTTCGATGTCGCGCAGGTAGTCCTCGACGAGCGGTCGATGCTCGCAAGAAAGCGCGTCTGCCAGGTCTGCGACCCAAGATTGCAGCTCGTCGAGCGTCGCGCTCGCCAATTCCGGCAGGCACATGCCGTCGATATGCGCCTGCCGGCCGGCTGTTCCCAGCCGCTCTCCATTGCATGCGGGGCATTCCGCGGAGGCGAAGTACGCTTGCGCAAGATCGTCGCGCGCGGCGCCCTCTCGTTCGGCAAGACGGCGCATGAGCAGGGGTTCTACGCCTTCGAACCGGCCTGCGGCAACGGTTTTCGGCGGCTCGACGTTTGGAAGCGCCTGCGCGAGCGCGGGGCTTTCCGTGCCTTGCAGCAGGATTTCTCGCTGCAGGCTGTCGAACTGGGCGACGGGCAGGCTCTTTGCGTCGGGCAGACCGTAGTGGCGAAATGCGCGCTGCAGCGCATCGGCTTGGTAGGCTTGGTATCGATGGTTCCAGGCGTCGACCGCTCCGTCTTCCACCGACCGATCCTCGTGCAGGGCTCGGCTCCAGTCGATGGCGAGCGTCTTGCCGATTCCTTCGCATACGGGGCAGGCGCCTTCTTTCGTGTTGAACGAGAACTCGGTGCGCGTGATCTTGCGCATGCGGTGCCCGCATAGGCTGCAGCGCATGAACACCAAGAACTCGTCGCCGTCTCGTTCGGTTTCTTCCTGGCAATCGGCTGCGCAGATCTCTTCACCGCAGCATGGGCATGCGCGCACGTGCAGCTTTTCGAACACCATGCGCAGATCGGTGTAGATATCGGTTGCGGTGCCTACGGTGGAACGGGGATTTCTGTTGACGTCGGACTGCGTTACCAGAACGGCAGGGGAGGCCCCCGTTATGCGTTCGACGCGCGGCTTTCGAATACCTTCCATTCCCATCGCTTCCAAATACTGGCGGTGGCATTCGTTGAACAGCACGTCTACGAGAAGCGTTGACTTTCCCGAACCGGAAAGTCCGGTGAACACCGTGAGGGCGCGCTTCGGAATGTCCAGGCAGACGTCGGCAAGCGTTCCTTCGGTGGCGTGGCTGACGGTGATGTTCGGCATGGTCTTCATTCGCTTTCCACGGTGCAGGTTTTTAGGGCGAGTTGGCGAAACGCGGCATACTCTTCGGCAAGCCGTTCGGGCTGATCCTGCCTTGCGGGCTCGAGGGGTTCCCATAGGCGTATCGAGACGTCAAGGGAGCTCTTCGCCGTCCTTGCGTTCCATACCCCGATGATGCGGCCCTCGTCGAGCACGACGCCTGGATTGCCCACGGTTTTCCATGCGAGCCTTCGTCGCTGGGGATCGGGCAGGATGATTTCGCGATCTCGCAGGTCAAGGTAGGGATCATGCGCCCCTAGCAACAACAGGCGTGCGGCGGGCCGTTCGGCTTGTCGCAGGTTGTCGATATCGAGAGCGTGGACGAAACGCTTCTTTCCGTCAACGGATACGGCGCAAAGCTCGTCTTCGATGGACGACCAGAGCCGTTTGGCTTGAGCCTTGGAACTGCCGAGCCACGCGGCGAAGGAGTCGAGCGTGGTCGGTCCGTAGCAATGGAGGAACTTCCGAGCAAGCTGCTTCCCTGCAGCGGGGGAAGGCGCGGGCGCATCCCGCCGCCCCGTCCATGCTCGGTACGATGAGAACGAAGGGATGGACCCCTCGCGCCTGCCGAAGACGACGAGCGATTTGAACGAGCATGGGCGCAGCAGAAACGAAACGGCGGCCTGACCGACGGTCTGCTTGTCGGGATTGCCGTACATGGACGGATCGCGCCATGGACCGAGCGCGCCTTGCGGCAGGTCGGCCTCGATCGCGTCCGCAATTGCGCGGTCGAGGGAGTCTTTGCCTTCGATCGTTCGGTCGTCGAGCAGTTTCGCGGCCTTTTCCACCAGAGGCAGCAGATCGCCGAACGACATGCCCACATGATCGAGCGCGCCCGACGCGCCGCGCGTGTAGATCCAAGGCTCCTCGTCGGGCTCGGCGACGAGCGCTGTTAGGAACGCGTCGCGTTCGCCTGCGGGGAACACGACGGGCGCCCCGCGAAAGCTCCATGCCTGTACCAGGGTTTTCCGCTCGTACAGCTGCTTGCGCAGGTGGGTCAGGGTGCACCCTTCTACGCGGTTGAACAGCGCGGTTTCCCACGCTCCGGGCGGCGTGTTCTGCAGTCCGCAGGCTCCGGCAGCTTGCAGCAGCTGATCGATGGAAACTTTCCGATCCAGGTGATGGGCGCGCAGTCGGTACGATCGTACGCGCGCGTTGTCGATGGCGTCGATGGGGCTCCGTCCTCCTTCGGTGGCCGTGCGCTGAAACGGTGTTCGGCGGGGTCTATTCTCTCATAGTGGCCACGTCGCCGTGCACGGTGACGGCTTGAGCGTTGCCGATGGGCATGAGCGCAAGGCTTGTTCCGTACGAAGCGACGATGCTTTCGGTCGCCGTCTCGAACGGCGCGCTTGCGTAATGGGGCAAGGGATAGAAGTCGATGACGTTCAGCGCTTCGAAGTCGGGTAGATCGGGCGCTTCTTCGCGGTTGTCCATAGCTTGGGCGTACTCGATATTCGGCGATAGGATCATCGACCCTGCCGATTCTCCGATATAGAGCTTGCCTGACTCTATCTGTGCGGCTATCATCTTGTCGGCTCCGGTTCGCCGCATCTCCTGAAGCAGGAAAAACGCGTTTCCTCCCGAAACGTAGATGCAATCGCTGTTTTCGAGCGCAGCCGCCGCTTCCGAAGCGGTAGCCGTTGAAAGCTCCAGCTCGCCGATGACGAGGCCGCGCTTCGCCAGGGCCGCCCTTCCTGCCTCTACGTAGAAATCGATGCTTTCGTGCAGCGCTGCCGTGGGGATGAACGCGACGCGCTTGCCTTGCAGGTCTTCGGCCGCGAAGTCGTCGAAGATGTGCGCAACGTCCTCGAACGAGGAGGACAGGAAAAGACGTTTCATAAGCTCCCTTTCTTTCGGTGCGCGAAGCGGGCGGGGCGGCGGCTCCTAGGCTTTGCGCGGCTGGCGATCAACGACGATGCCGACATGCTGGTTTCGATTTCCGTCGAACGGGCGCGGGCTCGGAACCGGATGCCTTCCGAGAGATTTTCACGCTTTGTTCGATTGACTTTTGAAGCCTATCATGCGAACATTAGTTCGTATAATACGACGAGAGGTGCAAAAGAGTCAAGGGAGCGTCGAGAACCATTGGAGCGCATTATTCTGCACAGCGACATGAATTCCTTCTACGCCAGCGTGGAGCAGGCGCAGCGACCCGAGCTGCGCGGCAGGCCCGTGGTGGTTGCGGGCAAGGAGGAATTGCGGCACGGCATCGTGCTCACGAAGAGCGAAGAGGCGAAGGCGTACGGCATCAGGACGGCCGAGACGTTGTGGCAGGCGCGCAAGAAATGCCCGGACCTCGTCGTGCTTCCTCCGCGCTACAAGCTGTATCGAGCGTATTCGGAAATGGCGCGCGCCGTGTACAATCAGTACACCGACTTGGTCGAACCGTTCGGCTTAGATGAAAGCTGGCTCGATATCACCGGTTCGATGCGACGGCGCGGATGGGATGCATACGAGGTCGCCCAGGAGATCGGCAGCCGTATGAAAGAGGAGCTGGGCGTGACGGTGTCGATTGGGGTGAGCTGGAACAAAGTGTTCGCGAAATTCGGCAGCGACTACAGAAAGCCCGATGCGATCACCGTTATCGACCGCGCGAACTACCGTGACGTGGTGTGGACGGCGCCCGTTCGCTCGCTTTTGTACGTGGGGCCGGCAACCGAGCGCAAGCTGCACGGTTCGGGCATCCTCACCATAGGGGACTTGGCCCACGCGTCCGATGCTTATTTGCAGCGGCGGTTCGGCAAGATCGGGTTCATGCTGCGCACGTATGCGCGCGGTGAAGACGATACTCCCGTCAAGCCGTACGATCCGGACCGGCGCGACGTCGATCGCACGGTCAAGAGCTACGGCAACGGGCTGACCGCGCCGCACGATATCGTATGCGAGCGGGATGCGAAGGCTCTCATCTGGCTGCTGTCGGAGTCGGTGGCGCAACGTTTGCGCGAAGACGGCGTGCGCGCGAGAACGGTGAGCATCGGCGTTCGCAGCGGCCTTGATCTGTCCGGTTACGGGCGGCAGGCGAAGCTGCGCCGTCCCACGGCGGCCACGCTCGAGATCGCGCAGGCGGCCTGGGGACTGCTGCGAGCCAACGAAGCGCTCGATGAAGGGCATCCGGTGCGCGCGCTGCATGTGCGCGCCTCCGACCTCTCGTCGATGCGCGAGCCCGTGCAGCTCTCGTTCGTCGACGACGGGCGTGCGCATCTGGAGGATCTTGATTTCGCGATTGACGACTTGCGGCGTCGCTACGGCAACACGTGCGTTGTGCGCGGGGCGGAGTTGGCCGACGAGACGCTTGCCGGCACCGACATCAAAGACGAGAACACCGTGCATCCCGTCGGCGTACTGCATCGTTAGAGAACGTCATGATGCAGACGACAATGCGGAAGGCGCCGCCGCGCGATGGGCGCGGCAGGCGAAAACGCTACGTGGAAGTGGTCGCCCGTCATTTTGAGGACGGCAAGCTGGTTCCTTTGACCATCGCGTGGGACGACGGGCGCGTGTTCGCGATCGATCGCGTGCTGGACGTGCGTCAAGCCGCCTCCCTCAAAGTGGGCGGCATGGGCACGCGTTTCATCGTGCGCATCGGCTCACGAACCACCTGCCTGTTTTTCGAGGGGCCTCGCTGGTTCGTGGAGGAGATCGTGCCGGAAGAGGCGTCTTCTGCGCGCGAGGAAGATGGACGCGCGTGCGGGACGGATGCCTGGGACGTCTGGGGAGCTTGAGGTGTTCGCGGCGGCCCGTCGCACGCTTTTTGCAGATTCGGGTAGAATGCGCGGTGCGAGAAAGGGTTTCTATGGATGAGCGACTGAGCATAGCAGTGCCGGAAGAGCGATCGGACGACGTGATTTCCGCGCTTGCGTCGATATGGGAGGCTTCGGTTCGTGCGACGCACGACTTCCTGACGGAGGAAGACGTTGCAGCCCTTCGCCCCGAAGTGCGTTCAGGGCTTGCGGGAGTGGAGGTTCTTGAAGTCGCCTGCTTGGGCGGTGAGCCGTGCGGCTTCTCGGGCGTGCAGGGCGGCAAGCTGGAGATGCTGTTCGTGGCGCCCCCGGCGCGCGGGCGCGGTGTGGGAAAGGCGCTTCTTGCGCGCGCGGTCGAGCTGCACGGAGCGACGCGGCTCGACGTGAACGAACAGAATCCCCAGGCCGTCGGCTTCTACCGGCACGAGGGTTTCACGGTGGCCGAGCGCTCTGCCGTAGACGATGCGGGTCGCCCGTTCCCGCTGCTTCGCATGAGCCTCGAAGCGTTGTCGAGAGCCGCCTGCCGCGATCGTTCGCCGGTTGGGGTGCCGTCTTGAGCGGGCAGGGCGGACGGGGGGCGGTATCCCGTCCACGCCGGGCTCAGCCCGACGGCAGCCGGCGGCGGTCCGCTTCCTTTTCGTCTTGTGCTTTCGGGTTGCATGAGCGGAGCCTCTGCGGGCATCAGGTAGAATGAACGTGATCGGAAGGAGACTGTATGCCCGAAACCGCGCAGCGCCTGCGTTCCGCCAACCCCGGTATCCCCGGTGAGCTTGTCGACGTTGCCAGCTTGTCTTCGTGGATTGAAGATGCAGACGGCGATCTGCAGATTTCTCACGTGCGTGTAACAGGGGACGGTTCGGTCGGGGAAGATTTCGGGTTGCTTGATCTTTCGGGATCGCGCGTCGAAGGGTGCTCCTGCATAGGGTGCGACTTCGCGCGCTCCACGTTTTCGGACGTGGCGTTTTCGAACTGCGACTTTTCCAACAGCTCGTTTTCGGAGGCCAATTTCACGCGCTGCACGTTTGTTTCGTGCAAGTTCACTGGAGCCGACCTGTCGGAATCCGTGCTCGTGCGGGTTGAGCTGCGCGACTGCACGTTCGCTTACGCGTCGTTCGCGAAGGCTCGACTGGCGGATTTTCTTGCGGTTTCGACGGATTTCTCTCAATCCGATTTTTCCGAAGCGCGTCAGAAGCGCGTTTCGTTCGATGATGCGCGCTTTGCGGGGACGAGCTTTTTCCGGGCAAGCTTGGACGGCGTCGACTTCTCGACGTGCCAGCTATCGGACATCGTGTTGTCGGACACCATGAGCGAGCTGCGCGGATGCTCGATGGACCTGTTCCAGGCGGCGGGCATCGCCCGGCGCCTCGGCGTGAACGTCAAAGGCTAGGAGACAGCGGGATGAGCGAGGAGCGGCTTGGACTGACCGCAGAGGACGTGGCCCTCCGCGTTGCCGAAGGGGCGGTCAACGTTGACGCCGGCGTGAAGACGCGCTCCGTCAGGCAGATCGTCGTGGAAAACGTTTGCACGCTGTTCAACCTCATCAACGTGGTGCTGGCGTTGTTCGTGCTGATCACCGGGTCGTACAAGAACATGCTGTTCATGGGCGTTATCGTGTGCAACACCTTGATCGGCATCGTGCAGGAGGTTCGTTCGAAGAAGACCACCGACGCCCTGTCCATCGTGGCCAGTTCGAAAGCCACGGTGTTGCGCGACGGCGTTCGGGTGGAGCTTCCCCTCGATCAGCTTGTGCGCGACGACGTCATAGAGCTGGGCCGCGGCGATCAGGTTCCCGCCGACGCCGTGGTGGTGTCGGGCGCGTGCGATGCGAACGAAAGCCTTCTGACCGGCGAGAGCAAGCTCGTCAAAAAGACGGTGGGCGACGAGCTTATGAGCGGATCGTTCGTGAACGCCGGCGTTGCGTGGGCGCGCGTGGTGCATGTGGGGGCCGAAAACTACGCTGCGAAGATCAGCGCCGAGGCGAAGCGGCGGAAAGCCGTGAACTCCGAGATCATGAACAGCCTGAACGGCATTATCAGGTTCGTGAGCTTCGTCATCTTCCCGCTGGGCGCGCTCTTGTTCGCGCGCGAGCATCTTCTGTCGGGAACCGAGTTCAACAGCGCTGTTCTGTCCACCGTGTCGGCGCTGGTGGGCATGATTCCCGAGGGTCTTATCTTGCTCACCTCCACGGTCTTGGCCGTGGCGGTCGTGCGCCTGTCCAAAAGCCGCGTGCTGGTTCAGCAGCTGTACTGCATCGAAACGCTTGCCCGTGTTGACACCCTGTGCCTGGACAAGACGGGCACTATCACGACGGGAAAGATGGAGGTCGTGGCCGTAGAATGCGTCCCCGGAGCTGACGAGGCCGAAGTGGATGCGGCGTTTGCCTCCCTTGCGCGCGCCGACGAGGATCCGAACGATACGGCGTTGGCCATTCTGGACCATTACGCGGGATCTGCCGTGAAGTCCTACGCCTCGACGCGTGCGATACCGTTTTCCTCCGACAAGAAATGGTCGGGAGCCACGTTCGCCGACGGTCGTTCGTACGTGATGGGCGCGGGCCAGTTCGTTTTAGGCGATGCGTTTTCCCAGGTGGAGGCGCAGCAGAATGCGCTTGCGGGCGATGCGCGCGTCCTCTTGCTGGCGCGCGTCGACGGCTTTGACGACGAGGGGGCAATCCTCGGTTCGCCCGTTGCCATCGGCTTCGTGGCCATCCACGATCAAATCCGCGCGACGGCGGCGCAGACCATCGGCTACTTCAAAGAGCAGGGCGTCGATCTTAAGGTACTGTCCGGCGATGACCCGCGCACGGTTTCGGGCATCGCACGCAAGGTGGGCGTTCCGCGTGCGGACGAGTACGTGGACGCTGCTTCGTTAACCGACGATGCCTCCATAGCTGCCGCCATCGAGCGCTACAGCGTGTTCGGCCGCGTGAAACCCGAACAGAAAAAGGCGTTCGTGCTGGCCTTGCAGGAGCGCGGCCATGTTGTGGCCATGACCGGGGACGGCGTGAACGATACGCTTGCGCTCAAGCAATCGGATTGCAGCGTGGCTATGGCTGCCGGGTCGGATGCTGCGCGCAACGTGGCGCAGCTGGTGCTGGTGGACAACGATTTTGCCGCCATGCCGAAGGTGGTGGCAGAGGGGCGACGCTCCATCAACAACCTGCAGCGGTCCGCTTCGCTGTTCCTGGTGAAAACGCTGCTGTCCATGACGCTTGCGGTGCTGTTCATCTTATTGCCGTGGCAGTATCCGTTCCAGCCCATCCAGATGACGCTCATCAGCGCGTTCACTATCGGCATTCCGTCGTTCGTGCTGGCGCTCGAGCCGAACAAGGACCGCATCAGAGGGCGTTTCCTCGAGAACGTGATCGTGCGGTCGGTGCCGAGCGCCGTGTGCGCGGTGCTTTCGGTTCTGGCTGCGAATGTTGCGGGGTACGGGCTTTTGCACATCGGCTACGCGCAGGTTTCCACCCTGTGCGTGCTCTTGACCGCCTGGGTGGGCATGCTGCTGATCGTGAAGCTGTCCGTGCCGTTCACTCCGTTGCGCGCCGCGCTGTTGGCGGTTGTGGTGGGCGGCACGACGCTGGGTGCCACGTTGTTTTCCGGCCTGTTCGGGATCGAGCCGTTCACGTTCGAGATGGCCGTGCTGTTCGCGATCGTCGCCGCTTCGGCCACCGCTTTGTTCCGCGTGCTGTACGCCGCGATGGACGTGTGGCACGCGAAACGCCTGGCGGAAACGGTGTAAGCGCGTTCGCGGCGATGCGCTATCTCCAGCCGCGGCCTCGGGTGCGCATGGACCGCGAGAACGCTGCTGCGCTTCGGGCCGCCGTTTTGGGCACGAAGCGATTCTCAAGTGCGGTTACCGCTTCCGAATTATCGTAGCTTTCCAGCGTGGTTGCGGGAATCTTCTTGCCGAGCAGCTTCTCGATCTCCAAAAGCTCAGGCTTCGCTTCGGGGCTTACGAACGAGATCGCGCAACCGGTTTTGCCGGCGCGCCCCGTGCGCCCGATACGGTGCACGTAGTCTTCGGGAGATTCGGGCAGGTCGTAGTTGACCACGTAGGCGATGCTCGACACGTCGATGCCGCGCGCCAGGACGTCGGTGGCGACGAGCACGTCGACCGTTCCCTTGCTGAATGCGTCGAGCGCGCGCTTGCGCTGCGCCTGCGTTTTGTCGGAATGTATGGAATCCGCGCGATGACCAGCCCTGACCAGTTGGTTCATGCAGATTTCCGCACGCGTTTTCGTTCCGGTGAACACGATGACGCGCTTGCTGCCGCGCTCTTCGAGCAGGGCAAGGAGCAATGCGGGCTTTTGCATCTGCCCGATGGGGACGATGAACTGATCGATGGTCTCAGCCGTTTCGCCCTTGTGGGCGATTTCCACGAACGCGGGATCGCGAAGCATTTGCGCGACGTTGTCCATGATCCGTCGGTCGAGCGTGGCCGAGAAGAGCAGCGTTTGACGGCGAGCGGGCGTTGCGGCGACGATCTTTTTCATGGTCGGCCAAAAACCCATGTCGAGCATGCGATCGGCCTCGTCGAGCACGAGTACTTCCACGTCGTCAAGCTTGACGACGCCGCGCTCCATAAGGTCGTGGAGCCTACCCGGCGTAGCCACAAGAACGTCCACGCCGCGTTCGAGCTTGCCGAGCTGCTTTTTGTACGGAATGCCCCCTACGACGGTAACCATGCGTCGCCCCGATCCCTTCGCAAGCTCGACGCAGGCGGCGTCAATCTGCTGGGCGAGCTCGCGCGTCGGGCTGACCACAAGCCCGCGCGGCCGTCCGGGGCGCTTGGCGCGACCGATGCGCTCGATCATGGGCAGCGCGAACGCTGCAGTCTTGCCGGTGCCGGTGGTTGCCGCCGCCACAACGTCGCGGCCTTCCAGGGCAAGGGGTATGGCCTGCTCCTGCACTTCGGTGGGCGTGGCAAACCCCATCTTGCGAACAGCTGCCAGCGTGGTCTCGGACAAGCCGAGGTCTTGAAACGTTGCGCTCAAACCGCATCTCCAAACCGTACGGAGCACGCGCGACGGCGCGTTGCTCGGCGTTGCTTGCGGAATGCCCGGTGATGGATTCCGCTCGTGAGAGTCTATGATACTGCATTCTTGGACTTGCGGATAAGACGAAGGGCGAGGCGAGGGTCGGGTTCGATGTTTCGTCCGTCAGCCTTGCTGTCTGCGATGGCGTTCTCGCTTGGCTGCGTACATGGCCTCGTCGGCGCGCTCCATGAACGATCGGCGCGTGTCGCCCGCCTGCAAGTACGCGATCCCGTAGCTTACGGTGATGCCGAACGGCAAGGATCCGTTTTCGAAGCGATGCCGTTCGGCGTCGGCGATCGTCGTTTCCAGAAGCTCCAAATCCTTGCGATCGAGGCCGTGGGGGGCGCAGAGGAAGAACTCGTCGCCCCCGAAGCGACCGGCCCATCCGTCCTCGAGCGAACGGGCGACCTTCTTGAATTGCTGGGCAAGGTGGAGCAGCACGTCGTCGCCGGTGCTGTGCCCGTGATTGTCGTTGATCTCTTTGAACAGGTCGACGTCGATGGCCACGAGCGCTGCGGGACGGCCGTCTTCGGCCAGCTGGTCTTCGGCTTGGCTCGCCAGCGTTTCCAATTCGCTGTGGATGAACGTCTTGTTGTACAGCATGGTAAACGCATCTCGCACGGCCAGCGTATTGAATCGGTCGATCATGCTGGTGATCTCTATGTTCTCATGGGCTATCTCATCGGTTACCATGAGGCTGCTCGTTACGTCTTTGACCAGCTCGAGCGCGTAGGGCCTCCCCGCGATTACCGTGGGGAGGCTGCTTATCAGCAGCACGCGGCCGTTGAGCTGCTCCATTTTGATGACCTGCTCCTGCTTGTCCAGGCAAGCTTGGGACGTGCAGTTTTCGCAAGGCCTCTTGCGACCCCAAACGCGGTAGCATAGGTCCTCGCTGCACACGGGGACGTCGCTTTCGCTGCACGCGGAGTACGAATGGACGAGGTTCGTCTTCGTATCCACCAAGCGATAGCTGTCGAACAGCGCGACGCCCACGGCGTAGCCGCGCAGGTCCGTATGCAGGTCCGAGTAGGGGTACATGATTGGGCTACAGGGTCGCGAAGTTCCAGGAACCCATGTACTTGATCTGCTCTTCGGTCAGCGTGTCGATCTCGATGCCGAGCGTTTCCAGCTTGACGCGGGCAACGCCGTCGTCAATGCTCGCGGGCACGTCGTAGACCTTGTTCTCAAGCTCGCCGGCGTGCAGGTACAGGTACTCGGCAGCCAGCGCCTGGTTGGCGAAGCTCATGTCCATGACCGACGCGGGGTGTCCTTCTGCGCATGCGAGGTTCACCAGGCGTCCCTGCGCCAGCACGATCACCGTGCGACCGTCCGCCAGCGTGTACTCCTCGACCAGCGGTTTGATCTCCTCTTTCTTGACCGCATGCTGCTCGAGCCATTCCAGGTTGATCTCGGAGTCGAAGTGACCGGAGTTGCATACGATGGCGCCGTCCTTCATGTTCTCGAACGCGGGGCCGTCGACCACCTTGCAGTTGCCCGTGACCGTTACCCATACGTCGGCAAAGCGAGCGGCGTCCTCCGCCTTCATGACCTGGAGGCCTTCCATGTGGGCTTCGAGCGCCTTGAGCGGATCGATTTCGCATACGATGACGTTCATGCCCATGCCGCGGGCGCGCAGGGCAAGGCCGCTGCCGCAGTAGCCGTAGCCCGAGATCACGATGGTGCGCCCGCACAGCAGGCGGTTCGTGGCGCGGACGATGCCGTCGAGGGTGGACTGGCCGGTACCGTAGTGGTTGTCGAAGCAGTGCTTCGTGTTGGCGTCGTTGATGTTGAACACGGGATAGGCGAGCGTGCCTTCAGCCGCCATGGACATGAGCCGAACGACGCCCGTGGTGGTTTCCTCGGTGCCGCCTATGACGTGCTGCAGCTTGTCGGTGAACGTGGTGTGCAGCGCCGTGTCGAGGTCCGCGCCGTCGTCCATGATGATCTGCGGGTTGGTGGCGATGACCGCCTCGAGGTGCTTCTCGTAGGTTTCCATGTCCTCGCCGGCCACGGCGTGCACGCTCACGCCGAAGTCACGCACAAGCGAGGCGGCGGTGTCGTCTTGCGTGGACAGCGGGTTGGAGGCGCACAGTGCGACGTGCGCGCCGGAAGCCACGAGCGCGCGCATGAGGTTGGCCGTTTCGGTGGTCACGTGCATGCACGCGCCGATGCGCACGCCTTCCAAAGGCTTTTCGCGCTCGAAACGCTCGCGGATAGATGCCAGCACGGGCATGTCGCGATCGGCCCATTCGATGCGTGCCAACCCGTCGTCCGCCAGTGCGATGTCTTTGATGTCGTGATTCAAGGATTTGCCTCCCGATGCTCGTGCGATGGTTCGTTTGATTGCGTGGGTAAGCGTATCACACGCTGCAGGGGAAGGGGCCCTTGAAGCGCGTTTCATAAAACGGACGAACCGCACGCTGCGGGTGCGTTTGTGAAGTTCGTATGCAGAACCTGTGTGAAGACCGGTGATTTATTGAGTCGAAACCGAAAGAAACGGTAACGAACGGACTCAGTGCTGCCCCAAAGGGCTTTGCAGTCGCTATACTTTCAAAAGTTTGCTGTGTGCCCTTTGGGCCGCATTTGGCGTGCGCTTCCACTGGGGGGAGCCGAATAAGGAGCTAAGGTGCTAGACCAGTTTTTTTCGCAGATCTCGTTCGTCGACGTGTTCAACTTCTGCGTGTTCATCACGTTCACGATCTGCTACACGTATCAGCTGTACTACGTGTTCGTCGTGCTTACGCGCAAGCCCAAGGAGCTGACGGCCAAAAAGAACCACAAGTTCGCAGCCGTCATTTCGGCGCGCAACGAAAGCGCGGTCATCGGCGACCTCATCCATTCGATCAAGGTGCAGAACTATCCGTCCGAGCTCATCGACGTGTTCGTTATCGCCGACAACTGCACGGACAACACCGCTCAGGTAGCGCGCGAGGCCGGTGCCATCGTGTTCCCGCGTACCAACGACAAGGAAGTGGGGAAGGGCTACGCGCTCGATTACGGCTTCCAGGTTATTCGCGAGCAATACGCCGACCGCGGTTACGAAGCGTACTTCGTGTTCGATGCGGACAACGTTCTTGACGTGAACTACTTCCGCGAGATGAACAAGACCTTCGACAACGGCGCGAAGGCGTCCACCAGCTACCGCAACTCGAAGAACTACGATTCGAACTGGATTTCCGCCGGCTACGCCGTATGGTTTTTGCGCGAAGCGAAGTTCCTGAACCAGGCGCGCCTCACGCTCAACACGAGCTGCGCCGTGTCGGGCACGGGCTTCTTCATCGCCGCCGACGTGATCGAGCGCCATGGCGGTTGGAAGTGGCACCTGCTGACCGAGGACATCGAGTTCTCCGCGAACAGCATTCTGGAGGGGCAGCGCATCAGCTATTGCCCCACGGCTATTCTCTATGACGAGCAGCCCACGACGTTTCGCGATTCCTGGAACCAGCGTTTCCGCTGGGCGAAGGGTTTTTATCAGGTGTTCTGGCATTACGGCGCGCGTTTGGCGAAGGGCATCGTCGCCAACCCCAAGGGGTCGCGCTTCGCGTGCTACGACATGCTCATGACCATTGCGCCCGGCATGCTTTTGACCATCGTCTCGGTGACGTTCAACGCGATCATCATCGTTTTGTCCACGATGGGGCTTATGTCCACGGGTATCATGGTGGCTTCGTCGCTGTCCTCGATCTTCTTCTGCCTGATGAACTATCTGGTGTTCATGTTCATGTTCGGCGTGCTGACCACGTTCGTGGAGTGGGACTCCATCCGGTCGACCACGGGCAAGAAGGTCCTCTATATGTTCACCTTCCCGTTGTTCATGCTCACCTACATTCCCATTGCTTTGGTGGCCCTGGTGAAGAAGTGCAAGTGGAAGCCCATTCAGCACAGCATCTCGGTGGACGTGACCGAGTTCTCCGACGCTGCGGCGGCGCAGAAGCGCGAGCGCTCCCTGTAGCCTGCAGCATCGGCAACCAGCTCCAAGGAGCAAGCGCCGGGCTCGCGGCCCCTTACCAGACGCGCGCGAAGGTGAGGCATCGGACATGCGAGGCGCCCGCTTCGCGCACGGCATCGGCGGCGGAGAACAGCGTGGCCCCGGTGGTGCATACGTCGTCTACCACCAGCGCCGCAGTTGGAACGCTTGCGCCGGGCAAGGGACGAAGCCTTCCATCCATGTTCTCGAGGCGTCCGCGTCGGGCGAGCGTTCTCTGATCCCGGCTGCGGGGGCGCGCTAGCACGGGAGCGACGCTCAAGGACAGCTGCGCTGCCACTTCGCGCGCCAAGTCGTCGCCGTGGTCGAAGCCTCGCCTTCGACGCGCCGCCGACGTTGCGGGGACGCCGACCACCATGGGATTCTCGGCCAGCCACGCGGGAGGGACCGTTCGAGCCATAATCAGGGCCATGGTGCGCGCGAGACGCCGCTCCCCGGCGTCTTTCCAGGTTCGCACGATGCGCGCGGCGGCGTCGTCGTAGGCGACGGCGCTGACGCAGCCGTCGTGCGCGGGCTCTGCTCTTCCGAGCGCGCTCAACGTCACCGCGTTGCATTCGGTGCATTGCGCGAACCCGTACGGCGCGCCGCATCGAGGGCAGGCGCGCCACCAGTCTATGTAGGAAAGGTTCAGCCGGCAGCGATCGCAAAGGACTTCTCCCGGTTTGTCGCACACTGCGCAGCGCGTAGGCCAGAGCGTTTCCGCAAGAGCCTCGGCCGCGCCGCGTCCGTACGCGGCTGCGACGTGCAGGACCCGCTCCTGCATGCCAGCCGTCCGCTTCGCAAGGCGCTGCGCCTCGGGCGCGTTGTCTGCGCCGTACAGGGGCGTCTCTGCTGCGTTCCATGTCATCATGGTTGGATCGTACCATGTGCTCTCTAGCGCGAATCTGCACGTTTCTGCACGCGTTTCCAGTCTCTTTCCAACGTGGATCCAGCGAAAACCTAGCGAAAACCTAGCGAAAACCTAGCGCAGATCCAGCAGGTGCTTTGCGCCGATCCAGCACGGGGAGCGCGGGAGGCCCCGTGCCTTTCTTGAAACTGCAACCGCGTCGTATCGTCGAATCGTGCGCAACGGTTTCCCGCAGATTCTGCGGGCGTGCTTCCGGCTCAATTCATCATCTGATACACTAGCGGATGCTTCTTTCGAGTCTGTAGTTGCGGGTGAAAACCTCAGTCCACGGCAGATGCGGTCGAAAGGACCCACGTAAGCCGCGTGCGCAGCGCGCGACGATCATGGCGTATCCTAGAGGTAAGACGCACCGCCCGTCTATACGCGGCATACCGTCGCGGCGGGCGAGAGGACAATGGCGCAAGCTCGGTTCCAGTGCGCGAGTGTGGGGGCAAAGACTAGGTCAGTCGGAAGAAGCTATCATGAGAGATGCAGTGGATGGAGGCTCTTCGGTTATGAAGCGTTTGAAAACGCTTGCGACGCGCGGTTTCGTCGTCGCTTGCATGGCGGCCCTGGTCGCCTGTATGACGGGCTGCACATCGCAGCAAACCTATACGCCGCCCGAGGCAACGCCGAAGCTCTCGTCTCCGACGATCGCTAAAGAAGGCGTGCTGCGCGTGGGCGTGAACACCAGTAACGTCCCGCTTGCGGGGACGCCCCAGAATTCCACGAAGATCGTCGGCATAGCCGTGGACGTGGCGGCCGCTTTGGCCGACAGCCTTGGCCTGAAGCTTGAGGTCGTAGACGTGGGAACCGATCCGGAAGGCGCTTTGACCGAGGGCAAGGTCGACGTGGTCATGGATGTCGATAAGTCCGACACCGGCAATTCCTTCTGGACTTCGGATGCGTACCTGCCTACCGCGGTGGCCCTGTTCTCTGCTCCTTCCAACACAGCGGTTCCTACCAACGATTCCCAGCCGAAAATCGCGGCTCAGGTGTCCTCTAAGAGCGCGTGGGCGGTTACGAACGAGTTCGATCAGGGAACCATCACCACGACCGAGGATCTGAAGAGCGCGTTCGCCGCTCTTGCGTCCGGCCAGGTGCAGTACGTTGCGGCCGACGCCATCATCGGCACGTACGCGGCGCATAACGCGGGCGACGACGTGAAGATCGTGGCGCTCATGCAGCAGCCGAGCGGGTACGCGGCGGGCGTGCTCGATGGGAACTCCGATTTGAAGCAGGCGATTTCCGACGCGCTGGCCACGCTTGAAGGCAACGGCGTGATTTCGGTTATCGAAAAGAAGTGGTTGGGCTCTGCGCTCGACCTGTCCAGCATTCCGCTGACTGCCGGCGCCGAGGCGTCCTCTTCCAGCAAGACGAATGGAACCACGCCGGCGTCTTCGTCCACGACGAACGTTTCGACGGGCCAGGCGGGTTCGAACGCCGTGTCGCCTTCGAATGCGAGCGCGTAGCGTTTCGCCTTGCACTGAGTACGGCCTGAACCGCCTGGAGCTTCGAAGTTCCAGGCGGTTTTTTTGTCACTGGTCAAACGTAGGCGTTTGCTGGTTTTGCGCGTGCGGTCGGCGTCGGCTGAACCAGTGGGCCACGTTCGTTTCAACGATGCCCTGATCTGGGGAAATACTGTAGTCAATGCGGGTCCTGCTCAATTTTGAAAAAACCTATCGGAATTTCCTATAGATCGCAACGAAACCCGGGTCATTTCCTATTGGACACCCTTGCTGCACCTGGGGCACACTGGGACTATTATGACGCGCCGCGTTTCGCGGATATCGCAGCCGAGACGTTGCATGCAGAGGCTAAGGAGGACGTATGGGCACATTGACGCAGGAGGAATTCAAGGGCTTCCTCAAGACCTGCCGCGAGCTCGCCGAGGGGCCTTTTGAAGAAATGCAGAAGGAGGTCGAGGTCACGAACAAGTTCCCGCAGGAGTTCATCGACCTCGCGCGTGACAACAACCTGTATCGCTACGCTCTTCCGGTGGAGTACGGCGGATGGGGCTTTACCGAGAAGGAGATCCTGCAAGTCCAAGAGGAATTCTCTCGCGGCCCCGGCGGCATGCGCATGCACCTGCATTACGCGGCCGACCTCAACTGGCGCATTCTCGACGATTACGGTTGCCCTGAGCTCAAAGCCGAGTACATGCACAAGTTCTGCGACAAAAGCGTGTTCACCTGCTTTGCCCTGACCGAGCAGACCGGCGGTACCGGCGCCGACGTGCATTCCACGGCGGTCAAGGATGCCGACGGAAACTACATCTTGAATGGCGAGAAGTGGCTGATCTCGCACACCGACGTGTCGCAGTTCGCCTACGTCATCGCCGTCACCGATCCCGAGAAGACCGGCGACGAGCGCCTGTCCGCTTTCTTCGTGCCGATGGACGCTCCCGGATTCGAGCTGGTTCCCATGCCTCACATGATGGGCTGCCGCGGCGCCGGGCACGCGGGCTTGAAGTTCACCGATGTGAAGCTGGAGCCGAAGTACCTGCTGGGCGAAGAGGGCCAGGGCATGGAAGTCGCCATGCACTCGCTTGCCATTTCGCGCGTGCACATTGCCGATTCGAACCTGGGAATGTGCCAGCGCATGCTGGACATGTCGCTTGCGCGCGCCCGTGATCGCGTGACGTTCGGCAAGACCATCAACACGCGCCAGGCCATCAAGATGAAGCTTGCGAACATGGCTACGATGACCCATGCGCTTCGCACCATGGTGATCGATTTCGCCGAAGATTACGACCTGGACCATCGCAACCCCTACATCGCCGAGAAAGCGGCCATGTGCAAGCTGTTCTCGATCGATGCGGTCAAGCTCGTGTCCGACGAAATGCTCGAGATATTCGGCGGCGACGGCTACTTCGAAGACTCTCCTTACGGACCGACCGAGCGCCTGTACCGCGACTGCCGCGCGCTTTGGCTGGAGGAGGGGTCTCCCACCATCCAGCGCATCACCATTGCGCGCGAGCTTGAGAAGCACAACGCCCATCTGGAGTATCCGGGCCTTGATTGGATCGCCGGCGGCGATCTGTAGCCTTTCGCGATCATGCTCCTTGTCGCCCCGAGCAGCGCTGAGCCGCTGCTCGGGGTTTTTAGGTTGAGGCTCGGGATCCCGGTGCGGCCGTGCGCTTTTCGAGATTTCGTGCAGAACTTGACCTTGACCGGGCTTCAAGTGGTTCAATGGATTTCGCAATCGAACGACAAGGGAGCGCGCATGGATCAACGCGATTTGCATGAACTGCTCGAGCGAGTGGCGGCGGGGACGGCTTCGGTGGACGACGCGGAGCGAGTGCTGCGCATCGCTCCGTTCACGGATTTGGGCTATGCCAAGGTCGATCATCATCGTGGCGTGCGCCAAGGCGTGCCGGAGGTGGTGTACGGCGCGGGAAAGACCGCCCAGCAGATAACGGGCGTGTGCCGTGCCCTCGTCGAGGGCGGCCAGCAGCGCGTGCTGATCACGCGCTTGGACGCCGAGAAAGCTTCGGAGGTTCGCAACAGCCTGGCAAGGGAGGGCGGCTGCGATGCGTTGGCGTTCGCCTATCAAGAGCTGCCCCGCTTGGGTATTCTGGGCGACTTTCCGGAACCCGATGGCAACGGGAGCGTGGTCGTGGCCGCCGCGGGCACGAGCGACCTGCCCGTGGCCGAGGAGGCTGCGGTTACGGCCGAGATGCTGGGGAATCGCGTGACGCGTCTGTACGACGTGGGCGTGGCCGGCCTGCACCGCTTGCTGGCGCATGCCGACGAAATCGCGGCCGCTCGCGTGGTGGTGGCGGTCGCCGGCATGGAGGGAGCCTTGGCAAGCGTGGTGGGAGGGCTTGCATCGTGCCCGGTCATCGCGGTCCCCACCAGCGTGGGCTACGGCGCCAGCTTCGGCGGGGTGGCCGCTCTTCTGGCCATGCTGAACTCATGCGCTTCCGGCGTGTCGGTGGTCAACATCGACAACGGCTTCGGTGCTGGCTACCAAGCGCACCTGATCAACCATACGAAAGCGAGTGCGTGATGAAGACGCTGTTCTGGAATGTACGGGAGAGCGCTACGCGCGCCGCCCTTCTTGAGGCGACCTGCTCCCAGCTTGACGACGAGGCCCGCGGCGCGGTGGAGGAGCGGTGCTGCGCGGCGGGCGTGCCGGACGGGCATTGCCACGATCTGGCCGAGGTGCATGCCGTGGTGGACGCGCTCTGCGCGAGCGATCGCGTGAAGCAGGATCTGCGCGGCGTGTACCGTATCCTTGCCGAAGCCGAAGCGGCGGCTCATGGGTGCACGGTCGATCAGACGCATTTTCACGAAGTCGGCAATGCTGCCGGAATAAGAAACGCGCTCCATATTTGCCTTGCGATCGAAGCGGTCGCGCCCGACGAGATCGTCTGCACGAGCGTTCAGACGGGAGAAGGCATGGTCGCGTGCGCTCATGGCGAGCTGGCCGTTCCCGCGCCGGCTACGGCCGCCATTCTTGCGCGCGGCATTCCCGTTTGCGATTCCAAGCTGCCGGGGGAGCGCTGCACGCCAACGTCCGCGGCGCTCATCTGGCACTTCGCGGATCGTTTCGAGGCGTGAGAATCCGCCGGCTCCGATTAGGGCGCACCCCGATCGGAGCCGGCGAAGCGATGCTAGTTCAGGAAGTCCTCCAAGATCTCCTGCTCCGCCTCTTCTTCCGTAAGGCCGAGTGTCATGAGCTTGGTGATCTGGTCGCCGGCGATCTTTCCGATGGCCGCCTCGTGCACCAAGATGGCGTCTTCGCTGGCAGCTTCGATGCCGGGGATGGCCGTGACCTTGGCCTTCCCCATGATGATGGCGTCGCACTGCACGTGGCCTCGGCAAACCGCCTCGCCGATGACCAGCGGATTGAACACCTGCTTCGAGTTGTCCTGCGCGACCGAGCGCGAAATGACCTGCACGCTGGAGTCGTCGCCCTTCAGCTCCACCTTCATGTTCGACGTGGCCGTCTGCTCGTCGTGCGTGAGCAGTTTCTCGATCAGCACGAGCTTCGCGCCTGCAGCCAGTTCGGCGTTCGTGTCGCGCACCGTGGAGGATACGCCGCGCAGCTGCACGAGCTCCATCTCGCAGTGCGAGTTCTCCTCCATGATGACGTTCGTGACGGGGTTCAGGATGCGCTCTCCCGTGCCCGAGCCTTGCCCGTAGTGCTTCTCCACGTACTTCACGCGGCTGTTCTTGCCGCAGTGGAACGTGTGGATGCCGTCGTGCTCGGACGGGGCGTGGCTTTCGTTGTGGATGCCGCATCCGGCGATAATGGTGATATCGCAGTCTTCTCCGATGTAGAACGTGTTGTACACCACGTCTTTCAGGCCCGATTGCGTGACGATGACGGGGATGTAGACGGTCTCGCCCTTGGTTCCCGGCGCGATGCGAATGTCGATGCCGGGGTTGTCCGTCTTCGTGGCGATCTCGATGCTCGCCGACGAATGGCGCTCGACGAGCTGCCCGTCTTTGCGGATGTTGAAGGCGCCTTTCGGCATGCCGTGTATATTGGCGATTTCGGCGAGCAAGCCCTCGTCGATAGGGGACAGGTCAACAGCCATGATGGCCTCCTTTGCGGGTGCGAACGGCGCGCGATAGAAACCCGACGCGCGCCGGTTGAGTTAGCAGGTGGTGGGGATCTCCGTGATATGCAGCTCGGTGGGGGTGCTCAGCTTGCAGCCGGGAACGCCCTTCGCCACGAAGCCGAGCGTGGGCATAAGATCCTCGGGCTTGCCGGTTTGGGCGACCTTGCCGTTTTTCAGCAGCACGATCTCGTCGGCAAGCTGAATGATGCGCTCCTGGTGGGAGATGATCACGATAGAGCGCCCGTCGCGCGCTTCATGGATGTCGCGGAACGTTTCAGTCAGGCGGTCGAAGCTCCACAGGTCGATGCCGGCTTCCGGCTCGTCGTAGATGGCCAGCTTCGGGTCGCGCGCCAGGATGGTGGCGATCTCGATGCGCTTCACCTCGCCGCCGGACAGGTTCTTGTCCACTTCGCGCGTGAGGTAGTTCGCGGAGCACAGGCCCACTTTGGCCAGGTATTCGTTACAAGCGAGCATCGGCAGCTTCTTGCCTGCTGCGATGTCGAGGAGCTTCTTGACTTTCATGCCCTTGAAGCGGGCGGGCTGTTGGAACCCGTAGCCGATTCCCCGCTTGGCGCGCTCGGAGATGGGCAGGTTCGTGATGTCTTCGCCGTCGAGCAGGATCTGTCCGGAGGTGGGCTGTTCGATGCCCATGATAAGCTTGGCAAGCGTCGACTTTCCTCCGCCGTTCGGGCCCGTGATGACCGTGAAGCGGTCGTCGGGGATGCAAAGCGATAGGTCGTCGATGATGCGCTTGGTTTCTTTGGACCCTTCCTGCAAGGGCACCTCGAACGTAAGGTTCTTCAGTTCCAGCATGATGCGCTTCTCCGTCTCTTCTCGTCTAAATGATACTCTATTACTATCATTTAAGCCGGATCTCGTCAAGGCCGGCAGCGCGCAAAACCGCCGTGGTGCGCGCTCTGGTTCCCAACGGTTTATTCTAGCTTGAAATAGCTTTGCGAGCGGCGGGAATGTCATCGAAAAGCGAATACGCCCCCGCTTGCCGATGCAGGCGGGGGCGTGCGAAGCGGTTGGATCTGAGGGGTTTGCGCTATTCGTTCAGCAGGTCGATTACCTGAAATCCCGCAGAGGATCCTTCCAGAAGGTCTTTATTGCCGAAGGCGCAGAAAGCTCCGGCTTCGGCAGCGTGGGCCACGGTCCCAGCCAGCTCGCGCACGGCGCGCGCATCGGACGAGATCATCTGATCGCGCGTTTCGCGACGGGTTTGCGGCGTTCTGCTGGCAATCCAGTCGCCGTCTTGACGGCGCACGAGCTGACGCGTTTTGAGCGGCGTGTCGAACCCGGCCACCGTGCTCACCACGTAGCCCTCCATTTCGTCGTCGGTCGGCTCGAACGCGGCCAGCCATGCGGAGGCTCCTGCGAAGCGCTCGAGCGTTTCGTCGAGGTGCGGGTCGCGATAGGAGTAGAACCGCAGGTTTCCGGTGCGCGCCGCCTGAAAGCCCGCGCCGTACGCACCGCCCTTGACGCGCACCTCGTTCCACAGGTAGTCGAACGAAAGCGCTTTCGCAGCTACCTGCCAGGCTCCCGTGTAGCTTGCGCCGAACGAGCGTCGATCGAATCCGAGCGCTGCATAGCACACGTCGGTGGGCACGATGAACGCCTCGTTGCGCACGACGGGATCGGGAACCTGCAGCCGTTCGTCCTGCGCGCCCCCCACGCGCCCGAGCGCGGCGCCGCAATCCCAGAAGCGGCGGTAGTCGTCTTCGTCTCCCGTGAAGCTGACCAAGCATCCGTCGTCGACGAACAGGCGTGCCGCAAGATCGCCCAAGCGCTGCGAAAGGTCGTGCGCGCGCTCGTCGTAGGAGGCCAGCAGGTCTTTCAAGAAACGGTAGAACTCCACGCCGCCAAGCTGCTCGCGCACGACGCCGGCGGGCAGGTAGTACGATGCCAGCCGAGCCATGGCGCTGGCGTGGCCTGCGGAGGCGAAGCCCTGCTCCATGGCGATGCGGCGCTGCTGCAGCACGTCTTTGATCTTGCCCGTGTCGGAGAAGTCGGTCGTCAGCAGGATTTCGCGCGGAAGGGCAGCCAGGTGCTCCACGTTCTCGGACAGCGAGCTTGCGCTTACCACGAACATCGGGCGGATTGCGCGCGGGTCGTGCTCGTCCTCGTAGATTTCCGAGAAGAAGGACAGGTTGCCCAGCTTGCCGTTCGTGAGCGTGTCCAGCTGCGATGCGGTGCGGGTTGCCGTGTCCAGCTTTCCCAGCACCATGCTCAGGACGGTCACGTAGGGAAGGTCCTCGAAGCGCACGCCCTTGAGGTCGAAGTAGCGGTAGGCGTAGGCGATGCCGTGCGCGGCGGCGCGGTGGCGAAGGCACGGGACGGGCGCGCCTTCCTCCAGGCCGTAGGCCGGCTCGTCTGGCGCGGCCCCGATGTCGGACACGGACAAGCGCGGCAAGGTGGCCAGCGCCTCCGGGGAGTCGGGCTCTTCCTGCAGGCGGCGAAGCTCCGCTTCCTCATCGGCTACGCGGGCGAAGTCCTCGGGCTCCATGCGCGCGGCGACGTTTGCCAGGCGCTCGGCCTCGCAGGCGTCCTCGTCCTCGTCGACGGGCACGATCTCCACTTCGGCTCGGTGGTTGTTGGCCAGGAACACGTCGCGGATGAGCTGCTCGAAATAGCCTTCGTTCAGGGCGGTCCGCAAAAACGCGAAATCGTCCTCGTATCGCAGGTACGACGTTGCCAGCTCGTCGTCGTAGAGCCAGCCGGCCAGCGCGGCCATGGACAGCGCCACGCCGTCGGCCATGCCGAAGTCGCGCTCGCGCATGACGAATTCGGCGCGCGAGAGCGAGGCTTCCACCAGGTTTCGATCCAAGCCCCCGTCAGCCAGCGACTGCAACGCGCCTTCCGCAACGGCCCTGAAGCGCGCGGGGGCGTCGTCCGCCAGCCCCTTGAGCTGGATCACGGCGAAGGGCTGCAGCAGCGAATCGGCGAAGAACGCCTGCACGTCGTCGGCCAGGCCCGCGTCGAGCAGCGCGCGCTTCAGCGGGGCTTCGTTGCTGCCGGCGATGGCGTCGATGAGGATGTCCACGGCCACCATGCGCGTGCGGTCCCTGACGTTGCCGATCACGTATCCAAGTCCCATGCATGCGTTTTCGGGCGCGGTCGCCATCGTGCGGCGTATGCCGAGCGCTTCCACGGGCGCCTGTTCGCGCAGTTCGTGCGGTTCGAGCGGCGCATCGCCGGCCGAAAGGCGCGCCTCGTCGCGGGCGGCTTCCTCGTCGGCGACGGGGGAGAGATAGCGCTCGTCCAAAAACGCCAGCATGGCCTCGAGGTCGAGGTTGCCGTACAACGTGAGGTAGCTGTTGCTCAGACGGTAGTGGCGGGCATGCTCGTCGAGGAACTGCTCGTAAGTCAGGTCGGGAATGGCGCGCGGCGTGCCGCCCGACTCGAAGCGATAGGCCGTGTCGGGGAAGAGCGCCGCTTGCAGCTCGTCGTAAAGCACCGAGTTCGGATCGGACAGCGCGCCTTTCATCTCGTTGTACACCACGCCGTTGAGCGCAAGCTCGGGCGCGCCGTCGACGGGGTCGGTCGCTTCGCCGTTTCGATCCGCGCCGCCGGCAAGCTCGTAGTGCCAGCCCTCCTGTTCGAAGATGGCGCGCTTGCGGTAGATCATCGGATGCAGCACCGCGTCCAAGTACACGTCGGCCAGGTTCAGAAGATCCTGGTCGTTCGTGCTGGCTACGGGGTACAGGGTCTTGTCGGGGAAGGTCATGGCGTTCAGGAACGTCTGCATGCTGCTTTTCAGCAGGTTGACGAACGGCTCCTTCACGGGGAATTTCTCGGATCCGCACAGCACCGAGTGCTCCAGAATGTGGAACACGCCCGTGTCGTCGGCGGGCGGGGTCTTGAACGCGATGGAGAACGACTTGTTGGCGTCCTCGTTTTTCAGGTACAGCAGCTTCGCGCCGCTCTTTTCATGCACGAGCGTGTAGGCGTCGCCGTCTAGTTCCGGCAGCGGTTCGCACGTGCGCACGGTGAAGCCGTGCAGCTTCTGGTCTTTGGCAAGGTCCATGGCTCGTTTCCGCCTTTCGTTGAAGGTTTCCTCCCATTGTCGCACAACGCTTCGCGCGCGTTCGGCTTGCGCGGCGCGTTCACCGCTTTCGCAAATTGTCGTGCCCGCCGCCGTCCGAGCGGCCCCCCTGCGCTGCCCGACGAGCCGTCCGCTGCTCCTTTCGCCGTGCGCGCCGCGCGTTTCGCCTTGCTGCGCCAGCCGGCGATTGCCCCCTTCACAAACCGCGCCGGGAGGGTTAGACTTGCCGCGTACCCGGAACGTCCTATCACGAAAGGCGTCTTTTGACCACGACCGCTTGCAACGCGCTTCTTGCCACCGTCGCTTCTGCGACGGCGTTCGCTTGCGCATGGTGGTGGAACGGAAGAAATCGATCCCGGGTCTCATAGGCTTCTGTTCTCGCATACCAGTCATCAGAAGAGCCCTCGGAGATCCGGGGGCTCTTTTTTGCGCGTCCAGCAAGCATCAGTTTTCCCTGCAGCGTTTGAGCAGGAACCCATTCCAGGAAAGGAACCAGCATGACCGAGCAAGCCCCTTACCGCCTGTACCTGCGCGAAGACCAGATCCCGACCCAATGGTACAACCTGCGGGCCGACATGCCGGAAAAGCCCGAGCCTTTGCGCCTGCCCGACGGTCGCGTGGCCGAAGCCGCCGACCTGGCGCCCGTGTTCTGCGACGAGCTGGTGCGCCAAGAGCTTGACGACGCCACGCCTTGCTTCGACATTCCCGATCCCGTTCGGGAGATGTACCGCATCTACCGGCCTTCGCCGCTGTGCCGCGCCTACAACCTGGAGCGCGCGTTGGGCACGCCCGCGAAGATCTACTACAAGTTCGAGGGCAACAACACGTCGGGCTCGCACAAGCTGAACTCCGCCATCGCGCAGGCGTACTACGCGAAGGCTCAGGACCTCGACGGGATCACCACCGAAACGGGCGCGGGGCAGTGGGGCACGGCGCTTGCGGAGGCCTCGGCGCATTTCGGCCTGAACCTCGACGTGTTCATGGTGAAGTGCTCCTACGAGCAGAAGCCGTTTCGCCGCAACATCATGGAGACGTTCGGCGCGAACGTGACGCCCTCTCCTTCCGACACCACCGAAATCGGCCGCAGGATGCTCTCCGAGCGCCCTGATTCGTCCGGCTCGCTGGGCACCGCCATTTCCGAGGCGGTGGAGCGCGCGCTCAACATTCCGCAGAACAAGGGCCGCTACACTTTGGGAAGCGTGCTCAACCAGGTTGCGCTGCACCAATCCGTCATCGGGCTGGAAAGCTACGCTGCGCTTCAAGAGCTGGGGGAGTACCCGGACGTGGTTGTCGGCTGCGCGGGCGGCGGGTCGAACCTGGCCGGGTTGATCGCGCCGTTCATGCGCGACAAGCTGCGCGGAAGCAGGCCCGATACGCGTTTCGTGGCCGTAGAGCCTGCAAGCTGCCCCAGCTTGACGCGCGGGCGCTTCGCCTACGACTTCGCCGACACGGGCCGCACCTGCCCGATGGCGAAGATGTACACGCTGGGAAACGGATTCCTCCCCAGCCCCGACCACGCCGGCGGGCTGCGCTATCACGGCATGAGCCCCATCGTGTCGAAGCTCAAGCACGACGGCTTTTTGGACGCGGTCGCCGTGAAGCAGACCGACGTGTTCGCCGCTGCCGTGGAGTTCGCGCGGCTTGAGACCATCCTGCCCGCGCCCGAGAGCGCGCACGCCATCTACCAGGCCATGGAGGAAGCGAAGGCGTGCAGGGAGGCGAACGAGGAGAAGACCATCCTGTTCTGTTTAACCGGAACCGGCTACTTCGATATGAAGGCGTACGACGCTTACAACAAGGGCGTGCTGGGCGATTACGAGCCCACCGACGAGGAGCTGGCCATCGGCTTCGCCAGCATACCGCGCATCGAGGGGCTGTAGCGCGCGCCGTGGCGCTGGCGGCCGCTCGATGGTACCATGGTCGGCATGACTCTTTTTCATGCCGACCATATCTCGGTCTCCCATGTTCGCGACGGGCGGGCCGTGCCGCTGTTCCACGATGCGTGCTTGCGCTTGGAAGGCGGGCTCATCTACGACTTGACGGGCGCTTCCGGGTCGGGCAAGTCCACGCTTTTGCGCGCGTGCGCGCTCATGATCGCCCGAGACGCTGGCAGCCTGTACTTGCAGGGGCGGTCTTCGGACGGGTTCGGGCCGCAGGAATGGCGGCGGCAGGTGTGCCTCGTGCCGCAGCAACCCGCTCTTGTTGCGGGGACGGTGCGGGACAATCTCGTGCTGCCGTGGTGCCTCAAGGTGAACGCCGCGTCCCAGCCTCCGAGCGACGGCGAGCTTGCTCGCTTGCTGTGCCTTGCCGGCCTTGAAGAGGTGGAGCTTTCGCGGGACGCGTCGCGCCTGTCGGGCGGGCAGCAGGCGCGCGTGGCCTTGCTGCGCTCGTTCGCCACGAAGCCGAAGGTCTTTCTGCTCGACGAGGTGGACGCGGCGCTCGATTCCGCTTCCTCGCAGGCGATCAGTCGTTTGACAAGGGATTACGTCGGCTCCGATGCAACGTGCTTGCGCATTCGGCATCGGTCGGCCGACGGGTACGCTGCGGGAACCTATACGCTCGAGGACGGCGCGCTGTCCTACGTTGCGGCGGGAAGCGGGGGTCGTTCGTGAGCGGCGTGGTGGATATCGGGTGCGTGGAGCTGTTCGCCGCGAGCGCGCTCATGCTGGTGGCGGGATTGGTGTCGTGGAAGCTCGAGCTGGGGCAGACGCGGCGCATCGCCGTTTCCGCCGCGCGCATGTTCGCGCAGCTTCTGGCGGCGGGATTCGTGCTCATGTACCTGTTCGAGCATCAGACCTGGTGGCTCGTCCTCTTGGCGCTGGCCGTGATGGTGGCGGCGGCCACGCAGATTGCAACCTCGCGCGTGAAAAGCTCGGTGCCGGGGCTTCGCGCGGCGGTGTTCGCGTCGCTGTTCTCGTCGTCGATCGCCGTGGGCTTCGTGGTGGTGGAAGGGGTCATGCACGCCGATCCTTGGTACAACGCGCGGCAGCTCATTCCCATTGCGGGCATGATCATCGGAAACGCGATGTCGGCCATCGCGGTTGCCATCGACCGGCTGTTCGCGGACATGGATTCGCGTTCCAGCGAGATGTTCGCGCTCGTGGCGCTTGGCGCTACGCCGAAAGAAGCGGCGTTCCCGTCGATCAAGGCCGCTATCGGCGCGGGCATGACGCCGGTGCTGGCCACCATGTCGGCCGCCGGGATCGTTGCCATCCCCGGCATGATGTCCGGCCAGCTTTTGGCGGGAGCCGATCCTCTGGCGGCGGCGAAATACCAGATCGTGGTCATGCTCATGCTGTCGGCGGCCAATACGGTGGCCATCGTTTCGGCCTGCTTTCTCACGTATCGCAAGCGTTTCGCGCCCGATGGATATTATTTGGACAAGGGAATACGTCCCGATAATCCTCTATAATCTTGCTGACGTGAAAGGACGGCTCCGTGGCTTCTGGCGATACCAAATTCTCCCATATCACCGTTAACGCTGACGACGATGACGATTTCGTGATCCAGGCGGGCCTTCGCCCGTCCGCGCCTGCCCCCGAGCCCGTCCAAACGGACGGCGCGGTGCCGTCCGAGCCCTCTTTCGACGCGCCTTCTTCGACCGAGGACGAGCGGGAGGCGTCGGCGGCCGACGACGCGAGGCCTTCGAGCGCAGGCTCGAAGAGTTCGAAGAAGGGCTACCGCGAGACGACCGCGGAAGACCTTGAGGTCGAACCGATGTCCGCGATGCAGAAGATCATCATCGCGGTGGCGCTTCTGGCCATCGTCGGCTTCATTGCGTACTATGTACTCTTTATGCGCTAGCGAATGCGCCTGCGCCCAGTAGGAAGGTGCTTCGATGCCCAAACACGCTGCAAACGAACCCAACGGCACTTCGAGCCACAAAGACGATTTCGCCTCCGATGAGCGGATCGGCCTGACCGAGGCGTTCTCCCCGGTGAGCGCGGCGGTCGATCCTACAGAGGACCGCTCTGACGAAGAGGGGCGAATCGGCCTGACCGAGGCGTTCGCTCCCGTGGCTGACGGCGCCCACGCAGGCGGCTTCAGCTACCGCGGGGACAACGCCGACGAATACCCCGACGCCTTCGAGAGCCTTGAGCCCGTGGAGGCGCCTCCCTTGCTGTTCGGGGACGATCCCGTTGCGGTCCAGCCCGAACCGGCCAAGGGCAAGCACGGCAAGAAGGAGAAGCCCTTCGTTCCGCCCCATCAGCGCAAGTCCCGTCGCATGCGCAAGATTCTCATCGCCATTGTCATCCTGCTGATCCTGCTCATGGGCGCGCTGTGCTTTTTCGTGTGGCAGTGGTTCGAGGAGAGCAGGCTGGTGGCCGCTCAGCAGGCTCAAGAGCAGCAAAGCGCCCAGGAAGTCGGCGCTATGCAGCAAAGCCAGAGCGAAACCAAGGACGCCAGCACCACCGTGGCGAAGAAGACGCAGGTCCCCTCGCTCACGTCGCTGCTTGGCATGACGAAGGACGAGGCCGTGACGGCGCTCAAGCGCGGCGCGACCGAAACCAGCTCCAAGGAGGTCAACGAGGAGGGCAACCCCGTCAAGACCAACGTAACGGTGGCGCTTACCGACGAGCCTGCCGATACGCGTTCGGGCACGCCTACGGTGTACCTGGGCCTGAACGAAGAGGGCAAGGTCATTCAAGCCGGCTACTCGGCGGCCACCGCATCGCTTGGCTACGGCTCGCTGAGCTTCGTCGATGCTGTGAAAAACGAGCACATTGTAGAGAAAACGCTGCAGGAGGCCGGCGTGAGCGTGCCGGAGGGTTCCGTGGAGCTGCCGTCCGACAAGTCGACGTACTCCGAGTACGCCAGCGACGGCACGACGCTCGTGAAGGAAACGTGCTCCTTCTCGGGCACCGTGGAGTTCGGCGGCGCGCCCCATCAGTGGTCGAGCGTTCTTCTGTACAACTACTCGACGGCGAACACCTCGGGCAACTTGGCCGACACCATCCGCATCATCTACGTGTACGTCAACGCGTAAGAACTCGCCCTGCGACGACAGGGACGGACTCTGCGAAAACGCCGCCGCTTCGAGGCGGCGTTTTTCGTTCTCTCATTGATTTCGTCTACGCTTACCGTTAGAGTTAGGGCAATCGACTTTCATCGGGAAAGGGGTCCTATGATCGATCGCGACGCGTTTGGGCGCATGCTGGACGAAAGCGCCCGCTTGCTGCTGGAGAACGCCGAGGTGCTAAGCGACATCGATTCCAAATTCGGCGACGGGGATCACGGCATCACCATCACCAAGATAGCCAAGCTCGTCCAAGAGCAGGTTGCGGGGTGGGATCCCGACCAGTCGATCAAAGACTTCCTCGATGATCTGGGCATGGCCGCCATGGCGGTGCGCGGGGGATCGGCCGGCCCGCTTTACGGCACGATGATCGGCGGCTTGGGCGTCGATCTTGCCGACGACGAGAGCGCTATCGATGCGGATGCGGCGCGCCGGATGTTCGCCGGCTGCTTGGCCGAGATGCAGGATATCACGAATGCCCAGGTGGGGGACAAGACCATGATGGACGCGCTCATTCCTGCGGTCGAGGCGGCGCAGACGTGCGCTTCGGACGATCCGGCTGCGGTGTTCGCTGCGGCGGCCGAGGCGGCCGAGGCCGGCGCAAAGGCGAGCGAGGGCTTCGCTTCCAAATTCGGTCGCGCGCGCAGTTACGGTGATCAGACTATCGGCACGCCCGACGCGGGCGCCGTCTCAACTTCGTTGTTCTTGCGCGGTCTCGCCGGGGGCGCGTCGCACTGATTCAGGAATCGGGCCTGCTGCCGAGCGCAGCGGGCCTTTCTTTTCCATCGTCCATCTTGCAAGGAGGAGCACTATGAGCATGAAGAAGTTCATCAACGACCCCGAGGATCTTACCGCGGAACTGCTCGAAGGCTTGGCCTTGGCCAATTCCGACATCCTCGAACTGGGCGAGGATAACATGGTGATCAACAAGAAGCTGGCCGAAGCCGACCGCGTGACCATCGTCACGCAGGGCGGAAGCGGACACGAGCCGGCTATCGAGGGCTTCGTGGGCGAGGGCATGGTCGACATCGACGTGGTGGGCGACATCTTCGCTGCGCCCGGCCCGCAGGCGTGCGTCGACGCCATCAAGCTGGCCGACAAGGGTAAGGGCGTGCTCTACATCGTGCTCAACCATGCGGGCGACATGCTGACGGGCAACATGACCATGAAGCAGTGCAAGAAGCAGGGCTTGAACGTGGTGAAGGTGGTCACGCAGGAGGACATCGCCAACGCCCCGCGCGAAAACGGCGACGATCGCCGCGGCCTGGTGGGATGCATCCCCACGTACAAGATCGCAGGAGCAGCAGCCGCCGAGGGCATGAGCTTGGAAGAGGTGGCCGCCGTCGCGCAGCGCTTCGCCGACAACATGGCCACGCTGGCGGTGGCCGTGCGCGGTGCCACCCATCCTCAGACGGGAACGCTGCTTGCCGAGCTCGAGGACGACGAGATGGAAATCGGCATGGGTCAGCACGGCGAGGAAGGCGGCGGCCGTCAGCCGATGAAGTCCGCCGACGAAACCGCGGCCATCATGGTGAACGCGCTGGTAAACGACATCGGCATCAAGCCGGGCGAGCGCGTCATGCTGATCATCAACGGCTCGGGCGCTACGACGCTCATGGAGCAGCTTATCGTGTACCGCGCCGCGGTCAAGGAGCTGGCGAAGCAGGATATCGAGGTGGTCGCGAACTTCGTCGGCGAGATGCTGACCGTTCAGGAGCAGGCCGGCTTCCAGATGTTCATGGCCCGCATGGACGACGAGCTGCTGCGTCTATGGAACGCCCCCTGCAACACGCCGTACCTCAAGAAGTAGGGGCCGGTATGCTCACTTCCATGAGTGCCGTCCTTGATTGGGCGGAGGAGCGCGGTTGCGCGGCGGCGGCGTTCGACACGCCGAACCTCGAGCTTTTGCTGGCGGCCATCGCGGCTGCCGAGGCCCGCAACGAGCCGGTCATCATCCAGCACGCTCAACTGCACGAGCACGAGACGTCCATCGACGTGATCGGGCCCGTTATGGTTGCGCGCGCCAAGGCCGCGCGGGTGCCCGTGTGCGTCATGCTTGATCACGGCGAAGACCTCGACTATGTGAAACGTGCGCTCGATCTGGGATTTTCTGCCATCATGATCGATGGATCGCAGCTGCCGTACCAGGAAAACGTCGCGCTCACGCGGGCGGCGGTGGAACTGGCGCGCCGGTACGGGGCCGACGTAGAGGCCGAGATCGGGTTCACCACGGGGCACGAAGGGCTTGAAGACGCCGACGACGACCGCGAGAACGTGTACACCGATCCTGTGCAGGCCGCTCGCTTCGTGGCCGATACGGGCATCGATGCGCTGGCTGCCAGCGTAGGCACCGTGCACGGCTTCTATCAGGCTGATCCGCAGCTTGACCTCGATCGCATAGCCGAGCTCAAGCGCGTCTGCGGCGTCCCGCTCGTCATGCACGGCGGCAGCGGGCTTTCGCGCGAGGACACGCGCGCGGCCATTGCGGCCGGCATTCGCAAGATCAACTATTTCAGCTACATGAGCAATGCGGGCGTGCGTGCCGCGGAGGCGCTCATCGCCGAATCGCATCCCAAGTACTTCCATGCATTGGCCAATGCGGCAACGAAGGCCATGCAAGCCGATGCCGAGGCCGCCATGGACATGTTCTCCATGGCTCCGTCGGCCTGACGCTGCGAACGACCCGAGACGAGAGGAAACCAGGATGACTGCAACCTATATGCACATCGGCATTCCCATCACGGAGAAAAAGCCGAACATGACCTACAACGAGGACATGAAGTTCTGGGTGTCCAACGTGGACGATTACGACATGAAGATCGAGTACCTGAAGTTCGAGGAGGGCACGCCTTTCCCCGAAGAGCTGCACCGTCGCTGGCACGTTGCTTATGCTGTGGACGATCTGGACCGCTACGTCGAGCAGGCCGATCGTGCTATCTGCGGGCCTATGGATGCGGGTCCGGGGGTTCGCCTTGCGTTTGTCGAGATGGACGGCGCCGTCATCGAGCTGTACGAAGACAAGAACTAGCGTCGAGCCCGGTCCTCGCAGCAGTGAAGACCGGGCTTTTCTTTTTTTGGAGAGGGGCGCGAAAAGGAGCGCGCTGCCCGAGCGCGGTTCGCTATTCGGCTTCTTCGGCCTGACGGACGGTTTGCACGCTTTCCAGCGATATGGTGGGAATGCGCACGAACATGAGGTAGACCAGAAATGCCGCCACGCACCCCAGGATGCCCCAGACGAGGGGCTTTTGAACCAGAAGCGCGCTCGCACCCATAACGACGAACGATACCGTGAGGATGCGGACCTTGGTTGCGGCCGGTATGCCGCCGGCTTCCTTGAACGCCGCAACATAGGATTTGTAGACCCTCGTCGAAACGATCCACGCATGGCAGCGCGGAGAAGACTTGGCGAACAGGAACGTGGCCAGCAGAAGCAGGGGCGTGGTGGGAAGCACGGGGATGAACACGCCGACGCAACCCAGGATGCAGGCGATCCAGGCTCCGGCGAGCATGAGGATTCGGGTCAAGCGGCTCATGGGTTCCTTCCGTCGAACGATGTGCTCGCCAAAGGGCGGGAGGCTTATTCGATGCCGCGAGTATAGCAAACATGACGTGCGTCGCATACGGGGTTTTACCCCAGGGGTCCATAACCTCTATGAATCTCCTGGTGTTTTTCGGGCGCTTCTTTTATTCTGTCGGTCGGCCAGGATCTGGGAAATGCGTCGTCCCGAACGAAGAAGGGGAGACGCAAAAAAAGTTGCAAGTCGCATATTGTATTTGGCTTGCGCTGTGCTATTATATACAGGCTGTTTACACAAGCGAGGGGAAACCCTCCACCTGTTTCGGCGCTTCGGCAGCTGACGGGTCGCTCGAATATTCGGCTTCACAGCCTGATCGAAAAGCGAAACCCGCAAGCTCTCGGAGCTGCGGGTTTTTTATTGACGCGCGAAAGCGCGCTAGAAAGGGAGGTGAGCGCGATAGCTGCTCAGGAGCCTCGGCTCAACGAACAAATCAACGTGCGCGAGTGCCGGTTGATCGGGTTCGACGGGACGCAGATGGGTATTTACGTCACATCTGAGGCCCAGCGAATCGCCGATAACGAGGGCCTTGACTTGGTCGAGATCGCCCCGAACGCCGACCCGCCCGTGTGCCGCATCATGGATTACGGCAAGTTCAAGTACGACCAGGCCATCAAGGCGAAGCAGGCTCGCAAGAACCAGAGCAAGATCGAGACCAAGGAAATGAAGTTCCGCCCGAAGATCGACGTGGGCGACTACACCACGAAGAAGAAGCACGTTCTGCGCTTCCTCGACGGCGGCAACAAGGTCAAGATCACCATCATGTTCCGCGGCCGCGAAATGGCGCACCCGGAGCAGGGCCTCACCATCCTGGAGCGGCTGGCCGACGATCTGAAGGACGTAGCGGTCATCGAGACCCAGCCTAAGATGGAAGGCCGCAACATGCACATGCTCATCGCCCCGTTGCCTGCAGCGACGTTGGCGAAGAAAAAGAAAGAGAACGAGAAGAAAGAAGAAGGGAAGGACGAAGGCAATGCCTAAGATGAAGACCCATCGCGGCACCGCGAAGCGTTTCCGCGTTACCGGCTCCGGCAAGATCATGCGCTCCAAGGCTTTCAAGAGCCACATCATGACGAAGAAGAGCCAGAAGCGTAAGCGTAATTTCCGTCATGAGACCGAAGTGGCCAAGGCCGATAACAAGGTTATCGCGCGTAATCTCGGCCTTCGCTAGTCTAAAAGGAGCAGTGATACAACATGCCTCGTGTTAAGCGCGCAGTCAGCGCCCACAAGAAGCGTCGTACCGTCCTTAATCGTGCCAAGGGCTATTACGGTGCAAAGTCCCGTTCTTATCGTGCCGCGAAGGAGCAGGTGCAGCATTCGCTGCAGTACATGTACCGCGACCGTCGCAACAAGAAGCGCGAGATCCGTCGTCTGTGGATCACCCGCATCAATGCGGCCGCTCGCCTGAACGGCCTGAGCTACTCGGTGCTGATGAACGGCCTCAAGAAGGCTGGCGTGCAGCTGGACCGCAAGGTGCTTTCCGATATGGCCATCAACGATCCCGAGGCGTTTGCCGCCGTGGTCGAGGTTGCCAAGAAGGCCCTGTAGCTTTTAGTTGCGCCGACCTACCGGTCGGCGAAACGGCTTAATGCTGAGAAGCCCCCGATCGCTCGGGGGCTTCTTGTGTTCTAGCGTCGCAACCGATGAGGTGCGCTTGCGCCCTGCACGAACGAAAGGCCCCGGAGCGGGGCCTTTCGTTCGTTTCGAGGATAAAGGGAAACCGTGCGGGTCTTTCCGTTCCCGTGTCGAACAGCATGCCTGAGACGGGGTGCGAAGCTGCAACGGGGCCGACCCTTGCGGTCGCCTTGCGCGCGGTTTACGCCTCTACGACGTCAAGTTCCTCTTCATCGCTTTCGTCCGAGCCGATCAAGGTGCGCGCCAGGTAGACTTCGGCCGCATGGCGCGCGGTACCGCCCCTGTTGGGCACCACTTCGATGTCGACGGCGCGCAGCGCTTCCGCGGCTTCGCGCTCGATCGTTCCGGTTATGAGCACCCGGACGTCAAGCTCGTGCAGAAGGGAGGCAAGACGGTTCGGGGGAAAGAGTGGGTTCGGCATGTTCTGACATTCAACGATGACGCCGCGCTCGATTCTGTAGCAGGTGAAGCTGGCACACTTCCCGAACACGGGAGATACCTTCAGACCTTCGCTAGCCACGGCTATGCGCATCTCGTTCCTTTCTTCGATTCGTTGCGCCTACGATACCGTTATTCGCGCAAGCCAAGTTCGCTCTTTCGCCCAACGGGGATAAATAGTAAGCTGAACGACATGGATACTGAATCTTTTCTCACAACGGACGTTGCGATTATCGGTGCGGGCGTGGCGGGCGCTTGCGTGGCGCGCGAGCTTGCTCGCTGGCGGGTTCACGTCACGGTTCTCGAAGCGGGAAACGATGTGGCGTGCGGTGCAACGCGCGCGAATTCGGGGATCGTGCATGCCGGCTACGATCCTGCTCCCGGTACGCTCAAGGCGCGGTTCAATGCACGGGGCTCGCAACTGTTCTCCCGCTGGGCCGATGAATTGGGATTTTCGTATCGTCGGAACGGGTCGATGGTGCTCGCGTTCTCCGATGAGGAGCTGGCCGCGGTGCGTCAGCTGGTCGAGCGGGCTGCCCGAAACGGCATCGAAGGGGTGCGCGAGCTCGATGCGGCTGCCGTGCGGGCGCTCGAGCCCTCCGTCTCGTCGCAGGTTCGCGGCGGCCTGCTTGCCGAAACGGGCGCTATATGCGATCCCTACGAGGTGGCGCTGTTCGCTGCCGAGCAGGCGGCTCTGCACGGTGCTGCCTTTCTGTTCGAGCAGAGCGTGACGGGCCTCGATCGCCTGACCGCTGAGGAGCGAGCAGCGGCGGAGCGCGTTGCCGAGCGGCGCGGGCAGGTACGCCGAAGCGCTGCTCCGTATCGGTATCGCGTGAGCACCGCCGGCGGGCTGACGATGGCGGCGCGCGCGGTGGTGAACGTTGCCGGCGTGTTCTCCGACGAGATCAACAACATGGTCAGTGCCCGCAAGCTGCGCATCGTGGCGCGACGGGGCGAGTACTGCCTGTACGACACGGACAAGGGGTCCGTGTTCTCGCACACCATGTTCCAGGCGCCGTCGTCGACGGGGAAGGGCGTGCTCGTAACCCCTACGGTGCACGGCAACTTGTTGGTGGGCCCCAACGCCGTGGACCAGGCCGACAAGACCGACGCGTCGACGACGGCCGAAGGCTTGCGGTTCGTGCTGGACGCCGCGCGCAAGACGTGGCCGGAGGCGAACGGGCGCGGCCTCATCACCAACTTCGCCGGCCTTCGCGCGTCGAACGCCGAAGGGTACGACTTCGTGATCGGCCAGCCTGACGATGCCCCGGGGTTCTTCAACGTGGCCTGCTTCGACTCTCCGGGGCTCACGTCGGCGCCTGCCGTGGGAGAGCATATCGCAGGCGAGGTCGCCGCGCTGCTGGACGCCCCGGTCAACGAGTCGTTCCGCGCCCGAAGAGAGGCTTGCAAGACGTTTGCGAACATGGACGAAGCCGAGCGCGCCGCAGCGGTTGCGCGCGATGCCCGCTGGGGCCATGTGGTGTGCCGATGCTGCCAGGTGACCGAAGCGGAATTGGTTGCGGCCCTGCGGGGGCAGTTGCCCGTGCTGTCGCTCGATGCGCTCAAATGGCGCACGCGCGCCATGATGGGCCGTTGCCACGGCGGGTTCTGCTCGCCCGAGATCGCGAAGATCGTCGCGCGCGAAACGGGCGTGACCCCCGATCACCTGGACAAGCGCCTGCCGGGGTCGCCCGTGGTGGCATCGGCGCGCACCGACTACGCGAGCGTCGTGCAGGGCTTCGAGGGCAGCGAAGCTGCGAGCGCTGCAAGCGTCGAGCGTGCGCCCGCTATGGCCCGGGAGTGCGACGTCGCCGTAGTGGGCGGCGGCGCGGCCGGCATTGCGGCGGCGCGCGCGGCGGCGGCGCACGGCGCTCGCGTGGTGCTGATCGACCGCGAGGCGAAGCTGGGCGGCATTCTCAAGCAGTGCGTGCACAACGGATTCGGACTGCATCGGTTCGGCGTGGAGCTGACGGGTCCCGAGTACGCCCAGCGCGAGGCCGATCAGCTTGCCTTGCCGAACGCATCCGGCGTTTGCGTGCTGCGAGACGCTACGGCTACGTCGATCGATGCGCCCCAGGAGCAAGCCGACGGGCCGTTCTCGGTTCACGTGGTGGGTCCTCGCGGCGCGTATGCGGTCCGTGCTCGGGCTGTGGTTCTGGCAACGGGATCGCGCGAGCGGGGTTTGGGCGCGCTCAACGTGGCAGGGTCGCGTCCGTCCGGCGTGTTCAGCGCGGGCAGCGCCCAGAACTTCATGAACCTGCAAGGGTGCTTGCCGGGAAAACGCGCGGTCATCTTGGGGTCCGGTGATATCGGGCTCATCATGGCGCGACGGTTGGTTTCGCAAGGGGCCGAGGTGGCGGGCGTCTACGAGCTCATGCCCCATCCGTCGGGGCTTCGTCGCAACGTCGTCCAATGCCTGGACGACTTCGGCATACCGCTGTTCCTGAGCCGCACGGTCACGCGCTTGGAGGGCGAAGGCCGGTTGAGCGCCGTGTACGTGTCGGACGTGGATCCCGATACCGTGCAGGTGATTCCCGGTACCGAGCAGCGGGTGGCGTGCGATACGCTGCTTTTGTCGGTGGGGCTGCTTCCCGAAAACGAGCTGGCTCGGACGGCCGGCGTGGAACTGGACGCCGTCACCGGCGGCGCGCGCGTGGACAGTCGGCTGGAAACCAACTTGGCGGGCTTGTTCTCGTGCGGAAACGCGCTGCACGTGCACGATTTGGCGGACCATGCGTCTGCCGAGGGCGACCTTGCCGGCGCTTCCGCTGCGGCTTACGCGCTTGGCGAGGTCGACGCGCGCCGCGAGCGCCGGCGCGCGTCGGTGCCCGTGTTGGCCGCTCAGGGCGTGCGCTACGTGGTTCCCCATGCCGTGGACGCGGCGGGTTCCCCGAGCGGCAACGTGGCGCTTTCTCTGCGGGTTTCGCGCTCCGTTCGCAATCCTCGATTCGTCGTGGAGGGAGTCGATGCGCACGGGCGCGCGCATACGGTCAAGCGAGCGAAGACGATGGTCGCCGTGCCTGCCGAGATGGTCCAGATTCCCGTGAGCGCGGCTGAGCTTGTTCGTTGGGAGAGCGTGAGAGTGCGCGTCGAGGGCGCAGGCGACGGGGATCGAGCGCTTTCTGTCCCGTCTATGACCGGGGGAGGTGCCGACTGATGCAGTTCGCGACCGACGTTGCCGTGTTCACGTGCATTCGCTGCCCGCTGGGGTGCCCGGTGGAGGTGTCGTTTGCCGAGGACGGAACCGTGGCCGAGGTGTCCGGCCACACGTGCAGGCGCGGAGCCGAGTACGCGGCGCAGGAGGCCGTCAGCCCCGAGCGGATGGTGACCGCGGTGCTTCCCGTTGCGGGTTGTCTGGAGCCGGTGAGCGTAAAGACCGCGCAACCGGTGCCGAAGGACCGCATGGCCGAGGTTCTGGCCGCGCTTGGCGCGCTGCGGCTGGAGGCTCCTGTTTCGGCCGGCGCGGTGCTGATCGAAGATGCTTGCGGCACCGGCGTGGCGGTGATCGCCACGAAAAGCGTGCCGTAACGGCGACGTAAAACGAATTGTCGCCCGAAACGTACGGAATTGAAAGGAAAACCGTGCGTTTCGGGCGACAATGTGTGCGGTGTGCGGTGTGCGGTGTGCGGTGTGCGGTGTGCGGGCTAGCGACGCTTGCCGCGTCCGTTGGAGCGCTGCTGGGCAACGTCGGCGCGATGCGCGCGTCCCGGGCGCAGGTCGGCTCCGGTGCGCTTGGGCGAGCCGCTTTGGGTCGGACGCCCGCTGCTCGTGCTGCGCCCGGCGGGCTTGGCGGCGTTGCCGCCGGCGCGCTGAGACTTGGCTTGTCCGGGGTTTTGCCTGTTCGGCTGCGCTCCCTGCGTTCCTGCTGGCTTCTTGCCGCCGCGGCGCTTCGGCCCGCCGGCGTTCGGCGTCGATTCCGTTTGAGCCTGTTCGCGCGCCTTCGCCTTCTTGCGCTCGCGAGCCGCCTGCTCCTTGGCCGCCTGCTTGATCTCCGGGTCTCGGCGGGCGTCGGCGCGCTGCGCCTTGGCAACGGCGTCTTCCTCGGCCTCCTGCATGTCGAACGAGGCGAGCTGCATTTCCGGAATGGGGCGCTTGATGAGCTTTTCGATGTCGCGCAGCGCATCGACGGTTTCGGGGCTGACGAAGGACACCGCGTAGCCTGCGGCGCCTGCGCGACCCGTGCGGCCGATGCGGTGCACGTAATCCTCGGGCTGAGTGGGCAGGTCGTAGTTCACCACGTACTCGACTTCCTCCACGTCGATGCCGCGTGCCAGCACGTCGGTGGCCACGAGGATCCCGGTCGTTCCGGCGGCGAAGTTGTCGAGCGCGCGGCGGCGCTGGTTCTGGCTGCGGTCGGAGTGGATGGCCTCGACCGAGTAACCGGCGCGCTTGAGACGTCGGCAGGTGGCGTCAGCGCGGCTGCGGGTACGGGCGAACACGATGACGCGATCGGCCCCTTTCTCGGCGAGCACGGCTTTGAGCAGCGCCGGCTTCACGGCTTGCGGCACGTGGATGACGTACTGATCCACCGTGTCGGCCGTTTCGCCCTTGTGCGCGATCTCTACGAAAGCGGGGTCGTGCAGCAGCTTTCCCACGCTGTTCTTGATGGAGGCGTCGATGGTGGCGCTGAACAGCAGCGTCTGGCGCGTCGTGGGCGTAGCGCCGATGATCTTTCTCATGGCGGGCCAAAAGCCCATGTCCAGCATGCGGTCGGCTTCGTCGAGCACGAGCACTTCCACGTCTCCCAGGCGGACCGCCTGCTGCTCCATGAGGTCCACCAGGCGTCCGGGCGTGGCGATGAGCACGTCAACGCCGTGCTTGAGCTTCTTGATCTGAGGCTCGTAGGACAGGCCGCCCACCACGGTGAGGATGCGATGGTGCGTGGAGGTGGCGATGGCCGTGCACACCTCGCCGATTTGCTGCGCCAGTTCGCGCGTGGGCGTGACCACCAGCATGAGCGGGCCCTGGCCGCCCTTCGCGTGTTCCAGACGGTCGAGGGAGGGCAGCGAGAACGCAGCGGTCTTGCCGGTGCCGGTCTTGGCCGCAGCGATGAGGTCGCGTCCTTCCAGCGCGAGTGGAATGGCCTGTTCCTGAACGGGCGTCGGGGCTTCGTAGCCCAGGCGCGCGACGGCTTCAAGGGCCTGGTCGGACAGGCCGAGTTCGTTGAATTGCAACATGATTCTCCTTAGCGAATGTGTGCGGGCTTGTCGCCCCAGTAGAAATGTAGGAAATGCTTGCGATAGATGGGGTCGTCGCCGTTTTTCGGCGCAGCGGCCAGGCGCAACGTGGCTGCTGCGATGTCGCGGGCCGCGTTCGGCCGCCGCAGGAAGCTTCCGTTGACCAGCATGGCGCGGGCGCTGTCGGGGTTCTTCGCGATGTGGCGCAAAGCGTCAAGAAGCTCGCGCGCCGTGGTCACGTGCATGGCCGCGCCGAGCGAGGTGAGCATTTGCACGTTGACCTTCTCTTGGCCGTACGCGCGGCCCAGAAGGATCATCGGCACCTGCGAGCACAGGCATTCCGTCACCGTAAGGCCGCCCGACTTGCAGATGACCAGGTCGCTTGCAGCCATGAGCGCGGCCATTCCCTCTACGTAATCGAGCACCGTGACGTTTTCGATGCTCAGTTCCTGGCACTCTTGGCGAAGATGCCGTGCGTACTCGGCGTCGTTTCCTGCTATGAACACGAAGTGCAGCGTGCTGCTCAGGCTGTGCAGGTAGGGCAGCAGCTTGTCGAGCGCGGTACGGAAGTGCACGTAAGGCTGCGGCAGGTACGCGCCGGCCAGCGCGAGCACGACGCGCTTGTTCTGGGGAAGCCCCAGTCGCTCGCGCGTGGCGACGCGATCGTAGTCGCGGCGGAAATCGTCGCGCGTGGGGATGCCCGTGATG
The DNA here is from genome assembly GCF_052119225.1 of Paraeggerthella sp. LCP19S3_G8. Lineage (NCBI taxonomy): Bacteria > Bacillati > Actinomycetota > Coriobacteriia > Eggerthellales > Eggerthellaceae > Paraeggerthella > Paraeggerthella sp. LCP19S3_G8. The sequence continues at coordinate 60,563 of NZ_JBQKFQ010000001.1, forward strand.
AGGATGCGATCTTCGGCAACCTTGCGCGGGCGCAGCGTTTCGGCCATGGATTCGTTCGCCACGCAGAACAGGTCGGCGGCGCGATGGGGCCAAAGGCCTTCGGTCTCGTAGTCCGTGGGAACGCAGACGATGGGGAAGCGCTGCCCGGTCAGCATGCGCGCGGCCGTTGCGACGTTGGCTGCGGTGATATGCGTGCAGACCACCGCGATCGGCTGCTTTTTCTCCACGTAGTCGGTGAACGCGCCGTACATGAGATGGTTCCATATAGTTCCGCCGCCCCAAAGAAGGCGGCCGGTCAGCGTGAAGCGCCAGGTGAGGTCGTAGATGGGTCGCGTTGCGCCCGTGAACAGCGATGCCGCCTTGTTTCCGTCGAACACTACGCGGCCGAAATCGAGCACGTCGAGCACTTCGACTTCCAGATCCTCGGGGACCAGGCTGGCGAGCGTCTCGTCGGTTTGGTCGGCATCCGTTCGGACATGGGCGTTTCGCTCGTCGCGCATGAGGTCGAACGCCTGAGCCACGGCGTTCGCGGCGCTACGGTGCCCCGAACCGACGGAGGCGTGCATGACGATGACGAGGGGCTTGCGAGGCTCTTCGGATTCCGGCTCCACCGGGGCGAGTGCAGCGTCGGCTGCCGGCTCCGCTTCGGCTTCGAGCGATTGCCCAGCGCGCGCCTCAAGGGCCTCGTCCGAGGATGCGCCGGGTTTCTCGACGTCCGGCGACGGGGGTGTTGACTTGGTTTCGTTGTCCATGCCGTCTATCATACCGCAAACGGCCGCGCTTCGTTGACGCCGTGGCGCGCAGGAGAAAAAGCCCTGAAATATTCCTCCAAAATTTTCTCTTGCAATTTGAGAAAACTTTTGCAATAATATTCAGGCTGCTTTTCGGAGACGAAAACGCAACCGTCCCCATAGTCTAGAGGTCAGGACGCGGCCCTTTCAAGGCTGAGACACGGGTTCGATTCCCGTTGGGGGCACCATCGTAGATACAGGCAAACCACCTTCCGGGGTGGTTTCCTTTTTTGAACGACAATTCATCGAGCGCGAATCCATCGGGGGTTCGCGCTTTTTCGTGTCGCGCCCATGTTTTCGATCCGGGTTGCCCGCAGGGTCGGGGCGGGACCGCTCGGGCTAGTTCGGGGATTGCGGCTCTGCCGCCGTTTTCGCGGGAAGCAGGTTGGGAAGCTGCGACACCACGACGCCGATCAGGATGACGATCACCCCGAAAAGCTGCAGGGCGTCCACCGACTCGCCAACGAGAACCGCCGAAATGGCGATGCCGCAGGGCAGCTCGGACGAAGCCATGATGGTGGAGAGTCCCGTCGAAAGATGGGGCGTGGCGATGCCGAACAAGATGACGGGGACGAACAGCGCGCACAGCCCCAGCACCAGCCCGTACTTCCAAATGCCCGCTTGAATCGCACCGCTGGCGAAGTAGTCCGGGCACAAGGCGAATCCGAGTACGCATGCACCCAGGCAGACCACGAGCCCTCGCTGGATAGGCGGAAGGCCGCATCCCACGCGGCTCGAGAAGAACATGAACAGCGCGCAGCTGACGGCGGATCCCAGTCCGCAGAGGATGCCGATCGGATTCAGATCCCCGACCGCGCTCGAGAACATCCCGCTTGCGAAAAGCGTCCCGCCAAGGATGGCGGCTGCGGCCACCAGCTCGGCTGCCTGCGGCTTGCGCCGGGTAACTGCTACCTGGATGACAATGCCGATCCACGTGAATTGGAACAGCATGGTAAGAGCGGCCGAAACCGGAAGCATGGTGAGGGAGAGGTTGTAGAGCACGCACGTGGCGCAGGTGTTCAGGCCCAGTCCCATCAACGACAGGATGCGCTTCGGGGTCAGGGGCGCCGGTTTGCGTCCGCGCCCGAGCGACACGGCAAGCGCGATGGCGAATAGGAGCGTGCCGAACAGGGCCTGGCTTGCCACCGCTTGCGTCCAGGAAAAACCTGCGGCGTACGTCATCTTGACCGTTGCAGCCATGACGCCGTAGCTCGCTCCACCCAGGAATACGAGGGTCGAGTATTTCAAGGTGTTCTTCTGCATGCCGCCATTCTAGCGCATGCAGGGGCGCTCGGGCGCTACAATGACGGCATGCCTTACCAACACATGACATTCGACAACGCGGAAGACGTGCTTTTCGCGATTTCCGAAACGCTCGCTCCGTGGTGCGCCGCAGGGCGCGTGCCCGTGCTGTTGGCGCCGACGCCCGCCGCGGTCCTGCGGTTGCGGCGCGTTCTTGCGGACGGCTCCTGCTCGTTCGGCGTGCGCGTGGAAACCCCCGACTCCTGGGTGGCGGACCAATGGGAGATCTACGGAGACGGGCGCGCCCTCGTGCAGGGCGGGGAGCGCGACCTTCTGATGCAGCGAGCCTGCTTTGAGATGCGGGCACGCGGCAATGCCGTGGAGCCCACGCCGGGCACGGTCTCTCTTTTGGCGGGGCTTGCTCGCGAATCGCTCCCGGCTCTGCTGGATGCGCTTGCGTGCGACGAGCGCCAGCGCGAGCTGAGCGCAGCGCAGCGCGGGGCGCTCGCGGTACTCGGGCGCTACGCCGGCTTGCTCGACGAGCTGTCGCTGTGCGAACGCTCCCAGGCGGCTTGCGCGCTTTCCAGGTGCGATTGCGCGTTCCCTCCGCTTGTTTTGGCGGGATTCGACGACATCGGCCAGGCGTACGGCGAGCTGTTCGACGCGCTTGCCGAGCGGGGCGACGTCGTGCGCCTTGACGACGGGTGCCGTGCGCCGTCGTCGTCGCTTGGCCGTTCGCCCGAATTGACGTCGCTGCTCGACCGGTTGTTCTTGTCGCAGGAGGAGGGTCCGCTCGAGCCGACGGGCGCCGTGCGCTTCCTGTTACCGGCTGGCCGTTATGCGGCTTGCGGGCTGGTGCTCTCGTGCGTGACCGAGGCCGTTGCCGCCGAGCGCGCAGCGGCGCGCGAGGAAGGGCGCGCGCCGCTGCCGGTGGTCGTGTCCGCTCGCGATCCGCGCGCCCTTTTCGACGAGCTGGCGGGTCCTTTGGCTGTCAGCGGGATATGCGCGGCGGCGTCTTCGCGCCGGTCGTTCGCGGATACGGCGTTCGGGCGCTCGTTTCTGGCGCTGTGGGCGTTTGCGAGCGACGATTCTTGCCGCTTGACCCTGGCTTCCGATTTCGCGTTCAGCGCGTTTTCGGGCTTGGGGAGGCGCGCGGCGTGCGAACTCGATGCGGCGTGGCGCGGCGATCGGACAACGGATCGGGAGCGCGTCGTGCGCGATCTGTCGGACGCGAGCGAGGTTGCGGCGTGCGCCCTGGCCGCGCTTCGGCGCGGCGACGTCGACGGTGCGCTTGCGTGCTTCGAGGATCGCCTTCGCCGTCGCATCGATCTTGACGCGTCGTTTCGCTCGGAGCAGCTTGCTGCCGTTTCGGCGGCTCGCTCCTTTGCGGCTGCATGCGCTCGCACCGGCTCCGACGCCTTGGCGGCGCGCCCGCTTCTGGAACGCGCGATGGTTCGCGCGAGCCTTCGAACGGCGGACCCTTCCTTTGAAGGGAAGCGGCAGCCCGAAGCGATGTTTCTTTCGCTTGCCGACGTGGCCGAGCGCGCGGCGTGCTCGTGCTCGACGCTTGTGCTGTGCGACATGGACGCGCGTTCCTATCCCGTGCGGGCGAACGAAGACGGTGCGACCTTGCTGCTGGACAAGCTGGGCTTGGGGCGCTGCCGCGATGCGCTGGCGCAAGGTCGCCGGACGTTTTTCCGCGCGCTGTCTTGCGCGTGCTCTGCTGCGGTCTTGGAGCGCCCGCTCAACACCGAGGACGCGGACGAGGCGTACCCTGCGGTCATGTACGAGGAACTGCTCGATTGCTACCGGGCGTCCGACGGTCAGGACGGGGCCTCGGATCGCGCCACGGGACTTCCTTGCAGCCTTGTTCCGCATGCGCGCGGCGCGGGAGAGGAGGCGCTGCACGCGAACCTCGCGCCCCGGCCGGCGGGCGATGCTCGAAAGCCGTTGGCGTGGCCTGTCCCCGCTTCCGGCGAGGTGTCCGAGCCCCTGCGTTCGCACATCGTGGTTCCGCGGGGCGCGGGCGGCGACGACCGACCGGCCCTTTCGCCGTCTGCTCTGGAAAGCTATCTGGAGTGCCCGTACAAATGGTTCGCTCTGCGCCGGTTGCGCCTGTCGGAGCCTGACGCGGGGTTCGGGCCGCTTGAGATGGGCAGCTTCTCTCACGGGGTGCTCAAAAGCTTCTACGAGCGCTTCCGTGAAGCGGGCAACGCTAAAGTGACCCAGGACAACCTGGCGCGCGCACGGGAGCTTCTGGGCGCTACGTTCGACCGGCACCTGGGCTTTCAACGCGAGCTCAAGCGCAACCGCAATCCGCTAATTCCTCGGACGAAGTTCGAGGAATCGGAAGTGGCCGATCTGCGCAAAAGGCTGCTGGGCTACCTTGATCGGGAGGCGCTTCTGCTTCCCGGCTTCAAGCCGACCTGCTTCGAGCTCGATTTCGGCGAGGCCGAGCCGTTCGCGTACGCGGGATGCCTGCTGCGCGGCAGCATCGACCGCATTGACGTGAACGATCGAGGTCAAGCGGTGGTCATCGACTACAAGGGGTCGCTCACGGGCGACTACGCGCTCGCGTCAGCGTCGGAGGCGGCGCAGGCGGGCGGAGCCGTGCTCCCGCACAAGATTCAGTCGCTTGCGTACGCGCAGGTTGCGCGACGTTTGCTGGGCTTGGATGTTGTGGGCGCTCTGTACGTGTCGTACGGCAAGGCGGCTCGCGTGGCGGGCGCCGTGGACCGCAGTGTCGTGGGCGAGTCGGATGTTCCGGGGCTCGACATGCAGGCGTGCGGCGTTCCGGGCCCGGCGGGAGAGGCTGTGGGCGCGGCGACGTTCCAGGAGCTTCTTGACGTAGTGGAGCAGCGTATCGAAGCGGCTGTTCGCACGCTTTCCCGCGGGGATATCGCGCCTGATCCGCGCGGCGAAGACCCCTGCGGCCATTGTCCGGTCCTCACGTGCGAAAGGAGGCGTTGATCCATGGACTTGCGTACCTGCACGCCCGGTCAGCGCGAAAGCATCGAGCACGTGAAAGGACCGTTGCTCGTGTCTGCGGGGGCGGGATCGGGCAAGACCTTCACGCTCACGCAGCGCATTGCGTACGCGCTGTTGCCGGAAAGCGGTCCGGCAGCCGGCGGCGTGGACGAAGTGCTGGCCATCACGTTCACCGAGAAGGCGGCGGCCGAGATCAAAGCGCGCGTCAAGCGCACCTTGCGCGCGGAAGGCCTGGTTGAAGAAGCGCTCAAAGTGGACGGAGCCTGGATATCCACCATTCACAGCATGTGCGCGCGCATCCTGCGCACCCATGCGCTTGATTTGGGGATAGACCCTGCGTTTGGCATTGTGGGGGACGCGGAGCGCGCGGATCTGGTGGCCGACGCCATCGACGCGGCGCTCGGCGACGACAACGACATCATCGCGCGCGGGTCTTATGCGGCGCTGTTCGACGAGTATCCCGCGCGGTCGTCCTTGTCCTCGGCTCCGTCGGTGGCCTCCATGCTGGCGACGTTGCTGGACAAGGCCGCCAGCATGCGCGGAGGCCTTGACGCCGTGGACTTCGGACCCGAGCCCGCATGCGCGTCTGCGCTTGCGCGCGAGCTTCTGCTCGCGTACGAAACGGTGCAGCCCGCCCTCGAGCAGGCGGGCGGCAGCGCTACGGCCGAGCGTGCGCGCGGGCAGGCCGCGGACGCGATCGAGGCCCTTCAGGCATTTCTTCGCCGCTACGGCTCCGTTGCGGGGCCTGCCGCCGGAGCGGACAACGCTGCGGCCCTGCGCGCGTTGGCGGGCGCGCTCGAAGGGTACCCGCGCATCGGGGGCAATTTCAAGGCTACCGTGAAAGAGGCGGTCAAAGCGTACCAGGCCGTGTACGAGGACGCGGCTCGACAGATCGCGCTGGGGCTGGCTTTCCCGTTGGCGGCCGACCTCAAAGAGCTTGCGCGCGAGGTGTCGCTGCGCTACGAGCAATCCAAGCAGGCGCTGTGCAAGCTGGACAACGACGATCTGCTCACGCGCACGCTGGCTGCGTTCGAGCAGCATCCCGACATCGCTCGCCGTTACGAGGACCGCTTCAAGCTGGTCATGGTGGACGAGTTTCAGGATACCAGCCAGTTGCAGATCGACATGATCGCGCGCCTGTCCGGCCCGCGCTTCGCCCATCTGTGCACGGTCGGGGACGCGCAGCAGTCCATCTACCGGTTCCGCGGAGCCGACGTGAACGTGTACGAGGCCCACAAACGCGTCATGCGCTCGGCCGACGTGAATGCGCTCTACGTGGAGCTTGCCAAGAATTTCCGCAGTCACGCCGACGTGCTCTCGTTCGTGGATCGCGTGTTCGAGCAGCCCCAGGTCTTCGGCGACGCGTTCATGTCGCTCGAACCCCACGATGCGCGCCCGTCGCGTTACCGGGGGAGCGCACCGCGCATCGACCTGGTGCTGGCCGTGCAGCCGGCGGGGCGCGGCACGGGCGTGGGCATCGACGACGTCAAGCGCGCCGGTGCGCGGGAGATCGCCCGACGCTTCGCGTCTTTGCGCGAGGACGGGCATGCTCCGGGCGACATGGTGGTGCTGTTGGGCAAGATGAGCCGTGCGGGCGTGTACGCCGAAGCGCTGCGCGCCGAGGGCTTCGAATGCGTGGTGACGGGCGGATCGCAGTTCGCTTCGGCGCCTGAGGTTCGCGTGGTGGCGCGACTGCTGGAGGCGCTTGCGAATCCGGCGAACACCGCTGCTCTGTTCGAGGTGCTGACAAGCGACATGGTTCGTCTTTCGGCCGACGATTTTTTGGAGCTGGCTACCGAGGAGGACCCGGATACGGGCAGGGTGCGCCGTCGCGACCTCGATCGGGGCTTCGCGCGGTTGGCTTCCCGCTCGGACGAGCTTGCTCCCCGGCTGGCCCATGCCGTGCGGCTCTTCGACCGCGCGCAGCGTTTGGCGCGGGTCCTTCCCGCGTCCGCCGTGGTGCGCGACGCCGTGGTTCGAAGCGGCTGGATGGCGCGCCTCGAAGAGCAGGGGGCCGTGGGAACGGCATGCGCGGCCAACGTGCTGAAGGCCGTTCGCCTCATAGAGTCCGTGGAGGCCGAGCACCATGCCGGCCTGGCTTCGACGGCCCGCATCTTCGCCGGAGAGCTGTCGGTTGGCTTGAAGGAGTCGCCCGGCGCCCTGTCCGGCGCTGGCGGCGACGTGGTGAAGATCATGACCATTCACGCCTCGAAGGGCCTCGAGTTCCCCATCGTGGCGCTTGCGGATTTCGCCGACGGGCGCGCGGGCGCGGGAAAGCTGCTGGTGGAGGCTTGCGGGTCCGTGGCGCGGGCTTCGCTTGCTCCCGGCGCATCTTTGGATGCGTTCGAGCAGGTGAAGAGCCGGTCCAAGATGCCGCTTGCGGGCGACTTGGAGGAAAGCGCCGACCTTGACGCGGCCCGCGCGTTGGTCGAGGGCGGCGGGTTCGCGTGCGCCGAGGGCCGAAGCGGCTCGTGCACGCAGTCCGCCTACCGCGCGACGCTCGCGCAGCGCGCGGCGGACGAAGAGCTGGCCGAAGCGCGCCGCAAGCTGTACGTGGGGCTTACGCGCGCAAGCGAATCCCTTGTGGTTGTTATGGACGCGAAGGCTCCATCGGCGGGCAAGTCGCCTGCGTACGCGGCTCTCGTAGACGACGTGCGCAGCGCGTTGTGCGGCGTCGCCGACTTCCCCGAAGGATCGGCGCAGCTTCCGTATGGCGGAAGCGAACCCGCGCGGTTCGAGCGGGTGCTCGTGCAGCCGGATGCCTTGGAAGAGGGCGCTTTGCGGGATCGGCCCGAGCAAGCCGTCTTCGTCGTGCCGTCGCCGCCCGTCGACGCACCTGCGTGCGAGCCGTGGAGCGCCGGGCGCGGCGACGTCTTCTCCTATTCGGCCTTGGCTCGGGAAGGCGAGCCGACGGCCCCGGCTCTTCCTGCATCGGAGCGCTCGGGCTTGGGCGATGGGGACGTTTGTCCCGACGGCAAGCTGATGCGGGAAGATGGGGACGCGACCGAACGGTCGCTCGACGCCGATAAGGCTACGGGGCTGGGCAGCGCGTTTCACCGTGCGGCCCAGTTCGCCGTCGAAACCGGCCGCGTTCCCGACGAAGCCCGCCTGAACGTCTTCGCCGCCGCCTTCGGACTGACGCCTTGCCAGAAGGAGCGCTTGCGCTCTGCGTGCGCCTGCTGGTTTGGCAGCTTCACGTACGCCGAGGCTTCCTCTTGGCCGCTTCGCCGCGCCGAGGTGCCGTTCTTCGAGCGCGTGGGGGAGGGTTTTCTCGAAGGCGAAATCGACCTTTTGTGCACGGACGAGCCTGAGGGCGCCGCGCACCGCGCGCTGGTGGTCGACTACAAGACGGGCGGCAGGGACGAAGAGCCGCTCGATCTGGTGCGGGAGCGGCATTTGCTTCAAGCGCAGTGTTACGCGTACGCCCTGCTTTGCCAGGGGTATCGCGATGTGGAGCTGAGGTTCGTGCGCGTTGAGCGCGCGGATGCGCAGGGGCAGCCGCAGGAGATTTCATACCGCTTCTCGGCCAAGGATCGAAGCGATCTTGCGCAAGCAGTGCTTTCTGCACGGGGATGAGCGGCGGTTGTCGCGAACTGCTTCGGGCGCGACGGGCGTTTTTCAAGCCCGAAGCAGTTTCGGCAAAGCTCTAGTATGGCAGGAAGTCCGCCTGAAAACCATGACTAAAAAACTAATATAATATTTGCTACGATAGGGCGGCTCGGCGGCGTTCGAAGGGAGAGATGCAGCGGTCTTGATCGACGAGCGCCCCGAGCCTCTATGCCTGGCGGTTGTGGCGTCCCAGGCGCTCGTAAGCCGCCGTCACCTGCAGTTCGTACTCCTTGCGGGTGCCTTTGACCACGGTGTCCAGAATAAGGCCGCTTGCAAAGGCCAGGATGCCCACGAACACGAGCGCCACCGCCAAGAGCGCGGAGGGAAGCTTGGGAACAAGGCCCGTTTGCGCGAACTCCACGATGACCGGCACGCCCGCAATGAGTCCCAGGACGCAGAACAGCAGGGCCAGCCAGCTGAACAGGGCCAGCGGGCGGTAATCTTTGAACAGGGACAAGATCATGAGCAGCACCTTCATGCCGTCGGAGAAGGTGTTGAGCTTCGACTCCGACCCCTCGGGCCGGTCGCGGTAGTCGATGGGCACCTCGACGATGCGCCAGCGCTTGTCCACGGCGTGAATGGAAAGCTCCGTTTCGATCTCGAAGCCGGGGGAGAGCACCGGCATGGTTTTCGCGAACACGGCGTTGTAGGCGCGATACCCGGTCATGACATCCGAGAACTTGAACCCGTAGATCCACTTGATGAGCACGCGCACCAGGTCGTTGCCGAATCCGTGGAAGGCGCGATCGTTCTCTTCGCCGTAGGTGCCGTTGGACAGGCGGTCGCCCACGGTCATGTCGGCTTCGTCGTTCATGAGCGGGGCGAGCAGCGCGGGTGCGGCTTCTGCCGGGTACGTGTCGTCGCCGTCCACCATGAGGTAGTAGTCCGCATCGATGTCGCGCATCATCTGGCGCACGACGTTTCCCTTGCCCTGTCGGCGCTCGGTGCGCACGATGGCTCCGTGCTCGCGCGCGATGGCGGCCGTGTCGTCGGAGGAATTGTTGTCGTACACGTAAATGTCGGCGTCCGGCAGGACGCGCTTGAAGTCGTCGACCACCTTTCCGATGGTCACGGCTTCGTTGTAGCAGGGGATGAGCACGGCTACGGTTGCGCGCTCGGCGGTCGTCTGGGTGGCGGTGTTTTGCTGCACGGTCTTCTCCTCGGTTGAATTGTCGATCATCCTACCCGAAACCATCGCGGCGCGCCAGATGCCCTTGTGATTCTCCGGATGAAACACGGTTGGCAAGCTGTTTCCCAACAGTAAGGTAGCGCGGGGTTCTGCGTGCTAGAATGCGGAAACTCTCAACGATTCCGATAGGTGGCGTATTTCCTCATGGAGCTGCTTAAACGCTCGAGCGAACGCAGGGGCGTCGCCCTCTTGGCCCTCGCCCTGGTTCTTGTGCTCGCGTGCTCTCTTGCATATACGGTCGTGTCTTCGCGCTCGGCTACGGATGCGGCCATTCGGTCCGTGAGCGAGGTGTACCTTGAGGAGTTGAGCGACCGCGTGGCCGCTCATTACGAGGCCAGCATCGAGAGCAAGTTCGCCCAGCTTGACACGTTGGGCACCTCGCTCGACCTCCTTCGCCCCGAAACCGCGGATCAGGTGGCCGCCGTGCTTGCCGACCAGCAGCAAAACGACCAGTACCTTTCTCTTGCGCTTCGAGCCAGCGATGGAAGCTACTGCACCGCGCAAGGGGCTTGCGACAGCCTTGCCGCGGGTACCGCCGCTACGCAGAGCATTTCAGAGCTGCGCACCTACGACAGCGGGTCCATCACGATCATGCGCGACGACGCGGTGATCTTGGTTGACGCCATACCTCCCATCACCTGCGGTTCGGTCACGTACACGATGGCCATCGCCAGCTTCGACGCTTCCCGGCTGTTCGATCGGATCGACTTCGGCATGACGAACGGGCGCTCGCGGTCGAGCGTGATCACGACGGACGGAACCTGCATTATCGGAGGCGACCCGGGCGGCTTGGAGGACGGGAGCAACCTGTTCGACCAGCTGGGCAGCTTTTCCAGCCTGGAGGACGGTTACGGTATCGACGATGTGCGCGAGGCCGTGCAGAACGGGCGGTCGTGCCTTGTGCCGTTCACGTCCGCCGAAGGATCGGGGCACCGCTACCTGTACTTGAAGCCCATGGAGGGCGGCGACACGTACCTGTGCACCACCATGCTCTACGGGGCGGTGGACGACAGCATTGCGTCTTTGAGCGACGTGCTGCAGCAAAACGCCGTGATCATGGGCGGCGCGCTGGCGCTGGCCGTCGGGTCGATCTTCTTGGTGTACTATCTGCTAGCGCGCCGGAACACGCGCTTGCTGGCCGACGAGAAGGCGCGCGCGGAAAGCGCGCTCGACCAGGCGCAACGCGCGAACCAGGCGAAAAGCGAGTTCCTTTCGCGCATGTCCCACGAGATCCGCACGCCGATGAACGGCATCATGGGCATGACCTCTATCGCGCTCGAGCACATGGGCGACGACGAGAAGGTGCGCGTTTGCCTGGAAAAAGTCACCATGTCCTCGCGCCACCTGATGGCGCTCATCAACGACATTTTGGATATGAGCAAGATCGAAAGCGGCAAGATCGAGATCAAAGACGAACCGTTCGATTTCCGCGCGTTCGCAAGCGCGCTCACGGCCGTGTTCGAAGAGCAGGCCGCCGAAAACGGGGTGAACTACGCCACGCGCGAATCCGGCGATCTGCCCGATTTCGCCACGGGAGACGTGTTGCGGCTGAACCAGATTGCGTACAACCTGGTGGGCAACGCCTTCAAATTCACCCCCGAAGGCGGCAGCGTGACCTTGCTGATCGAGCGGATGACGGGCCCTGAAGACCGTTCTTCGGGGCTTCTGGCGCAGGAGGGTCCTGACGATAGCGCTTCGGGACGTTCCCGCGCTGCTTGCGACGACGCTCTATGGGTGCGGTTCTCGGTCATCGACACGGGCTGCGGCATCGGGCCGGAGCATTTCGAGAGCATATTCTCGCTGTTCGAGCAGGGAGACCCCTGCACGGCTCGGGCGCATGGCGGAACGGGGCTTGGCCTTGCCATCACGAAGCGGTTCGCCGAGATGATGGGGGGTCGCGTGGGGCTTCGGAGCACGCTGGGGAAGGGGTCGGTGTTCACGGTCGAGCTTCCGCTGGGACAGGCGTCCGGGAAGGGGTCGGCTTCGTCCTCGGTTGACAGCGGGCTTTCGGAATCTTCGTCGTACGACTTCGGCGGCGCGCGGGTGCTGGTGGCGGAAGACAACGAGCTGAACCGCGAGATCGCCATCGAGATTCTGTCGATGGCGGGCGCGTGCGCGGTCACGGCCGAAACGGGCGCTCGCGCGGTTTCCGTGTTCGCCGAATCCGAGGCGGGCTACTTCGACCTTGTGTTGATGGACGTGCAGATGCCCGAGATGGACGGATACGAGGCCACCCGCGCCATTCGCGAGCTCGACCGCCCCGACGCTCGTTGCATTCCCATTCTTGCCATGACCGCCAATGCTTTCGTGGAGGACGAGGAGCGCAGCCGACTGAGCGGAATGGACGGACATCTGAGCAAGCCGCTTGATATCCGCCGGGTTTATGCCACAATGGACAAGTTTTTGAAGAGGGCGCGTAAAGAAGGCGGCGCGGCAACCTAGGCTGGTCCCGGCTCTTGCGAGACGCGGCCCTGGCGGACGGAAGGACGGCGGAACGTGAAGAAGCTGATCGCTCAGATCATGAAGTTCGGCGTGGTGGGCGTGATCGCCTTCGTCATAGATTACGGCTTGCTGGCCCTGCTCACCGAGGCGTTCGGCGTCAACTACCTGGTAAGCGCCACCGTTTCGTTCACGGTGTCCGTGGTGTTCAACTACGTGGCCTCCATGCGCTACGTGTTCAAGCACAAAGAAGGCATGAGCCGTCGTCGAGAGTTCGTCATATTCGTGGTCTTGTCGGTGATAGGCCTGGGCATCAACAACTTCTGCATGTGGGCGGGCGTGGAGCTTTTGGGCGTGCACTACCTGGTGGTGAAGATAGGAGCCACGTTCGTCGTGATGGTGTGGAACTTCGTCACGCGCAAGAAATTCCTCGACGCCGGCGACGAGCCTGGCGAGATCTTGGCCGACGTGGAATAAGGTGCGCCTGCGCGGCGGGCTGCGGAAAACGAAAAAGGCCAGGCACATGGCCTGACCCGATGATTCAACTGGTGCCCTTGACAGGATTCGAACCTGCGGCTTTCTGCTCCGGAGGCAGACGCTCTATCCCCTGAGCTACAAGGGCACGGGGGTTGATTATACGCTATGATGATGCAAATCGGAAAAACAATGCAAGGAATTCTCACGAACATGAATCAAACCATCGCTATCGATCGCATGGGCTACGGCTCCGAGGCCGTCGGCCGTCTTGACGACGGGAAAACGGTATTCGTCGAAGGCGGTGCGCCGGGGGATGTGGTCACCATCGAGATCACGGAAGAGAAGCCGGCGTTCGCCCGCGCGCGCATCCTGACGATCGAGGAAGCGTCGCCTGCGCGCCAGATGCCCGTCTGCGCGCACGCTGCTTCGTGCGGGGGGTGCGCCTGGGCCCATCTGTCTTACGAGGCGCAGCTGAAGGCCAAACGGGACAACGTGGCGGCGGCGCTCGTGCGCACGGCGCACGTCGATCGCGAGCGCGCGGAGGAGCTGGTACGGCCCTGTCTGCCCAGCAAGCGCCAGTGGGGCTATCGCAACAAGCTGGAGCTGGGCGCGCGGTTCGACGATTGCGGCACGTTTCTGCTGGGCTTTCACCGCGAGGGAACGCACGACATAGCCACGCCCGAAACCTGTCCTCTGGCTGCCAAGGCCATCGAGAAGGCGCCCAAATCGCTGCGCGGCGCGCTGCGATTCGCGCAGGGGTCGTCGGACCTGGGCATATTCCGCGTGGGCGTACGCGCGAGCATGCGGACGCGCGACGTGGAGATAGCGCTGTGGACCGAGCCCGGCGCGTTTCCGCGCGCCCACATGGCCAAGATGCTCAAAAGCGCGCTCAAGGCCACGAGCATCGTTCGCGTGATGGCCGATCCCGGCAAGGCCCGCAAGATCAAGGGCGTCGAGACCTTGGACGGGAAGGGCTGCTGGGAAGAGGAGCTGGCCGGTGCGCGTTTCTTGACGAGCGCCCCTTCGTTTTTCCAGGTGAACACCGCGCAGGCCGAGAAGCTGATCGCCGAGGTGATCGACGGTTTGGGCGGGCAGGCGTCCCTCGACGGCGCCTTGGTAGCCGACCTGTACGCCGGAGGCGGCACGTTCTCCGTTCCGCTGGCGCTTGCGGGAGCCGAAGTGATCGCGGTGGAGTCGGCCGGATCGTCCGTGCGCGACCTGCGCCGCAACGGCGACATGAACGGCGTGGACATCGAAGTGGTGGGGGGCGACGCAGCCCGCGAGCTGCCCGAGCTGGGCGAGCTTGACGCCTTGGTGGTGGACCCGCCGCGCGCGGGGCTCGCCGACGGCGTGGTCGAGAGCATCGCCGCCGCCGCGCCTGCGAAGGTCGCGTACGTGAGCTGCAATCCCGCCACGTGGGCGCGCGACGCGCAGCGCTTCGAGGCTAATGGCTACCGTCTGTGCCGGGTGCAGCCCGTCGACCTGTTTCCGCAGACGCACCACGTGGAAGTGGTCAGCGTGTTCGACCGCGTCGGCTGCTGACGCACGCGGCCGACGCCTTGCCGGGGCTCGAGGTTGACAAAAGGGCAAACGGGCGGCAACCGCTGGTTGAAACCGCATGGATGTTATAAGATTTTTGCCTGCATGGCCGGTTGACCTGCTAAACTTCTCCTTTGGTATGCAACGAACCATCCGGTCTGCATGCGGATGCACGACAACGTGACGAACGAGATAGAAGGAGCCGACATGGCGCAGTACACTCCTGAATACCAGCCGACGGGCGAAGAAGTCGCCGTCATCAAGACGTCGAAGGGCGACGTTCGCGTCCAGCTGGCGGGCAACGACGCCCCCATCCATGTGGGCAACTTCGTCGAACTGGCTCGCAAGGGCTTTTACGACGGCCTGAAGTTCCACCGTCACGTTCCGGGCTTCGTCATCCAGGGCGGCTGCCCGAACACGCGCGACCTCTCCTGCGACGAGGTTGTGGCGAAGGCTGGCAATCCGTTCGCCGGTCTGGGCACGGGCGGCCCCGGCTACACCATTAAAGAGGAATTCTCCACGAACCCCAACAACAAGCATGCTGACGGTGCGCTCGCCATGGCGCGCTCGCAGGATCCCAACTCCGCCGGTTCGCAGTTCTACCTGTGCCTGGGAGCTCAGCCCATGCTGGACTCGGGCTACACGGTGTTCGGCCAGACGGTCGACGGCATGGACGTTATCGGCCAGCTGCGCGTAGGCGACGAGATCCTGGGCATCGAGATCGAGAACGTGGCCGACTAACCGTCGTTCGCGCGTTTTCGCCAAGACCGAAGGAATCAGATGAACAACGAGTTATTCCAACAAGCCCGCGCCGCGTATGCGCGCAAAGACTACGAGAGCGCTCTGTCCACGTATGCGCAGTGCTTGCAGGATGCCAGCAGCCCCCTTGCCCCCGGCGAGATGGGCCAGCTGTACCATCAGATTGGAAACTGCCTGATCAAGCTTCGCAATCCCAACGAGGCCATCCATGCGTACACGCAGGCCACGGCCGATGCCGCGTACGACGCGTGCGGCGCGGTGAACTACAACTTGGGCATGGCCTACGCGGCGCTGCATGACTACGAGGACGCGGTCAAGCACTTCGAGATCGCCGTTTCCGATGCGAAGTACGATGCTTCGTACAAAGCGTACAGCGGCATGGGCAGCGCGCTCATGAAGCTGGGCAAGTCCGCCGAGGCGGGCGTGGCGTTTCGCGAGGCGGCGCTCGACGAGGGCAACCCCGATCCCACCAAGGCGCTTCTGAACCTGGGCGTGTGCTTCATGGCGCTTGACAGGCCGTCGGATGCCGTGGCGTCCTACGAGAGCGCGTTGCAGTTCGACATGGGATCCGACACGCGCAACAAGCTGTACGCGAACCTCGGTCAGGCGTACGTGGCGTGCGGCCAGATGCAGAAGGCCTCCGCGGCCTTCGAAGAGGCCATCGCCGACAAGACGTACTTCCTCTCCGACTCCGCCAGCGTTGACTACCAGCGTGCCGTAGCCGCCGTGGCTCAGGGCACGTCGGAAATCACGCAGGTCATGGCTCCGGTTCCGGCTGTCGCCGACATGTCGGGCCTTGACGTGGCTGCCGACGGAACCGCGGTGTACGTGGAGCAGGATCCGTACGCCAGCGCGCAGCAGGACCCGTACTACTACGCGGACCCTTACGCCCAGCCGAGCCCTTACGGGGCTGCGGGCGGAGACGATCGCTTCTTCAACGCAAGCGACGAAGAGCTCGAGCAGTGGTCGAAGGGCCTGGCCAAGCAGGATCGCAAGCGCCGCAACGTCGGTCTCAAGATCCTCGTGACCATCGTGCTGCTGATTCTGGTCGCGTTCGGCGGCGCCGTGTTCCTGTACACGCAGGGCTGGGGCTACCCGACGCAGGAGACGGTGGTCAAGCAGCTGTTCGCCGATCCTCAGAACGCGGTGAGCACCGTGTTCTCGAGCGAAGTCGATTCCAGCAAGGCCGCTTCCATGGTCGAGCCCGTCGTGCAGGATGCGAATCCCGCTATCGACGGCATGAACAAGTCCATGAGCGATTCCACCGTGTACGTGACGGCCAAGACCGCCGAGGGCGGCGCCATGCAGTACAAGGTGTCGCTCGTGCGCGATGCGATCGGCTGGAAGGTTTCCAGCGTTGATCTGTATTTCCCCAGTCAGAATTAACAGGGTTCACCGAAGGCGCGTGCGTTCGCGCGCGCCTTCTTCACGTTTGCAATAATGCATGATAGAGAAGGGAACAATATGGCAGTTCAGAAGACGTACAGCATGATCAAGCCGGACGGCGTGCGCAACGGTCACATCGGCGAGATCGTCAACCGCTTCGAGCGCGCGGGCTTGGTTGTCGAGCGCATGGAGCTGGGTATGGTGACTGACGAGCAGGCGAAGGCTAACTACGCCGAGCACGAGGGCAAGCCGTTCTACGACGGTCTGATCTCTTACATCACCAGCGGCCCGGTGGTCAAGATGGTCATCTCCGGCGAGGGCGCCGTGGCGAAGTGCCGCGCGCTCATGGGTGCCACTAATCCGGCGGAAGCAGCCCCCGGCACGATTCGCGGCGATTTCGGTCTCATCATGGACGAGAATGTCATCCATGGATCGGATTCCCCTGAATCCGCCGAGCGCGAGATCGGCATCTTCTTTGCGTAAGCGGGTCGAGAACGACCGGTAACGCCAAAGGCCCCTTCGCTCGGTAACGACGAAGGGGCCTTTCCATGCCCGATACATCTGCTCACCCAGACGAGAAACGGACGAGAGCATGCTCTATCGTGTTATCGATGCAACCGAGTTGCCAGCGCTCGTGTCGGCGTTCATGGAATCCTATGAGGTGGTGGCCCCGGTCAAAAGCGATCAGGGCTATTCCTTCGAGGCCATCGCTTCGCCCGATGACGTGGAGTTGGCCTACGAGACCACCATCGCGTCGCCGAAGAAGTACTTCCTGCCGCCGGTCGAGACCCTTATGACGTTCGATGTTGCCGACAACTCGGTCACCGACTTCGCGGCGGAGATCACGCCGCGCGTCATCTTCGGGGCCCATGCGTGCGACATCAACGCCATCAACCGCTTGGATTTGGTGTTCAAGGACGGTCGCTACCCTGATCCGTACTACGTGGCTCGCCGCAACGCGACGCTCATCGTGGGCATCAGCTGCATGCCCACCGCCACATGCTTCTGCCATTTATGGGACGCCGACGAAGCTCGCTTCGGATACGACTTGTTCCTGCAGGATCTTGGCGACAAGTACCTGGTGAGCATTTCGAGCGTCGAGGCTGCGAACATTTTGGAGGCCGCCTGCAACCCGCGCGTCGCAACCGACGAGGACCGTTTCGAGTTCCGTCAGGCCACGCGTCGGCGCCAGGAGTCCTTCAACGGCTCGATCCCCGATATCACCGACGTGGCCATGCTCATGGACGCGTTCCATAAGGACCCGTACTGGGACGAGCTGGGCGGTCGGTGCCTCTCGTGCACGGCTTGCTCGGCAGTGTGCCCTACGTGCTTCTGCTTCGATATTCAAGATACGTTCGACCCGGACGGCAAGACCGGGCGGCGCGAGCGCGTGTGGGACGCATGCACGGCGCCGCAGTTCGCCGAAGTGGCCGGCGGCCACAACTTCCGCGGCGACGGGCGCACGCGCGTACGGCATCGCATGTACCACAAGCTCAACGGCTTTCTGGCGAACCACGACCGCATGCTCTGCGTGGGATGCGGCCGGTGCGTGAAGGCGTGCAAGGCGAACATCAATCCCATTGAGGTGCTGGAGTTCTTCGAGAGGAAGGGGGCCGAGGATGCCCAGTAGCTGCGCTGTGTCCACCGTGCAGGTGCGCCCGTTCGCGGGCGGTCCCGCTCCGCTTTCGGGGACCGAGATGATGATGTCGAACCCGTACCGGCCCTGGCCGGCGCGCATCACGTCCATCACGGAGCTGACTGCAACCGAGAAGTTGTTCGAGTTTCGCCTGATCGACGAGCGCATTCGCGATGCGTTCCATCACGAGCCCGGACAGTTCGTGGAGGTGTCCATCTTCGGCGTGGGCGAGGCCCCCATCTCCATTTCCAGTTCGCCGTCCAAGCACGGCTTTATCGAGCTGTGCGTGCGCCGCACGGGCAAGTTCACCGAGGTGCTGCACCAGATGCAGTGCGGCGACATCGTGGGCTTGCGCGGGCCGTTCGGCCGCGGTTTCCCCTTCGAGGACATGAAGGGCCACGACATCTTGCTGGTTGCGGGCGGCTTGGGCATCGCGCCTTTGCGCTCGCTCATCAACAACATCCACGACGAGCGCAGCGAGTTCGGCAAGGTCACCATCATCTACGGGTCGAAGAACCCCTCCGAGGTGATGTTCCGCAACCAGTTCGAGATGTGGCGCCATCGCAAGGATTTCGACCTGTATTTGACCGTCGACAACCCCGACGATACCTGGGACGGGGAAGTGGGCCTGGTCACGAAGCCGTTCGAACATTTGGAAGTGGATCCCGACAACACGTTCGGGGCGTTGTGCGGGCCGCCGGTCATGTACCGTTTCGTCATCGACGAGATGCGCAAGAAGGGCATCAGCTACGACCATATCTACTGCAGCTTCGAACGTCACATGAAATGCGGCATGGGCAAGTGCGGCCATTGCCAGATCGGCCATCAGTACGTGTGCATCGACGGACCCGTGTTCAACTATTGGGAAGCCAAGAACATTCAGGGGTCGATGTAGGATGAACGGGAGCAATATGAGCGGAAACTGCATTGCCTGTCAGGAGAAGCCGGTTGCGCCGCGCGTCGTGGTTGCCGGACTGGCCAGCTGCTTCGGGTGCCAGTTGCAGATCACGAACGCCGAGGCGCATCTGCTTGACGTGCTGGGGCAGATCGATTTGCGCTATTGGCAGCTGGCCTCGAGCGATCCTATGCCCGACGATTTCGACGTCGCCATCATCGAGGGCGCGGTGACCACGGAGGAAGCCGAGGCTACCGTGCGCATGCTGCGCGAGCGCGCCGGCGTGGTGATCGCCATCGGCGCGTGCGCCACCACGGCCGGCATCCCCGGCATGGCGGCCGACCATTTCCTCGAGCGTCCCGGCCAGGTGTACGATCGCCTGCCCGACGCGTGCGGCGACATGATCGCCCCGCGGCCGATCAGCGCGGTGGTGGACGTGGACTACGAGGTGCGCTGCTGCCCGATCGACACGCTTGACTTCCTGGACGTTTTGCAGCGCGCCCTGTACGGGTCGAACAAGGGATTCCCCACGAAGACCATGTGCGGCGACTGCAAACGCAACGAGTCCAGCTGTTTCTACGGGAAGGGAACGCTGTGCCTGGGGCTGGTGACCGTAGCCGGCTGCGGCGCGAAGTGCGTGAATCTGGGTCGGCCCTGCAACGGGTGCCGCGGCCTTTCGCCCGATGCCAACCTGGCGTCGGCTCGCGAGGCGGTGGCGCGCTACGGCGTTTCCGTGGCCGACTTCGACCAGGCGCTCGAGATGTTCAATCAGGTAAACCCCGCCCTTGCGGCGAGCGAGTGAGGAAGCATCCCATGACGAAAACCGCTATACACGTCGACCATATCGCCCGCGTCGAGGGCCACGGCAACGTGCACGTGGTCATCGAGGACGGCGTTGTGAAGACCGTTGAGATGAACGTGGTCGAGCCGGCCCGCCTGTTCGAGAGCATGGTGCGCGGCCGCCGGTTCGAGGAGATCCCCTACATTGCCTCGCGCATCTGCGGCATCTGCTCGGCAAGCCACGTGGTCACCGACCTGCTTGCCATCGAGCGCATCTTCGGCGTGCAGGTGACCGATCGCACGAACGCCTTGCGCGAGCTTTTGGTGTACGGGTCCTACCTGCAAAACCACGCGTCGCACCTGTTCGTGTTCGCCGCGCCGGACTTTGTGGGCATGAAGAGCGTGTTCCCGCTGGCCGAGACGAACCCTGAGCTGTTCGAGAAGGCGCTGGGGCTCAAGGCGCTCGGCAACGAGCTGTGCACGCGCGTCGGAGGTCGCAGCATCCATCCCATCACGGCGGTGGTCGGCGGCTTCACGCACGAGCTGGAAGCGGGGGAGTACCGGGAGCTTGCCGACAAGATGGACGAGGCGCGCGCGTTCGCGTCGGCGACGGTCGACCTGTTCGATTCGTTCGAGGTGCCGGACATCCAGACCGCGGGAGACATGCTGGCCATGGTGGCTCCCGACCGCTACCCGGTGTGCGATTCGCGCACGGCGCGCTTTCTGGATGCGGACCTGACGTTCGACGCCGATGAGGCGACCAACGAGCTGGAAGAGTTCGCGGTTCCCCATTCGGCCGCGCTGCTCTCGCGCGTGCGCTCGACCGGCAAGCCCTTCTTCACGGGCGCGCTCGCCCGCATCAACGCCTCGTGGCAGCATTTGAGCCAGGATGCGAAGGTGGCGGCGGCAAAGGCCGGATTGCGCCCGCCCGAGCGCAATCCGTATTTGAACAACGTGGCGCAGGCGGTGGAGCTGGTGGACGCGCTGGAGCGCTGCGCCGCCCTGTGCCGTCGCCTGGCGGAGCCGGACGGCTTCGAGGGATCGAGCGAGCCGGTTTCGTTCGAGGTCAAGGCGGGTCGCGGCACCGGGTTCACCGAAGCGCCGCGCGGTGCGCTGTTCCATGAGCTGGAGCTGGACGAAGAGGGCCGCGTGGTGCATGCGTCCATCATGACGCCTACGGCTCAGAACGTGGCGAACCTCGAAGCCGACATGCGCCTTCTGGCCGAGAAGCTGGTGTCCGAGGGCTTGGATCGCGACGCCATCCAGCTGGACATTGAGAAGCTGGTCCGCGCCTACGACCCCTGCCTCTCCTGCAGCGTCCACTAGGCGAGGCCAGCGGTTCGGCCGTCTGTTCGAGACGCGCGGCTGTTTCGAGATATGCGACCCGACGGGCTTGCGACTTCGCGTCGCAAGCCCGTTTTTTAGTTGGGGAGCGTTCGCGAGGCGCCGGGGCTTTCTTGTGGATGTCGCCGCGGGTTGCAGCTTGCTGGTTTCGCGTACGGGCTTGCGGCGGCATGCGGTGCGCTGGCCGGCTTGCGCGCGAAAAACCCCTGTCGCTGGCAGGTTCTGACGGTTTGAGGTCGTTGAAGGCGGCGAAGCAAGCTCCTACGAAAGAACGGCCTAGCAGCCCAGAGCTGTGACCAGGCAAAACGAAAAACGGGCAAAGCTGCGGCGCGAGCAGGGCTCGGCCAAACGACCTCAAACCGTCAGAACCTGCCAGCGGGAGCGTTTTCTCGTGCGCGCATAAGGCGGCGCGAGCGCGGTGCCGGGACCGTTCCTTGGTTTCACTCGTTTCCTCTGCGTCATTGGGCGGGCTAGTTGTGTCCCTCGTGGATTTTCGCGCGGGGAAAACCCCCTGTGCTAGAATTCAGTTTCACGTAGAAACGAGATACAAGGGGTTTGCCCGTATGTCCTTCTTAGATATGTTTTCGGGTTTGACGGGTCAAATGTCCACGGACATGGCTATCGACCTCGGAACTGCTAATACATTGGTTGCCATTCCGGGCGAAGGCATCGTCGTCAACGAGCCTTCGGTCGTGGCTATCGAAAAGGCGACGCATCGCGTGCTCGCCGTCGGCCACGAGGCCAAGAACATGATCAACCACACGCCGGAGGCGTTTTCGGCCGAGCACCCGCTGCATGACGGCGTGGTCGCCGACTACGACGTGACCGAGGCTATGATCTCGGCGTTCATCAACAAGGCGGCTCCGCGCAAGTATCCGTGGCAGGCGAAGCCCCGCATCGTCATCTGCATCCCCTGTGGCGCCACGTCGGTGGAGAAGCGCGCCGTGTTCGAGGCGGCCGTGCAGGCGGGCGCTCGTCAGGCGTACCTCATCGAAGAGCCCATGGCTGCTGCTATGGGCGCCGACCTGCCCGTTACCGAGCCGACGGGCTCGATGGTCGTCGACATCGGCGGCGGCACGACGGAGGTTGCGGTCATCTCGCTCGGCGGCATCGTCACGTCGTCTTCGCTGCGCTTGGCCGGCAACCGTATGGACGAGGCCATCGCCATGCACCTGCGCGACCTTTTGGGCATCAAGATCGGCGAGCGCACGGCCGAGATCATCAAGATCAAGATCGGCTCCATCCTGCCGTTCGAAGACGGTCGCGAGCGCGACATGATCATTTCGGGCCAGGACGTCATCACCGAGCAGCCGAAAGAGGTCACCATTCAGTCCGAGGACGTGCGCCAGGCCCTCATCGCCCCGTGCGAGGAGATGGTCGTGCACATCAAGGAGACGTTCAAGAAGACGAACCCGGACCTGGCCTCCGACATCATCCAGAACGGCATCCTGCTGACGGGCGGCGGCGGACTTCTGTCCGGCCTCGATCGCTACCTGACGGACAAGCTGGAGATTCCCGTATGGACAAGCGAAACGGCGCTCACCAACGTGGTTATGGGCTGCCTCAAGGTGCTCGAGACGCCGACGGCGCTCAAGCAGACCCTCATGCGGTCGAAATAGGGTTGAGCCGGCTTTCTTATGGCGCTTAACTTCCAACAAAGAAACTCGGCGTTTCTGCGCCGGGTTCTGCTCGTTGCATTCCTGGTGGCGTCGATCGTGCTGGTTGCGGTATATGCACGCGAAGGGGAGAACGGGCCTGTTCATGCTGTGCAGGGAGCCGTGTCGAACGCGGTCGCGCCGCTTAGGTTCGTGGGCGCCGCTGCCGGTTCGGCTGCGAGCGCCGCGGGCGAGGGCATCGAGAACGCCACTGCAGACGAATCGACGCTTTCGGGCTTGCGCGAGTACAACGCCGAGCTCATAGAGCAGTACGCCCAGATGGAGGAGTACCGGCAGGAGAACGAGCGCCTGCGCCAGCTGCTCGATCTCAAGGATACGGCCGGCATCGACGGGGTGGGCGCGCGCGTCATCGGTCGCAGCTCCGAAGCCTGGAGCCAGACGGTGACCATCGACAAGGGATCGGCTGACGGCGTGGACAGCGGTTTGACCGTCATGGCCGCATCGGGCGTGGTGGGACAGGTGTTCGAGACGACCGAGCACACCGCCAAGGTTCGCCTGCTGTCGGATCCGAAATCCGGGGCGGCGGCGCTCGTGCAGTCGAGCCGCGCCGAGGGCATCGTTCGCGGCTCCCTGGAGGGGCTGCTGTACCTCGAAAACCTTGATGCCGACGCGACGGTGAATCCGGGCGACGTTGTGGTTACGTCGGGTTTGGGCGGCAGCTACCAGAAGGGCCTGGTCATCGGCACGGTGGTCAAGGTCGATTCCCAGCAGGGCGGTGCGACGCGACGTGCGGTGGTCTCGCCGAACGATCAGGCTTCTTCGCTTGAAGAGGTGCTCGTGGTGTTCGGGGTGGGCTCCGACGGATCGGACGCTTCGTCGGGGTCTTCGAATGCGGATAACGAAGGGAGCGATGCGTAATGGGCCCTGAGCGCAGCAATGCCGTGGTTGCGGTCGGCGCGGTTGTGGCCGTTTTGCTCCAGATCGTCGTGGCTCCCAATATAGCGTTGTTCTCTGCTCAGCCGAATTTCCTTTTGGCGTACGTGCTGGTGGTCGCGATCGTGAGGCCGAACGAGGCGGGACCCGTCCTGCCGTTCGTTTTGGGGCTCGTGTACGATTTGACGGGTTCCGGGCCGGTGGGCGCGATGGCGTTCCTGTTCGTGCTCTTCTCGTTCGTCGCTTCCCGCGCGTTCGCGATCCTGGACAACGATACGTTGTTCATGCCGTTGACCATCTTCGCAGTGAGCGTTCTTGCGGTCGAGATGCTGTACGGCGGACTGCTCATGACAACCGGGCTTTCCGCCAGCGCACTCGACGCGTTTCTGTACCGGGCGCTGCCGTGCGGACTTTACGACTGCATCGTCGGCCTGGTGCTGTACCTGATCATGGCGCGCCTGATGGTCGGCGGCTCCCAGGACCGCGGACTGCGCACGCCTCGGCTGCGCTAGGAGGCGATCCGCATGCTTGTCGCCATCATAGCAGCTGTCGTTGCGGCCATTGTGGCCATTGCGGCCATAGCCATCACGTTCTCCATCGTGAAAGGCCGCTCGTCGTCCAACGTCAGCGTCAAGAAAGACGTGCGCTCCATCAGCTCGGTGGGCGTGTCGTCCACGCTGCCGGATTCCGCTAAGCGCGTGGCCGGTTCCGGCTCCGGGCATGCGACCGGCGTGCAGCAGGCCGCTCCGAATCCGTCCGGCAACCTCAAGTCGCGCTTCGTGGCCATGGGCGTGCTGGCCGCCGGCGTGTTCGGGTCGCTGACGGCGAAGATCTGGAGCATGCAGGTGCTCGAGCAGAGCGAGTTCCGCAGCGCTTCGGACGAAAACCAGTACAGCATCGTGTACAAGCCGGCGCCGCGCGGCCGCATCTTGGATGCCGACGGACTGCCGCTTGTGAAGAACCGCTCGTCGTTGACGGTGCTGGCCGACCCGGACGTGGCGAACGACCGCGACGTGGTCCAGCGCCTGTCCGCCACCCTGGGCGTGCCCTACAACGTGGTGCGCAAGCGCATCCTCGACGCTTCGAGCGGCGCGCAGAGTCAGCGCGTGGTAGCCAGCGACGTGCGCATGCGCGACGTCGCGTTCATCATGGAGCATTCCGACGCGTTTCCCGGCATTACGGTGGACGAGCGTGCGGTGCGCGACTATCCTTACGGCGCGCTTGCGGCGCACGCGGTGGGCTATACGGGATTTCCCAGCGAGGATGATTTGAAGAACCCGCCTGAGGGCCGCGTGGTGAAGTCCGGCGACTCCGTGGGCAAGGCGGGCGTGGAGTTGATGTACGACAACATGCTGGCGGGGGATCACGGCGAAAAGAAGGTGGTTGCCGACACGCACGGCAACGTGGTGGACGTGGTGAGCGAAACGCAGCCCGTGAGCGGGTCCGACGTCTATCTGACCATCAAGGGGCCGGTCCAGTACGCCTGCGACCGCGCGCTTGCGGAGCTGATCGCGCCCAAGGACGGCACCATCGGCACGGGCAAGGGCACGGCCGGCGCGGCCGTGGTCATGGACGTGCGCGACGGCGGCATCGTGGCCCTGGCCAGCTATCCGACGTTCGAACCGGAGGTATTCTCGGGTTCCATCTCGCAGGATGTGTGGGACGTGTACCAGTCCGACGACGCGCATCGGCCCATGCTGAACCGCGCGATCGGAGGCACGTACCCGGCTGCTTCCACCTATAAAGCGTTCACGAGCTTGGCGGCGTTGGCCAACGGGTTCGCGGACACCTCGCGCACGTGGACCTGTACCGGTTCGTGGGACGGCTGGGGTTCGGGCGACGTGCAGAAGTGCTGGAAGCGCTCGGGACACGGGACGCTCGACCTGCGCGGCGGCATCGTGAACTCGTGCGACGTGGTGTTCTACGACATAGCGTACAACTTCTTTGAGCATAGCTCGCTCGGGCGCGGTCCCGCTACGGTGTCGGATACGGCCATGCAGGACTATATAAAGAAGTACCGCTTCGGTGAGCGGACGGGCATCGACCTGCCCGCCGAGGAGGCCGGTCGTGTTCCCACGCCCGAATGGAAGGCCGAGTATTTCAAGGACACGCCCGAAGAGGCGGCCTGGAAGGGCGGCGACTCCACCAACATGGTCATCGGCCAGGGCTACGTGCTGGCCACGCCTTTGCAGATCGCCGTGGCGTACGGCGGCCTTGCAACGGGTAAGATCATGAAGCCCCATCTGTTGAAAGAGGTGCGCAACGCGGGAGGCGACGTGGCGCTGTCCGCGAAGGCGGAAGTGGTGGCGGAGCCCGACGTTCCCATGAAGGACCTTGCGTTCGTGCGCGACGCGCTCAAGGGCGTGACCGTGGAGAACGCCGACATCGCGCCGTTGTTTCAGGATCGGGGCATCGATCCGGCCACGGTTGCCTGCAAAACGGGTACCGCCGAAATGGCGGGCAAGGACGATTACGCGTGGTTTGCCTGTTACGCCCCCTACGACGACCCCAAGTACGTGGTGGCCTGCGTGGTGGAGGAAGGCGGCGGCGGTTCGGCCGTCGGCGCTCCTCTGGGCGCGGAGCTTCTGGCTGCCGTGCTCGATTACGATGCAGGCACGTACGCCGACATGGGAAAGATCGCCGGCTCGACGGGCAAAGCGGTCGAGTACAAGGGATCGTCAAGCGGACGAACGGACTAGAAAGGAGGCGTCATGGCGCAGCTGCCCCAGATCAACTCGGTCAAGGCTCCCGACAGGGCCGTAACGCAAGCCACGCGAACGCGACGCTTCCCTTGGCTCAACCTTCCGTTCGTCATCGTGGTGGCGCTTCTGGTGTGCTACGGGCTGGTGATCGTTTATTCGGCGGTGCTCAACGATCCCGACTACAGCTTTTCGCGTCAGCTTATGGGCGTGGCCGTCGGCGCGATAGCCATGGTGCTGGTCTGGCAGTTCGATTACCGAAGGCTGTCCGACTACACCACGCTGTTCCTTATCGTGAACGTGGTGCTCATTCTGTCGCCTCACCTACCCGTTATCGGCGTGAACACCATGGGCGCCACGTCGTGGATCAACGTTGGCATACAGATTCAGCCGGGCGAGTTCGCCAAGGTGACGGTCATCCTTTTGGACGCCAGTATCATGGCGCGCTACGGAGGGCGGCTTGACGACCCGCGCGAGTACCTGAAGGCGCTCGGCCTTATGCTGGTGCCGTTCGCGTGCATCATGACGCAGCCCGACCTGGGTACGGGCCTGGTGTACCTGTTCATCGGCGCCGTGGCGCTGGTGGTGGGCGGCGCGCGCCCGAAGTACCTGCTGATCACGTTGGCGGCCGGCATTGTGGCGGTGGCGGCCGTGTTTGCCATCGACGAGGTCATCAAGGGGTCAACGGGAGAATACAAGTTGCTCAAGCAGTACCAGCGCAACCGGTTGCTGGTGTTTCTCGATCCCGGCCTCGACCCCAACGGGGAAGGCTACAACCTGCGCCAGGCGCAGATCGCCATCGGGTCGGGCGGGTTGTTCGGCAAAGGGCTGTTCCAGGGCACTCAGCATGCGCTGGGCATTCTGCCTGAAGCTCCAACCGACTTCATCTTCTGCGTCTTGGCTGAAGAGCTTGGGTTTTTCGGTGTGATGGTGCTGCTTTCGCTGTACGCGTCGCTTGTTTTGATAAGCTTCCGTATTGCGGCGGCGGCCAGCGACCTTTTCGGCATGACCATCGTCATGTGCGTTGTGGGCATGTGGCTGTTCCAGATTCTCGAGAACATCGGCATGGACTGCGGGCTCATGCCCATCACGGGCATCCCCTTGCCGTTCATGAGCTACGGGTCGTCGTTCATGATGGTCAACTTTATCATGGTGGGTATGATCGGATCGGTGTGGACCCACAACATGGCAAGCAAGCGTTAGGGAAGAAGGCGGTTATGCAGCTACCCGTTGACGTCAAGGCGGTTATCGACGAGGCCACCAATATCGACGAGGCTCGTCGCACTTCCATTTCAGTGAGCGTGTACCTGGACGACACCGCTCCCGGCGACGTGCAGGCGCACGTACGCCAGGCGTTCGCCAGCGCGTCCGCGCATGCGCGCGTGTCGCTGACGTACCTGGACGGCCGTCCGTTCGTGCCGTACGCGGGCGACGACATGGCGGTTATCGTGGCGGGACTGGGCGATCAGGTGGGCGTGTGCGCTCAGCACGTGCGCGCGGTCGGCGTGCCGGTCATGGTTGTGACCACGTTGCCGGAGCTGGTTTCCGACATAGCGCGGGCCTCTGGCTTCCCTATTCCGGACGGCGATGTGGTTTCGCCGAAGATCGTGCAGCCCAAGCAGCTGCCCGCTGAAGGAGAGGACCCGTCTGCCGCGCAGCCTTTGACCGAGCCGTACGCGCTCGACGACGCAAGGGCCGCGTCGCTTTCGGAGCGCATGGGGGGCTGGGTCATCGATGCCTGCAACGAGAAGCGCCTTGCCTGTGCGCTGGCGTTCCCGTTCGTGCGCAAGCCGCTGTCTATGGAAGCCGTGAACGCGACGTCCTTGCAGAACGCGGGCGTGGGCTTGCTGGTTATCATTCCGGGTGCCGATATGCCCGTCATGACGCTCAACCAGGCGAAGATGCTGCTCATGATAGCCGCCGCCTATGGCGAGGAGCTCAACATGGAGCGCGTCAAGGAGCTGGCGGCGTTGGTGGGCGGCGCGTTCGCGTGCCGCGCGGTCGCTCGTCAGCTGGTGGCGTTCGTTCCCGCGCTCGGCTGGGCCGTGAAGGCGGCGATCGGGTACACGGGCACGCAGGCTATGGGCCGTGCCGCGATCGAATACTACGAAGGCGGCCCGAACTTGGGTAGGCTGACCGATGCCGTGGCTTCCGCCCGCGACAAGGTGGTCCAAGCCGCCGCGAAGCGCGCGGCTCAGAAGGCGCAGGCCACCGGTGCCAAGGCCGTGGAGGCCGTGCGCGCCAAAGCCGCGCAGGCGGTCGGCGGCGTGCGCCCGGGAGGCGGCGCGGTCAAGGGCCGCTAGTTCGCACTTTTGTTCCGGGGGCCTGCTCGGTCCCCGGTGTTCTGCTTGTTTTTGCTCATCCCGCATTCGAAGAGGGGAAATTCCGATGAAGGATCTTTGGCCGCAGCTCGAGCCGCTGCTTGTCCATGCAGAGCGTCCTGCTCGCTATCTAAACCATGAGTACGGCTGCGTTTACAAGCCCGAAGCAGACTTTCGCTTCTGCATGGTGTATCCCGACACGTACGAGTTGGGCCAGGCCAACCAGGCGCTGCGCATTCTGGTGAACGCGGTGAACGCCCAGGAGGGCATGGCTGCGGAGCGCGCCTTCCTTCCGGCTTCGGACATGTGCGACACACTGCGCGCCGAAGGCTTGCCGCTGTTCAGCATCGAGAGCTGCGCGCCGGTGGCGTCGTTCGACGCAGTGGGCATCACGCTGCCGCACGAGCTTGCCGCCACGAACGTGCTGGAGACGCTCGACCTAGCGGGCATCGCGCTGCATGCGAAGGATCGCGCGCAAGACGATCCGTTCGTGATGGGCGGCGGACCCTGCGCCTTCAATCCCGAGCCGTACGCCCCGTTCTTCGACTTCCTCAGTATCGGGGAAGGGGAGGAGGCGTTGCCGGAATACTTGGCCATTGTCAGGCGCATGCGATCGGAAGGCGCGGCGCGTGCCGACATTCTGCGCACGCTTGCCCAGCAGCCGGGCTGCTACGTGCCCTCGCTGTACCGTTGGCGCGACGAGGCGACGGCGCAGCAGGAGGGTTCGTGGATCGAGCCGCTGGAGGTGGAGGCGCCCGCGCGCATCGACAAGCGCCTGTTCGAAGGCTTTGCCGAAAGCCCCGGTTGGGAACCGTGCGTCGTGCCGTTCACGGAAGTGGTGCACGATCGTCTGAACGTCGAGATCCTGCGCGGCTGCGCGCGCGGGTGCCGGTTCTGCCAGGCAGGCATGATGTATCGTCCCGTGCGCGAGCGATCGGCGGACAACGTGGTGGCTTCGGTGGTGTCGGGTCTGGCCGAAACCGGTTACGACGAGGTGAGCCTGACCTCGCTTTCCTCGACGGATCATTCGCAGATCGCCGACATTCTTACGCGACTGAACCGTGCGTGCGACGGGAAAGGCGTGCGCATCTCGGTGCCTTCGCAGCGCCTTGACTCGTTCGGCGTGGACATGGCCGAGCTGGTGGCGGGCCAGAAGAAGGGTGGTCTCACCTTCGCGCCGGAGGCCGGCACCCAGCGTTTGCGCGACGTTATCAACAAGAACGTGACGGAGGACGACCTGTTCGGCGCGCTCGACGCCGCGTTCTCGGCGGGCTGGCGTCGCTGCAAGCTCTACTTCATGATCGGCCTGCCTACCGAAACTGACGAGGACATCAAGGGTATCGCCAGCTTGGCGCAGCGCGCGTACGACCGCATGAAGGCCGCGACGCCGCCCGAGCAGCGCGGCAGCTTGCGCATGAGCGTTTCATGCGCGCTGTTCGTTCCGAAGGCCCAGACCCCGTTTCAGTGGGACGGGCAGATTCCTCCCGAGGAAGCGTTGCGACGCGTGAACCTGCTGCGCAACTCGATCAAGTACCGTGCGATCGACGTGCATTGGCACGATCCCTCCACCAGCTTCGTGGAGGCCGTCATGAGCCGTGCCGGACGCGAAGCCGCGGCGTGGGTGGAGGCGGCCTGGCGGCGCGGCGCGCGGTTCGACGCGTGGACCGAGCATTTCAACGCGCAGGCTTGGCGCGATGCCGCGCAGGAGGTGGGCATCGATCCCGAAGCGATCGCGCAAACGGCTTATCCCACCGATCGGGTTATGCCGTGGTCGCATATCACCACGGGTGTGTCCGAGCGCTTTTTGGCGCGCGAGCGCAAGCTTGCCGAACAGGAGCGCACGACGCCCGACTGTACGTTCGGGGCGTGCTCTGCGTGCGGCGCATGCCCTTCGCTTGGCGCGGACAACCAGCTGGCGCGGCCGCGCGTGGCCAGCGGGTCCAATGCGCAGCCGGAGTCGCCGGATTCCGATCTTCGCGCGCACGCCGCCGCTCCGGAGGATGCCCCGGCGGCCTCCGACGAATGTCAGGAGGAAGCTCATGTCTGATCCGAACCTGTTTCGCCTTCGCGTGACGTTTTGCAAGCAGGGGCGCTTGGCGCTGCTCTCCCACTTGGAGGTGGCGCGCGCCCTCGAGCGCGCCGTGCGTCGCGCGGGACTGCCGTTTGCCGTGAGCCAGGGATTCTCTCCCCACATGAAGATTGCGTTCGGCGCTGCGCTTCCGGTGGGCGTAGGGGGCACGCACGAGCTGTTCGACTTGCAAATGACGCGCTACGTAGCGCCTGACGAGGCATTGGAGGCATTGCGGGATGCAAGCGTCCCTGACCTGATGGTGAAGGATTGCGTCTATATCGACGCGCGCACGCCGGCGGCTTCGGCTGCGTATCCGATCGGCACGTACCGGGTGCTGCTCTCTTGCGCCCCCGCCCAGCTGCCGGTGCCCGAAGAGATCACCGTGATTCGCAAGAAGAAGGAGAAGGTTCTGCGGGTTTCTGACTTCCTGGTGGGAGAGATGGAGCTTGCCGGAGCCGTCCTGACGTTTTCGCTGGAGTCGAAGCCTACGGGGTCGCTGCGTCCCGACGTGCTGCTGCAAGCTTGCTGCGCGCAGGCGAACGCTTCCGAAGATGATGGCTGCTGCGCGGCGCCTCTGGCGTTTTTGGTGGAGAACGGCGAGCCGTCGCTGGTCGACGAGGATCCGTGCGACGACGGACGGATCCTGCGCGTCGTCACTACGACCCGCATCGACCAGCGGGCCGTTTGAGTCCGGCAGGTTTTCGCGGTGCAAACGCGGGCGCTTCGTGCGTCCGCGTTTTTTGTACCTGGTTTCGAGCGCTGTTGGCGCGGTGGAGAGCTTCCGGTTCTGTCAAAACGAACGAGTTTTGCTGGTCCTCAAATCAGGATAAAGGCTAAGGTCGATCGTCTGACCTGGTACGATGAGATACGTGCTCGAGCGCTTCGCCTGCAAGGGGTCGAAAATCGCCGCAAAACTCGTTCGTTTTGACAGAGCGGGGGACCAGACAGCAAAAAAGCCCGCGAAAGCGGGCTTCTGCAAGTAAATGGCGGGATGTACGAGACTCGAACTCGCGACCTCCGACGTGACAGGCCGGCGCTCTAACCAACTGAGCTAACACCCCAGGTGCGGCAGTGAAGTAAATGGCGGGATGTACGAGACTCGAACTCGCGACCTCCGACGTGACAGGCCGGCGCTCTAACCAACTGAGCTAACACCCCTTGCTTCAGCAGCGCGGATTATTCTACCGGGTGTTTTCCAATCGCGCAATACCTAATTTCAAAAACTTTTGATTCTCGTGTGTTCCCGCGTGCGAGGGGGAAGGGAGGGCTCTCGTGCGGAACGGGGCGGACGGTTCCCAGCGGTGGGCGAAGCACCCGTGCGATTTTGCGGCCCCGTAGGGACTCGCACGATTGCGCGGCCGTGCAACCAGGAGGCGACCGAGGCGTCCGCGAGGCCGCGCTCTGCAACCAAGGGGCGGACAGGTGCTCGCGCCAAGTCGTACTCCGCGATCCCGGGGCGATCAAGGCGCGTGCGGCAGCCCGCAGCTAGCCGCCGTCCTCATGCCCCGTTCGCGGTGCATGCAGGTTCTGTGTTCAAATAAACATTTCGGTACGCAGTATTTAACTCGTGTTAAAGTTTAGCAGCTAAATTACAGGGGTATGGGAAGGTGCGCCGCCTGCGTTGCGCGGAATCTTCCCCAGCATGAGAGGAACGATATGCCTGATTCGTTCGGACAGATCAGAAGCGAGCTTTTCGAGCTTATGGGACGCATGCGGCACGGCAGCTTCACGCCGCCGACCCCCGATGGCATGACGCCCTCGGAAGCGCGCACGATCATGGCTGTAGACGAGATGGTTCGCCGCCACGGAGAGGCGCGGCCGAATCGCGTGGCCGAGTTCGTGCGCACGACGCCCAGCGCGCTGTCGCAGACGCTTCGCTCGCTTGAGGACAAGAACCTTATAGAGCGCCGCCGTCTGGGCGGGGATTATCGGGGCGTCACCGTCAGCCTCACACAGGACGGGGAGCGCCTCGCGCAAGAGGGAAGGCGCCTTCGCGACGAGTACATCGACCGGGCCATAGCCCATGTCGGTGAAGAGGACATGCGCCATCTGGTGCGCATCTTGGGCAAGATGGCGGAGTTCCGCGAGCAGCACAGCGGCTTGGAAGCTGCGTCGGCATGCGAGGGATGCGCATCCCGCCCTTTCTGCGATGACGCGCGGGAGGACCATCCTGCCGATGCGAAAGGCGGCGACGTTTCGTGCGCATAATTCGCTATCTGAAAAACTGCAAACTCGCGGTGGCGCTCATCGTGTGCCTGCTTGTCGTCCAAGCGGCCACCGATCTGGCCCTGCCGAACTACACGTCGCAGATCGTGGACGTGGGCATCCAGCAGTCGGGCGTGGAGCATGCGGCGACCGAGGAGATGACCGCGAAGACCCATGATGCCGTAGCCATGCTGTTGCCCGAAAACGACGAGCAGGTGTTCCGCGCTGCCTACGACCAGACGGAGCAGGGTACGTACAGGCTCAACGACCAGGGGCGCAAGGAGATCGACGCGCTCGACAAGATGGTGTCCGTTCCGCTTGTGATCGCCCACTACGCCGACAAGATCCCCGACTTCGATCTCGATCAGGCTCTGCAGGCCTATCGGGAGGGGGTCGTCACGAAGGACCAGGTTCTTTCGCTGCGCGATCAAGCCGAACAGCAGATAGGGGACAAGGGCCAGGCCATCGTCGAGCAGCAGGCCATCGCCGCCGCGAAAGCCGAATACGAAAGCCTTGGCTACAACCTGTCCGACATGCAGATGGGTTATCTTATTCGCGTGGGCCTGCTGATGCTGGGCCTTGCTGCCGTGGGCATGGTCGCCGCCGTATGCGTGGGCTTCATCGCCTCTCGCACGGCCGCGAAGGTGGCTGCGGGCTTGCGTTCCCGGCTGTTTCGCCAGGTGGTCGGCTTCTCGGACGCCGAAGTGCAAAGCTTCTCGGCCGCGTCGCTCATCACCCGCGGGACCAACGACGTCCAGCTGGTGCAGATGGTGATCGTCATGCTGCTCCGCATGGTGCTGTACGCTCCCATCCTGGCTATAGGCGGCATCATCATGATCTCGCGCACCAGCCTGTCGATGAGCTGGATCATCGTTGCGGCCGTGGCGGTCATCTTCGCGGTCATCATGGTGCTCATGCGCGTGGCGCTGCCCAAGTTCCGCATCATGCAGACGCTTGTCGATCGCGTGAACCTGGTGTCGCGCGAGATGCTCACGGGGCTGCCCGTCATTCGCGCGTTCGACCGCCAGGAGTACGAAGAGGCCCGCTTCGACAAGGCTAGCACGCACCTGATGAAGACCCAGCTGTTCACGAACCGCGTCATGACGTTCATGATGCCGTTGATGATGCTGATCATGAACGTAGTGTCGGTGCTGATCGTATGGGTGGGCGGCAGCTACATCGATACGGGTGCCATTCAAACCGGCGACCTGATCGCGTTCATCACCTATTCGATGGTCATCATCATGGGCTTTCTCATGATCGGCATGATATCCATCATGCTTCCGCGCGCCGACGTAGCCGCGCAGCGCATCAACGAAGTGCTCGATGCGCGTCCGACCGTGTGCGACCCTCCCGCCGACGAAGCCTGCGACCAGCGTCTGGCCGCGCGTACCGGCGGGGCGGCCATCGCATTCAACGACGTGAGCTTCAAGTACGGCGACTCCAAGGAATGCGTGCTCGAGCAC
This sequence comes from Paraeggerthella sp. LCP19S3_G8, assembly GCF_052119225.1. Classification (NCBI taxonomy): domain Bacteria; kingdom Bacillati; phylum Actinomycetota; class Coriobacteriia; order Eggerthellales; family Eggerthellaceae; genus Paraeggerthella; species Paraeggerthella sp. LCP19S3_G8. The sequence continues at coordinate 94,948 of NZ_JBQKFQ010000001.1, forward strand.
GTCGATTTCGTGGCCGAGCCGGGCAAGACCACGGCCATCATAGGTTCCACGGGATCGGGCAAGTCCACGATTATCAAGCTGATCGAGCGCTTTTACGATGCGACCTGCGGATCCGTTACGGTGGACGGCGTTGACGTGCGCCACGTGAGCCAGCACTGCCTGCGTGCTCAGTTGGGCTACGTTCCTCAGGAGTCGTTCCTGTTCAGCGGCACTATCGGCTCGAACATCGCGTACGGCAACGAGGACATGCCCCCCGAGCGCATCGAGACGGCTGCCTCCATCGCCCAAGCCGGCGAATTCGTCGCCTCCAAAGAGGAAGGGTTGGACGCCCGCGTTTCGCAGGGCGGAACGAACGTGTCGGGCGGGCAGCGACAGCGCCTGGCCATCGCCCGCGCCTTGGCAACCGATGCGCGCGCCTACCTGTTCGACGACAGCTTCTCGGCGCTCGACTACAAAACCGACGCCGCTTTGCGTCGCGAGCTGGCGGCGCGCCTGTCCGACAAGACGGTGGTCATCGTGGCGCAACGCATTTCGACGGTTTTGAACGCCGATTCGATCGTGGTGCTCGACGAAGGCCGCGTGGTGGGCAAGGGCACGCACGAGCAGTTGATGGAGTCTTGCGAGGAGTACCGGGAGATCGCGATGTCGCAGCTTTCCGAAGCGGAACTGAACGGAGGTGATGCCGCATGAGCGAACGGAAGCCTTCCGACCGGCAGCAGGCCGAGGCGCCGCGCCGTGGCCCCTTCGGCGGTCACGGGCCCGCGGGGCGCATGATGCCCGGCGAGAAGCCCAAGGATTTCAAGGGCACGCTTGGCAAGCTCGTCTCGTTCATGGGGCGTTTCAAGGCGGCGCTCGTGGTGGTGGTCGTGTTCGCCATCGGATCGACCGTCTTCAATATCGTGGGGCCGAAAGTGCTCTCCACTGCGACGACCGAGCTGTTCAACGGCATCGTCGCCAAGATCGACGGTTCGGGCGGGATCGATTTCGACGCCATCGCGCGCATCTTGGCGTTCACGCTGGGCCTGTACCTGCTGTCGGCAGCGTGCTCGTTCGTCCAAGGTTGGATGATGAGCTCGATCTCGCAGCGTACGTGTTACCAGCTTCGCCGGGCTATTGCCGAAAAGATCGATCGCATGCCCATGGGGTACTTCGAGCGTACGCGGGTCGGCGATACGCTTTCGCGCATCACGAACGACGTGGACACGCTGGGGCAGAGCCTGAACCAGGGCGTGACCCAGCTCATCACGTCCGTGACGACCATCATCGGCGTGCTGGTCATGATGCTGAGCATCAACCCGCTTATGACGCTGATCACGGTGCTCATCCTTCCCGTGTCGGTAGTGCTCATCCTGGTTGTGGTGAAGCGTTCGCAGAAGTACTTCGTGGCTCAGCAGAACACGTTAGGCGAGATCAATGGCTTGGTGGAGGAGACGTTCTCGGGGCACGCCATCGTGAAGGCGTTCAACCGCGAGCAAGGCGCGCTCGAAAGCTTCAACAAGACGAACGGGCGGCTGTATGCGTCGGCGTGGAAATCGCAGTTCATCAGCGGCCTTATGCAGCCCATCATGAACTTCGTGGGAAACCTGGGTTACGTGGCCGTGGCCGTGGCCGGCAGCTTTCTGGCCGTGCAAGGGGTTATCACGGTGGGCGACATCCAGGCGTTCATCCAGTACGTCAAGAACTTCACGCAGCCCATCACGCAGCTGACGCAGGTGTCCAACGTGCTGCAGCAGATGGCGGCGGCGGGAGAGCGCATCTTCCGGTTCCTGGAGCAGCCTGAGGAAGAGCCCGAGCACGTGTCCGCGCGCACGGCCGACGTCGAGTGCCGCGTGTCGTTCGATCACGTGCGCTTCGGCTACGATGCCCAGAACCCGGTCATCAAGGACTTCTCGGCCGAGGTCGCTCCGGGGCAGACCGTCGCGCTGGTAGGGCCTACGGGTGCGGGCAAGACCACCATGGTGAAGCTTCTCATGCGGTTCTACGACGTTCAGGGCGGCGCGATACGGATCGGCGGCGTGGACGTTCGCGACTTCGCGCGCGACGACGTGCGCAGCTTGTTCGGGATGGTGCTGCAGGATACGTGGCTGTTCAACGGGACGATTCGCGAGAACATCCGCTACGGCAACCTGGACGCGACCGACGAAGAGGTGGAGGCGGCAGCGAAGGCTGCGTACGTGCACCATTTCGTCCAGACGCTTCCCCAGGGCTACGATACCGAGATCAACGAGGACGCCAGCAACATCAGCCAAGGCCAGCGCCAGCTTCTGACCATCGCGCGTGCCATCTTGGCCGACCGGCGCATGCTCATCTTGGACGAAGCCACCTCGAGCGTCGACACGCGCACCGAGGAGCGCATCCAGAAGGCCATGGACAACCTCATGCGCGGGCGCACCTCGTTCGTGATCGCGCATCGGCTGTCCACCATCAAGCGCGCCGACCTCATCTTGGTCATACGCGACGGCGATATCGTGGAGCAGGGGTCGCACGATGAATTGCTGGAACTTGGCGGTTTCTACGCAGAGTTGTATAATTCTCAATTCGTTGCATGCAACGACGGGAGCGAGGGGTAGCGCGCGGCGGGCGGGGGCCTGCATGCGAGCTCCCGTCCGCCGCGCCAAGGGCGCGGCTCCGTCGACACGATGAGAATGGAATGCCATGTCCCGGAGCGGGGATCAGAGCGCGAACGTAGAACCGAACGTTGAAGCGAAGCCGAATCAGGAGGGCGCGGGGGTTGTTGCACCCGCAGGCGTGCGCGGCCAAACGGGGTCGACCGATTCCGACGCGCCCGTGCAGTTGGCGGTGTTCGATTTCGACGGTACGAGCATTGACGGCAACTCCCCGGTCTTGCTGGTCGCCCATCTCATGAAGCTGGGCCTTCTGCGCAAGCGCGTGGTCTCGCGCATCCTGCTATGGGCGGCTGCCTACAAGCTGCGCCTTCCGCAGAACGAGGCGCGCGTGCGCGGGCTGGTGTTCACGGCTTTCGAGGGCTGGCCTGCCAAGAAAGTCGACGCGTTTCTGGCCGACTTCTACGACCACAGCATTGCGCCGATTTTCCGTCCGCAGGCCGACGCCGCCATGCGCGCCCATGCGGAAGCGGGCGACGTGGTGCTGGTGGTTTCCGCCACCTTCGAACCCATTATCCTGCGCGCCATGGAGCACCACCCCTTCGCGCACCAGGTGTCCACGCGCATGTGCGTTGCTCCTGACGGCACCTACGAGCGCCGCGTGGAGGGGCTTCCGGTCGAAGGCGAGGAGAAGCTGGCTGCGGTGCAGCGCTTCGGCGACGAGCATTTCGGCCCCGGCAAGTGGGAGCTGGCTGCCGCGTACGGCGACCATCATTCCGACCGCGTGGTTTTGGGCGCCGCGAAACAGGCGTTCGCCGTCACGCCGGACCGCCCGCTCACCCGTACGGCGCGCGCGTGCGGATGGAGCATCCTCGACTGGTAGCCTCTTGGGTTTCGGCGTTTTCGGTTCGCCCGCCCCTTGATTCCCAGCCGCAGTGTTTTTGGGTTTTGAGTGCATGCCGCGCCGCATGCGTCTCTATCGGGTAAAATGTGACCTCAACATAGTCATTTTTGCGCACGATGTGCAGATACCATACGCAAAGGAGGTTGGGTACATGCTCGAGAACGACGCGAACAGCTCGCCCAGCCAAAACGACGAGCACGAAAATTCATCCAGCGAGTACCTTCGCCGAGCCGCGCAGGCTTGCGCAGCGGGCGATGCGGTGCTGGGGATGCACCTGTACCTTGCCGCTTTCGAGCAGGCGCGCCGCACCGACGGCACGGCGCCCGACGAGGCGGCGCTCGAAGGCCTCAAGCAGGCGTGGGCGCTTGCCTGCGCGCTCAAGGAGCGCTCGATTGCCGAATACGTGTTCGAGCGGTTGGAGCCGTACCTGTCTTCCGACGAAACGGTCTCCTGCGCCGAGCAGCTGCAGGGCCTGGCTCTCGACAAGCTGCAGGAGTTCGGCCTTTCACGCGAGGACCTGGAGGACATGACGGACCTCATCTCGCAGGACTTTCTGGGCCTTGACGGCGCGCGCCTGCTGCGCGTCGAGCACGTGACCGCCCCGGCGCAGCGCGCCGGGAAGGCGAAGGACGCTCCCGAAGCGGCCGTGCCCGCCGAAAAAGATGCGTCGGCAGGTTCCGAAGACGCGTCTTCTTCCGGCGAGGTCGAAGCGGCGTCGGAGGAAAGCGCGGATGCGACCGGCCATGACGCCGACAGCGCGGCCGTTCTTTCCACGCTCGAGCGCATCACGTATCGAGAGCTGGTGGGATACGATCGAACAGTGGCGCTCATGCGCGATTTCGGGGTGGGCATGCAGGGCGACCCCCAGTTCCAAGAGCTGGTCAGGCAGCTGAACGCGCGGCACGGGCTGGATCGCATGCCCGCCGCCGACGCGCTGCTGTTCCGCTCGCCGGCGCGCGAGGATGCGAACCGGTTCATGGTTGCCACGCTAGGCGAGCTGGGCTTGCCTGCGCTGCGCATGCGCATGGAGGAGAACCTGCAGGGCATGCCCGTCCTGTGCGTGATGGCCCAGGCCGACCGCCAGCCCCAGTTGAACGCGGCTCGCAACGCCTTCGAAGGCGCGGGCGTTCTGCTGCTGGAGGATCTTGACCTGTGGGCGTCGCCGGTGTCCGAGCCTGCGGGGGACGATCTCGGCGGCTTCCTCATGGCAAGTTTGTCCCGCGGCGCGCGCGAGGCCATCAACCTCATACGCTCGGCTGTCGAGAACCCCGACGTGTTCGTGCTGGCGTCTGCGTCCGAAGCGGGGGAGATCGAACCGTTCTTCTACGATCTTCTGGAGCCGCTGTCCATCGTCGACATCGATTTTCCCACGGCGTCGGAGCGCGCGGACATCTGGATGGAGATCGCGCGCGAGCATCCTTCGCTGCGCGGCGTCGACCAGGCGGCCCTCGTGCGCTATTCTGCCCAGATGCCTCGCTACGACATCTACATGGCGGCGCGGGAGGCCGTGGAGGAAGCCTACAAGGCAAGCCTTATGGCGCGGCGCTACGTGCCGGTGACGGCGGACAATCTGTTCGACAAGATGGCGGCCTACCAGCCGCTCGATTCGGAGGAATACCGTGCGCTTGAAAACGCGGTGATCAGCGATTTTCGCCGCGACCTCGAGCACTTGGAGGACCTGCTGAAAGGGGAAGAGGGATAATCGATGGACATCACGCGACGCTGCGATTACGCTTGCAGGATACTTCGTGCCGCTTATAAAAGCGGCGACGCTTACGTGTCGGTGTCCGATATCGCCGAAGACGAGGACATCCCTTACGCGTTCGCGCGCAGCATTCAGCACGACTTGGTCAAGGGCGGGCTTATCAAAACGGTGCGCGGAGCGCGCGGCGGCCTGGCTCTCAATTGCGATCCTGCGGAGGTCACGCTGCTCGAGGTCCTGGAGGCTATCCAGGGTCCGGTGAGCGTGTCGTTGTGCGTGCTGGACCCCGAGTATTGCGAGAAGCAGAAATCCTGTGCGTACAACAAGCTGTGGCAGGGCGCGGATCGCCTGCTCAACGATTACTTCGGCTCCATTACGCTCAAGGATTTGATCGAGTTGGGGGCAACGCATCCCGTGGTGGAGGCGGCTCTTGCGAAGGCTCGCGGCAAGGAGGCTCCCGCGCATGCGCCAGCCGACGCTCGGCCCGAGGCGTGCAGGGTGGCAAGCTGCTCGGTTTCCTGCGCTCATCTGACCGTCGAGGCTCCGGACGACGCGAACCCGGAAAGCCCGCAGCCGTGCGCGTAGCGGGTTTCGATTCGCCTTCGTGGCCCGCCGACGCTCCGTTAGCTCGCGAGGCGTTCGAGGCCAAGGTTCGCGAAGAGGGCGCGCTGCGCTATCGGGAGCTGCCTTGGCGCTATCTGGACGATCCCTACGCGGTTTTGGTTTCGGAGGTCATGCTTCAGCAGACGCAAGTGACGCGCGTGCTGAAGCATTGGGAGCGCTGGATGTCGCTGTTTCCCACGGTCGACGCGCTGGCTGCGGCCGGCACCGCCGATGTTCTGGCGCAATGGCAGGGGCTTGGCTACAACCGGCGCGCCCTTGCTCTCAAGCGCGCGTGCGAGGAATGCTCCGCCACCCATGGCGGCGCCCTTCCCGACACGGCCGAACAGCTGCAGCAGCTTCCCGGCATCGGCCCGGCTACGGCGGCCGGCGTCATGGCGTTCGCGTTCGGCAAGCCTTCGATCTACATTGAGACGAACGTGCGCACGGTGTTTCTGCATGAGGTGTTCCCCCAGCGCGACAAGGTGTCCGATCGGGAATTGACGCCGCTCGTGGCCGCTACGTGCCCGCAAGACGATGCGCGCGCCTGGTACTACGCGCTTCTGGATTACGGCGCGCATCTGAAAACGCTTGTCGCCAATCCCTCGCGGCGTAGCACCCATTACGCGCGGCAATCGACGTTCGACGGGTCGCGCCGTCAGAAGCGCGCCGAGCTGGTGCGCGTGGTGTTGGCCGAGCCGGGCATCGGCTTCGACGATCTGGCCGCTCGCCTGGATGCGTTCGAGCGCGCGGCGGGCCGCGACGGCGTGGATGCCGAGACGTTCGAGTCCATCGTAAACGACCTGATGCGAGAAGGGTTCTTCCGCCAAGAAGAAGGCGTCTTCCGGGCGTAGCGCGCGGTCCGCTAAAAGACGGGCGCGCGAGCGGGTCTCTGTGGTAAAATACCTCAATCCCGTGGGGGAGTAGTCGGCGCCGTACGGCGTGGCTGGGTCAACATACTGCTTCGGACGAAGCTGGCCAGCATTAAATGACAAGACTCGCGGTGTGACGAAGGCGTCGCACCGTGCATTTCCGCAACCGGCGCGCGCCGGTATTTTTATGCCCTGATGCGGGGAAGAGGCCGCACGGGGTTTGCTGGGGTCGAAGGCGGACGAGAGGATTGCGCTGTGGGTTTTGTCGAATTGCTGCTGGTGGGCGTAGGTTTGTCCATGGACGCGTTTGCGGTTTCCGTGTGCAAGGGGCTGTGCATGAAGCGCCTGAACATGCGTCAGGCGTTGGTGATCGCGTTGTTCTTCGGAGGGTTCCAGGCGCTCATGCCTCTGATCGGCTGGGCGTTGGGCACCCAGTTCGAGCAGTTCATCACGCCGGTTGATCATTGGATCGCGTTCGGGCTTTTGCTGATCATCGGCGCGAAGATGCTGTGGGACTCGTTTCACGGCGACGATGACGAGCAGCTGTCCTGCGCGGTGGACGGGCGGCTTGACCTGCGCGAACTAACGATGATGGCGGTGGCTACCAGCATCGACGCCTTGGCCGTGGGCATCACGTTCGCGTTTCTGCGCGTTGATATCGTGGCTTCGGTGGTCGTCATCGGCGTGACCACGTTCGCGCTTTCCCTTGTCGGCGTTGCCGTTGGGCACCGCTTCGGCGCGCGCTACGAAAAAACGGCCACCATCGCAGGCGGCGTGGTCCTCATTCTCATCGGCCTGAAAATCCTGCTCGAGCACCTGGGAGTACTGGCGTTCTAACGATTCCCGAGAACCTTCCAGGTAGAACCCGGGCCAGCGAAGAGCTGCCCGGTGGAATGGCCGCGATCGGCGGAGGGGCTGGGGAAGAGGTCCGCCAAGCGAGTTCCGCAGCGAAGCGAGGACTGTCTGAGCGATCGGGTCTCTTCCCCAGCCCCGGTTCCCATAGGTTGATGCGCTATCCGATCGGGTAGCTGCCGAGCACCTTCACTTCGCGCAGCTTGAGGCGCAGGCAGTTGAGCGCGGTTTGCACGGGCAGGTCGTTCACGCTGCCTTCCAGGTCCACGAAGAACATGTACTCGCCAAGCGCCTGTTTGGTGGGCCGGGACTGGATCTTGGTTAGGTTGATGCCCGCGTAGGCGAACTCGGACAGGATCATGAGCAGCGCGCCCGCCTTGTCCGCTTGCAGAAACAGCGCGAGCGAGGTCTTGAAGCGCTCTCCCTCGAAAACCGGCGGATGCCCCTGGCGGCCGATGAGCGCGAACGAGGTTTGGTTGCCGTAGTGGTCCTCGATGCCCGCCTCGGCCACGCGCGCTCCGTACAGCTGTGCGGCGAACGAGTTGCCGATGCCGGCCACTTCGGGATCGGATGCGGCTAGGCGCGCGCTCTCCGCGGTGGAGGACGTGGTGATGGTGGCGCGCCCCGGAAGCTGCTCGTTCAGGTAGCGTCGGCATTGCGCGAGGCCTTGCGGATGCGAGGCAACCGTCTTGATGCGCGCAAGGTCGCTTTCGGGATGCACCAGCAAGCAGTGGTGGATGTCGAGCACTTCTTCGCCGAGGATCGTGGCCGAGCTGCGAAACGCGAAGTTGTCGAGCGTGGCCGTCACCGGACCTTCGAGGGCGTTTTCCATGGCTACGACGCCGTAGGTGCAGCGGCCGCGATCCACGCAGTCGAACACCTCGCTGAAAGACGGGCATTCCACCAGGTTCGGCTCGTCGATTCCCAGGCGCGCGGCAAAGGACCGCGCGGCCTCGTCGCTGTACGTTCCGGCGGGTCCCAGGTAGGCGAAAGAAGCTTCTGTCAGCGTCATATTGAATCCTTCTAGTTCTCAGGCTCTCATTGCATATCGTGTGCTATCATACCCGTTTTGCGACGGGAGAAGTGGTGCACGACAAGAAACCGAACGGTCGCTTGCGTCGATTTACGGCTGGTTTCTTGCGTCGGACTGTTTGCATAGCGGGGGGCGAAACCCGGCAAATGCTGCATCAAAATGCAAGCATGAGCCGAAATGGTGAATACTGTTTGTTACGGCTTCGGACGGCGGTAACACTTTCGCGCCATTTGCGGGTTAAACGTTGCGCTCGCGCACCTTTTCTCCATTTTTGCATAACCGTCGTGGAGAATGCATAAGCAGGTAAGCAAGACGAGAAGCACCTGAGGAGGTGTGCACATGGGAAAAGAGGCCACCGTATCTGAGTTTCAGGATATGCTGGCGGCTCGAGGAGTAAGCCGCCGCGATTTCATGAAGCTTTGCGGCGCGGTCGCAGTTGCCGCCGGGCTGTCCGAACTGGCTGCTCCGAAGATAGCGCAGGCTCTCGAAAAATCCGTGATCGGCGCAACGAAGGGTAAGTTGTACCCGGTCATTTGGATTGAAGGCGCGTCGTGCACGGGTTGTACTGAGTCGTTCGCCCAAGTTGAGACGCCGAGCGCGGCTACGATCGTGCTCGAGATGATCTCGCTCAACTATTCCGAGACGCTTTCGGCCGCTGCCGGTCATTCCGTCGAAGAGGCGAAGGCGCAGACGATCGAAGCTGGCAACTACATCCTTATCTACGAGGGAGCTGTGCTGGAGGGATGGGGCGGCCAGGCTCTGCGCGTCGCCGATGCTCCGGGCACGCATCATCTGGAGGAGGCTGCCGCGAACGCCAACGCGGTCATCGCGCTGGGATCTTGCGCGGTCAACGGCGGCTGGATGGGCGCGCATCCCAATTCCGCGGGCGCCTTGGGCGTTCAGCAGTATCTGGAGAAGGCCGGCATCAACGTTCCGGTGGTGAACATCCCCGGCTGCCCGGCCAACCCCGAGTGGCTCGTGTCGGTTTTGGTGGACGTCGTCCTCATGGACAACACGCTGCCCGCGCTTGACAGCCAGAACAAGCCCGTCGGCATCTTCGGCCAGACCATTCACGACAACTGCGAGCGTCGCGGCCATTTCGAGAACGGCGAGTTCGTGTACCAGTTCGGTTCCAAGGAAGAAGCCATGGGCTACTGCCTGTACCCGCTGGGATGCCGTGGTCCCCAGACGAAGTCCAACTGCGGCGTCGTGCTGTGGAACGACCGTCGCAGCTGGTGCGTCCAGGCCGGTTCTCCCTGCATCGGATGCTGCGAGGCCAACCCCAACGATCCGGGCCAGAACTGGGTCGAGGTCAACACCCCGTTCTACAAGCGCCATCGCGACCTGCGCATCGGCGACTGGATGGTCCAGCCCGGCACCATCGCTTTGGGCATCACCTGCTTCCTGGCAGGCGCCCTGGTCGTGCACGGCTTCGGCATGAAGCTGTCCGGACGCATGGACGGCGGTGCGGACTTCGAGAAGGTGCGCGCTTGGGATGCCAAGCACCCCGACAAGTCCATCGGCAAGTACGACGATAAGGAAGGGAGGTAAGCCTACATGACCCGTTCAGTCATCGACCCGGTCACCCGTATCGAGGGCCATCTCCGCATCGAGATGGAAGTCGAGAACGGCAAGGTCTCCGACGCCTGGGTGTCCGGCGGCTGCTTCCGCGGTATGGAGCTCGTCGTGCAGGATCGCACGCCCGAAGATGCGGCGCAGATCGTGCAGCGCATCTGCGGCGTGTGCCCGGTGTCGCACGCTCACGCGTCCGCCATTGCCGCCGAAAAGGCTTACGGCATCAAAATCTCGAACAATGCGCGCATCATCCGCAACCTGATCGAGGGCGCGCAGTTCCTGCACAGCCACATCCTGTGGTTCTACAACCTGGCTGCGCTCGACTACGTGAACCCGCTCAACGCGCTCAAGGCCGATGCGGCCGACGCGTACGATTTGGCGCAGGCTGCCGGCACGTCCATCAACAGCGACTTCAACGTGTTGAAGGAGCGCCTGACGAACTTCGCCGACAACGGCCAGCTGTCCATCTTCTCGGGCAACTGGTTCGACGCCGAGGACGGCACCGCCTATCAGCTGCCGCCCGAGCTCGACCTCATCTGCACCGCCCATTATCTTGAGGCGCTGACCATGCAGGCGAAGGCTTCGCAGGTTTCCGCTTTGCTGGGCGGCAAGATGCCGCACGTCATGACGATCATCCCCGGCGGCACCGCATTCGTGCCCACCGATCAGAAGCTCGACGACCTCAAGGGCCTCGTCGACGAGATCTACACCTGGGTTGCCACCACCATGATCCCGGACACCTTGGCTATCGCTCCGTACTACATGGATGCGCTCACCTGGGGCAAGGGCTGCGGTCGCTACATCGCTTGGGGCGTGTTCGAGAACAAGAGCATGGAGATGGCGGATCGCTATCTGCCCATGGGCGTCGTCGACGACAAGCTCAACCTGTCCGACGTGCAGGAAAACCTCATCACCGAGTACATGGGCCGCTCCTGGTACAAGGGCGACGCGACCATGACGTCTCCGTACTTCGTTACGGAGCCGGAGTACACGTCCTACGACGTGAACGACCGCTACACGTGGGTCAAGTGCCCCGCGTACGACGGCAAGGCTTACGAGGCCGGCGGACTTTCCCGTATCTTGGCTGCGTACAAGCGCAACGTGCCGTTCGTCAAGGAGCACGTCGACGGTCTGCTCGAAGCGCTGGGCGCTCCCGGCCAGATCGGCGTTGCCCAGTCCACGCTCGGCCGTACCGCCGTTCGTCAGATCGAGACGCTCTACATCGCCGGCCTCATGAAGGAATGGACCGACGAGCTGGTCGAGGCCGTCAAGAGCGGCGACAGCGAGTACTTCCGCGAGCCCGCCACCATCACCGGCGCCGGCTCGGGCTTCTGGGAGGCTCCGCGCGGCGCGCTCTATCACAGCGAGACCGTCAAGGACGGCAAGATCGATGGTTACCAGATCATCATCCCGTCCACGTGGAACCTGGCTCCCATGAACGGCAACGGCGAGAAGGGCCCGCTGGAGCAGGCGCTTATCGGCGTGCCCGTGGGCGATGTGGAGAAGCCGATCAACGCTTTGCGCACGGTTCACAGCTTCGACCCCTGCACGGCATGCGCGGTGCACGTCACCGAGCCGGCCACGGGCAAGAGCTTCGAAACCGTCACGAGCCCGTGGGGGGTGAAGTAACATGGCGCACTTGGCACATTATCGCGAAGCGCATCCGATGCCCTTCGTCATCACGCACTGGATCAACCTGGTTGCGATGGTCCTGTTGATCGTCACCGGCTTCGCTATCCACTTCCCGTTCTGGCCGCTCTTCATGGGCATTGCCCGCGGCGTGCATGTGTTCTGCGGCTTCGTGCTGTTCATCAACTGCATCGTGCGCGTGCTGATGGCGTTCTTCGTCAAGTCCGCTCCGGACGGCGGTACGCGCTATCAGGTTACGGACTACAAGACGTGGCTGCCGCAGGCTGACAACCGTCACCAGCTGGGCGCGTGGATCAAGTACTACCTGTTCCTGAAGAAGGACCATCCGCTGGGCGCCAAGCTGGGCGTGCCGCAGAAGATCAGCTACCTGATGATCCCGATCCTTATCATCGTCATGTTCTACACGGGCCTTGCCCTGTGGGCTCCTACGATGAACCTCGGGTTCTTCGCGGCTGGCACCGACCTGGTGGGCGGCCTCATGTCGATGCGCATCATCCACTACTTCATGATGTACATCTTCATCTGCTTCATGCTCATCCACATGTACCTGGCCAACATCGAGGGTATTTCCCCGACGCTGCTCATGTTCTTCTGGAAAGAGCACGGCGGCTTGGTCTACGATCCCGAGAAGCACACGATCGTGGGCGAGGACGACCTGCATCACAAAGAGAAGGCGTAAGCGCTCTTTGTCGAAAGCGGTATGACGTACGAACCGGGCCGGATCCCTCGAGGGGTCCGGCCCGGTTTTTCATCGGTGGCGGGCTTCTCGCGTGTGCGTGCTCGTCCTTGTGCTTGCGCTTACCGCGCGGCTTCGATGAAGCGGACGAAGGCGTCTGCCTGTCGTTCCAGGTAAGGAGCGGACGCGTCCAGCTTGAGGACGCCGTCTTGGGCTTGCGAGCCAACGTACGGTATGCAGAGGCGGGGCTTGTTCATGACGCGCGCGTTGAGGTAGTTCAGCATGCCGGCAAGCTGCTCTTGCGCATGCTCGGCGCCGCTCATGCCGATGCTGGCTCCTGAAAGGGCTACGGGCTTGCCTACGATGACCGGCCCTTCCGTTGCGCTGACCGGCCGTGAGAGCCAATCGAGGAGGTTTTTGAGCGGCCCGGGAATAGCGTGGTTGTATTCGGGGCTGAACAGCCACACGCCGTCGGCGTCGCGAACGGCTTGCCGTACGCGAGCGATGGCAGGAGGCTCGAGGTGCTCGGAGTCTTCGTTCATAAAGGGGACGTCGTCCCAGTTCAGAATGGTGAACGTTACGTCGGGGCGTCGCTGTTTCAGCAGTTCGCCCGCCGCCTGCGCAGCTTGGAGATTGTAGCTGCCCACGCGTCTCGACCCTACGATGGCAAGTACGTTCATGTGCTCTCCTTCCGCTTTGCCGGACCCTCCCGTAGAAGGGTGCTTCCTAGACTATAATGGCAGGGAATCATCAAGGTTTCGAAAAGGATACCGAACTGTGGCTGAATTAACCGAAGAGCAAATCGCGCAAGAAGAGAAGTTCTTGGAAGGCGTGCCCCGCGTCAACGTGGGCGCGTTGTTCCTTCCTCCCATCTGGGGGCCGGCGCACGGCATGTGGGCCACTATTCTGTTCTACCCCCTCTGGCTGTTCGCGGACAACACGTTCTATGCGGCGTTCGCGCAGCGCACTCCCTTGGCCATCGGCGTTGCGGTTCTGGTGCTGCTGACGTTGACGGCCGGGACGGTGGCGTTTTCCATCGTGGCCCAGCCGTTCGCTGCGCATCGGGCGGCCAAACGGGGCGTCGACAAGGAAGCGTACTTGAAGCGCGAGTGCGTTTGGGCTGTTGCGAGCGTGATCGTTGGGCTGTGCATGCTGGCTGCGGCGACGTACTACAACCTGGTCGTGCGTCCGACGATAGGGGCGTGACGGCTGTGATGGCGGATGATGCTGCGAAGGGCTGCGACGACGCCCGTGCTTTGCGTTCCATCGCGGTTCTGTGCGTGGGCAACAAGCTCATGCTCGACGACGGCGTGGGGCCTGCCGTATACGAGGAGCTGATCGAGCGCTACGAGATTCCCCAGAATGTGCAGCTGTTCGATTTGGGGTGCCTCAGCCTTGACATGCTCGATTCCGTTCGCGCGTTCGACATGATCATCACGGTGGACGCCGTGGACGGCACCGATGCCGAGCCGGGCACGGTGTTTCGCTTCGAGCCCGATGCCATGGCGCGCCGAAGCGGAGCCAGCGCATCGCTGCACGACCTCAAGCTGATCGACCTGTTCGATTCCGCTGCGCTTCTGGGATACCGGGCGGAAGGCCTGTGCTTGGGCATGCAGGTGGAGAACGCCTCGCCCGCCGTGGTGACCATCGGGCTGACGCCGCGCGTGCATGCGGCCCTGCCGCTTCTGGTCGATACCGTGGCGGGGGAGCTTGCGCGCTTGGGCTCGCCGCTTTCTCCGAAGACGCTCCGCTAGCGTTCATTCTGCGCATCGCTGCGGGGTGGCGGCGCGTCAACGCGGCATCTTCGATTCGGTGACGGTCGCCTGGTGCTTCTCCTGCGTGCGGGGATGCGCGCTATCGTTTTCGAGAAACGGTAGGATCGCGCGCTGCGCGGTTAGAAGGAGATGCACGTCTATGCTTATTCACACGATCAGCGCGTACGAAACTTCGGCAGAGGATTTTTTCGGTCGTTTGGCCGACTGGCGGGTCGACATGCTGCTTGATACGCGCCTGAAGAACACGAACCAGCTTTCCGGTTTCACTAAACGCGATGACTTGGCGTTTTTTGCTGACAAAGTGGCGCATGCGCAGTATGCGCACGACAAGCTGTTCGCTCCGGCTCCCACTATGCTCGAGCGCTACCTCAACGGCAACATAGGGTGGGAAGCTTACGCGAGCGCCTATCGAGCCGACATGGAAAAGCGCGCGGCGGTCGCGCGGTTCTTCGAACGGTACGGCGATTTCGAATCGGTTGCGCTTGTCGGCACGGCTACGCGCAAGCGCCGCTCCCATACCGAAGTGCTTGCGGACATGCTTCGGGAGGTTTTGGAATCGTAGGCGCCCATGCGCCGTTCGGCTTGGCGCGGAAAGGGCGCGGTTCTGGGGTCGGCGTGCGGATCGGTCCCGACGGCTGCACCCCTCTGCCGCTTCATCCAATCCGTCTTCTTGTAAAACTAGCACTTGCTTGGTATTATACTAGCAAGTGCTAGTTTTACTTGAGGGGAGATCATCATGCCGGAAGGCAAGCGGGGCGCGCCGACGCGCGACCGGATACTCGACGAGGCGTTCGGGCTTTTCGCCGATCGCGGGTTCCATGCGGTTTCCGTTCGGGACATCGCGGCGGCCGCGGGCATCAAGGACGCGTCGCTGTACAACCATTTTCCTGGAAAGCAAGCCCTGTTCGACGCGATCATCGCGCGCGAGCTCGACCGTTTGCGCGCGATGTTCCAGCCGAAGGGCGTCCTGTTCGACGTCGAGGACGACCCGCGGGAATACGACCCGTCCGATCCCCGTGCGCTTGAGAGGCAGGTGCATGAATCCGTCAGGCCGTTTTTCGAAGATGCTTCGCTGCGGCAGCTGCGTCGCCTGCTCGTTATCAGCCAGTTCGAGAGCGAGGACGCTGCGCAGGCGTACCGCCTTGTGTTCATCGAGCGCCCGCTTGCCTTGCAGCGGTCGGCTTTCGAACATGGAATGGCAACGGGGACCCTGCTGCGCGACGACGCCGCACGGATGGCACTGGAGTTTCAAGGCCCGGTGTTTCTCATGCTGCATGCTAGCATGACCTGGGACGAAGCGAAACCGAAGGTGAGCGCGCTCCTGGCGTCGTTCCTGCGGCGCTACGGCGCGGCGGGGAAGGCTCCTGCGGGCGCCGCTGCGCCTTCGGGTTCTTCGGAAGCAGCTGATGAAAGAGGACGCTCATGACGTGCTTGGTGGCATACGCATCTCAAACCGGGTTCACGCGCGCGTACGCCGAGTGGATCGCGGACGATCTGGAATGCCGGGCCGTTGCGTACGGTCAGGCGACCGACGAAGACGTGGCGGCGTGCGACGTGGTGGTCATGGGAGGGTGGTTCCATGCGGCCTCGCTTGCCGGAGGATCGTGGCTGAAGCGCATGCGCAAGGCTCATCCGAACGTCCGCTTCGTCGTGTTTGGCGTGGGCGCGACTCCTGTAGAGTGGACCGATCAGGTGGAAGAGGGCTTGGCCCGCGCGCTGCCTTCGCCGGACTTCGACGACGTGCCGCGCTTCTACCTGCGCGGAGGCTTCGACTACGCCAAGCTGGGCCTACGCGACAAGCTTATGATGAAGCTGTTTCTCAAGGCTCAGGAGAAGGCGGCGCAAAGCGACGAGCGAGCCGCTGCGATGCTGGAGGGCATGCGCGAGGGCTTCGACGGCACCGATCGGGATGCCATCGTCCCCGTGGTTGCCTGCGCGAGGTCGCTGCTGGACGAGGCGGTGCGACCGTAGCGCCGCTCCGTGCGGTGCGCGCGCTGCGCGCTGTGCCACGCCGACGCGGGATTGCCCATCGTGGCGCTTAGCCGGCCGCCGTACAATGGGCCGGACGGAAAGGAGCGTGCGCATGGTTCGATACGATGCGGCTATCGCGGATGCGATGATGGTGAACGTAACGGCTCAAAAAGAACTCGAGAGCCTGGAGATATTCGAAGCCGAGCGGGGGCGCGTGGCGTTTCGGCTCGACGTGCCGCAGGAGGTGTTGAACTATCACGGCACCATCCACGGCGGCTTTTTGGCGACGTTGTGCGAGATCGCCGCAGGCATGGCCACGTATTCGTGCGGCGTGAGCAACGTGGCTTTGACGAGCTCGGTCAACTTCGTCAAAGCGGTGGGGGTCGGCTCCCTTGTCGTAAGGGCGAAGACGTCCCACGAGGGTCGCAGCACGGTGATCGCGCATTGCCGGGCCGAAACGCCCGAGGGGCGGTTGGTGTGCGAGGCCACGTTCACGCTGTTCGTGCTCGGACCGCTTGAGCGGGCATAGCGGTCCGAGCATCCGGGCGCTACCCCAAGAGGAGCGCGATCTTCTCCATGCGCTCGGCTATCGGCACGCCGAAGGGGCATCGGGGCTCGCAGGCGCGGCAGGCAATGCAGTCCGCAGCCGTGGCGTCGAGGGCGTCGTAGTGCGCCTTGACCGATGCAGGGGCCTCGCCTTGGACGGTCGCCAGGTCGTAGAGCTTGTTCGCCATGGCTATGTCGATGTCGGAGGGGCAGGGGGCGCAATGTCCGCAGTAGGTGCACTGGCCGTAGTAGGCATGCTTGGGAGCGCTTGCCAGAACGGTCGCGTAATCCTTCTGGGCGTCGCTCGCGGTTTCGTAGCGCACGGCGTCGGCAACGTGCGCTGGCGTGTCGAATCCGGCTAGGATGCTGGCTGCGGCGGGCCGGGTGAGCGCGTAGTGGATGCACTGGATGGGCGTGAGGGCCACGCCGAACGGCGAAGCCTCGGCGCTGAACAGGCGCCCTCCTGCGTATCCTTTCATGATGGTGAGCCCCACGCCCTTCCGTTCGCAAAGCGCGTAGAGCTCGGCTCGAACGGGGTCCATGCCTTCGAGCGCGTCGTCATAGTCGAAGGCGAATGCCGTTTCCAGGCTGGTCGTGGCCGGCAAAAGGTCGAAAGCCGGGTTCACGCTGAACATGATGACCTCGATCTTGCCCGAGCGCGCCGCCGCCTGCGCCACGTCGGGGCGATGTGTGGACAGTCCGATATGGCCGATGACGCCGCTTTCCTGGAGCTCGTGCACGTAGGCGAAGAACGGTCCGTTCATGATCTGGTCGAACTCGGCAAGGTCGTCCACGTAATGGATCATGCCCACTTCCACGTGATCGGTTGCCAGGCGCGCGAGTAGGTCTTCGAAGGCGTTGCGCGCAAGGTCGAGGTCGCGCGTGCGCACGTACTGCCCGTTTTGCCAGGTGGATCCAATGTGGCCTTGGATGATCCAGCGATTCCGGTTGCCTGCGATGGCCTTTCCCAGATTGCTGCGCACGGCGGGCTCGGCCATCCAGCAATCCAGGATGTTGATGCCGGCTTGCATGCAGGCGTCGACGACGGCTCGCACCTCGCTGGCGGACTTGCGCTCCATCCACTCCGCTCCGAACCCGATCTCGCTCGCTTCCAAGCCGGTGTTGCCCAGTTTGCGATAGCGCATGTGGTTTCCCCCTTGTTGCTCGATTCCTTTTCGGGCGTCGTTTCCCGTCCGCCCGAGCCTACGCTTTGCCGCAGTTGGGGCAAAGGTTGCAGATGAAGCACTCGCCGCATTTCGGCCGCCGTGCGATGCAGGTTTCGCGGCCGAACAGCACCCACTGGTGGTTGATGGGGCCCCACCATTCGCGAGGATACAGCTTGAGCAGCGCGTCCTCGGTTTTCGCGGGCGTGTCGGCGGAGGGTCCTGCAAGCTTGAGCTTGTGCGCGATTCGGAACACGTGCGTGTCCACGGCGATGCCTTCGACAATGCCGAACGCCTCGTTGAGCACGACGTTCGCGGTTTTGCGGCCCACTCCGGGAAGCTTCTGCAGCTCGTCGATGTCGCGCGGGATCTGGCCGCCGTACTCGGACACCACCAGCTGCGCGCACTTGACCACGTTCGCGGCTTTCGTGCGGTAGAACCCGATGGTGCGGATGATCTCTTCGACGTCGGCTGGGTTGGCGGACGCCAGGTCGGCTACGGTGGGGTAGCGTTCCCAAAGCGCCGGCGTTACCTTGTTGACGCCCTTGTCGGTGGTTTGGGCGGACAGCAGCACGGCGATGGTCAGCTTGAACGGGTCGCCCCAGTAATGCAGCGCGCATTCGGCGGCGGGGTAGTGCTCGTTCATGCGCTGCGCGATTTCGATGGCGCGCTCGCGCTTCGCTTTCACGGTTTCGCGGGGCAAGGGATCCTCCTTTGCAGGATGCGATTCGGATGCGGTCAAGTATAGTGAACTTTCGGGTTGGTGTCTGCTTGCAAGACGGGCTGCGGGTGTTTTGGCTTCGTTGGCTGGCTGGTTTCGAGATCGTGTCAAATCGAACGAGTTTTGCTGGTCCTCAATCAAGAATAAAGCGGATGGACAAGTCTTTGACCAGGCATGATGAAAAACGTCCCTCGATCATTTTGCTCAGGAAGGCGAAAAACCGCCGCAAAACTCGCTCAATTTGGCAGCGGTTCGATCCGCCGGTGCGGTCGACCTGTTCGCGGGCGGGCGAACGGCAGGCGAACGGGAGCGGCTTGCGGCTTGCGTCGATGTTCTTTGTTCGGTTGCGGCCGGTTGCCCGCGCCTTCCGCGCGGGCTTTAAGGTACACTGGTCGACGCTCGTGCGCGCGCTGTGCGACGGGCGCATACGCAACAAAGCTGCAAGCCGCCCATCGCGGCTTTTCGTGCTGCTCGGATAGAGAAAAGGGAACGACCATGCTCATCGACTCGCTCACGTTCGCATTGGAGAAATCCGGGTGCCTTGACGCGTTTTGGGACAAGCTGGATGCGGGTGAGGACGGCGCGCTCGGCGTGGCGAACTCGGCGCGCCCCTTCCTGATTGCCGCCCGTTTCGCGCACAAACCGCAAACGACCCTGGTCGTGGTGGCGGGCGAAGACGCGGCGGTGTCGTTCGCGCGCAGCGTGGCGGCTTATCTGGGCGACGAGCGTGTCGTCCGCTTTCCCGAGCGAACCGACTATCCGTTCAATCCCAAGCCCAGCGACGCGAGCATCGTGGCGCGCCGCATGGAGGCCGTGCATGCGCTTTCGACCGGACGGCCGGTCGTGGTGGTGGCAAGCGCCCGCTCGCTCGTGCGCATGCTGGCTCCGGCCGGCTCGTCGGTTGCGACGCCGGTTGTGTTCGAGGCCGGGAAGGAGCTGGGCGCTATGGAGGGCGCCGACGCGGCGGGCATCGCTTCCTTCGAGGACGTGGCGCGCGCTTTGGAGGAGCGCGGGTACCGCAACACCGGCGAGCTTGACGGGCCGGGCACTTTCGCCGTTCGCGGGGGCACGATCGACGTGTACCCGGGAAACCTGGTGTACCCGGTTCGGTTGGACTTCTTCGGCGACGAACTGGACGAGGTGCGGCGCATCGTACCCTCCACGGGCCAGACCATTCAGGCGCTTGCGCGCGTGGAGGCGTATCCCGTGATGGAGTTCTCGTGCTCGAAAAGCGCTCTTGCCCGAGCCCGCAAGAAGCTCGAACGCCCAGCTCAGACGAATGCCGCTTTACGCGATGCGCTGGAGAAGCTGGACGGGGGCCTGCGCTTCGACGGGTCGGACATGCTGCTGCCCTACCTGTACAACGAGACCGTGACGCTGGGCGCCTATCTTCGTCGCGACGCGCTTTCGGTGCTGGTGGAGCCGCGTTCCCTGTTCGACGACATGACGCATGCCTACGACGACATCACGGGTCGCGCGAAGGGCACGGGCATCGCCCTCAAGGGGCTGTACGCCGAACCCGGCGCGGTCAGCTTCGGGGAGGGCCAGCGCGCAACCTACGTATCCATCATGCGCGTGGGCGGGCACGTGGACGACGAGCTTCCCGTGAAGCGCGTGGAGGTAGCGGGGCATCCCGACAAGCTGTTCGGGCGTTTGCGCAGCTTGGTGGACACCGACTACACGACGGTGTTCAGCGCGCCGAACTTCCGGGCGCGCCAGGACATGAAGCTGGCGTTCGTGGACCACGGCCTGCCGATCCAGGAGACGCTTGACGTCGAGCAGGATCCGAACGAGACGGAAGGCGCGGCCAAGCGACGGTTGCGCCGCGGCGTGGTGAACGTGGTGGACGTGGACGTGCCGCTGGGCATGATCATACCGAAGGCCAAGCTTGCGGTGATCAGCGTGTCCGATACGCAGGGCGCGTCGACGGCGCGTCCGAGCAGGCACGTCGACATCACGGAGATCACGTTTCCCTACAAGCCGGGCGATTACGTGGTGCATGCCGCCCACGGCGTAGCCCACTTCAAGGAGCTTGTGCGCCGCGACGTGGACGGCACGGCGCGCGACTACCTGCTGTTGGAGTATTCGGAAGGCGACAAGCTGTACGTGCCGGTGGAGCAGTTGGACCGCGTGACGCGCTACGTGGGTCCGGAGGGGGCGAGTCCGCGGCTTACTCGCCTGAACACGGCCGATTGGTCGCGCGCCATGAAGAAGGCGCGCGCCGCCACGAAGAAGCTCGCCTTCGATCTGGTGGACGTGTACGCGCGCCGCGCCACGGTGCAGGGCTACCGTTTCGAGGCCGACACACTGGCGCAGCGCGAGATGGAGGAGGCGTTCCCGTACCAGGAGACTCCCGACCAGCTTGCCGCCATCGCCGACGTGAAGGCCGACATGCAGTCGGCCAAGCCGATGGATCGCTTGGTGTGCGGCGACGTGGGCTTCGGCAAGACCGAGGTGGCCCTGCGCGCCGCGTTCAAGGCGACTCAGGATTCGAAGCAGGTGATGGTGCTGTGCCCGACCACCATTTTGGCGCAGCAGCACTACACCAACTTCAAGGAGCGCTGCGAGCCGTTTGGCGTGACGGTGGAAGTGCTCTCGCGTTTCCGCACGCCGGCCCAGCAGGCGGCGGCGCTTGCGGGCTTCGCCGACGGCAGCGTGAACGTTTTGGTGGGAACGCATCGCCTGCTCTCCCGCGACGTGAACCCGCACGATCTGGGCCTGGTCATCATCGACGAGGAGCAGCGTTTCGGCGTGGGCCACAAAGAGCAGATGAAGAACCTGCGCGAATCCATCGACGTGCTGACGCTTTCGGCAACGCCCATTCCGCGCACCATGCAGATGTCGCTTTCGGGGGTTCGCGACATGAGCCTGATCCTCACGCCGCCCGATGAGCGGCGCGCCGTCGAAGTCCACGTGGGCGAATGGGACCCCGACGTGGTGAGCGCCGCTATTCGGCGCGAGCTGGCGCGCGGCGGGCAGGTGTACTACGTGTCGAACCGGGTGCGCTCGATCGACGAGGCCGTGCGCCGCGTGACGGCTGCCGCGGGCGAGGCGCGCGTGGGCGTGGCTCACGGCCAGATGACGCGCGAGCAGCTGGAGCGCGTCATGGAGGACTTCAGCGCTGGCGAGCTCGACGTGCTGGTGGCCACCACCATCATCGAGAGCGGCATCGACAACCCGCATACGAACACCCTCATCATCGAGGACTCGCAGCGCTTGGGTTTGGCGCAGATGTACCAGCTCAAGGGCCGTGTGGGCCGGTCGTCCACGCAGGCGTACGCCTTCTTCATGTTCCCCGAGCACATGGAGCTTACCGAGGAGGCCGCCGCGCGCCTGACGGCGTTGAACGAGCATACCGACTTGGGCAGCGGCATGCGCATTGCCATGCGCGATCTGGAGATACGCGGAGCGGGCAGCCTCATGGGTGCCGAGCAGTCGGGCAACATGTCCGCCGTCGGCTTCGACCTGTTCGCGCAGATGCTCGCTCAAGCCGTGACGGCTACGCGCGAGGGCGACCTGAAGGCCGTCGATCAGCTGCCGCCGGCCTTGTCCGACATCACGGTGAACGTGCCGGGCCATACCTACCTGCCCGAGGACTACGTGCCGGAGGCGGACGAGCGCGTGCTGTGGTACCGCAAGATCGCGTCGGCGGCGACCGAGCAGGCCGTCGAGGACGTGTACCAAGATATGGCCGACAAGCGGCCCGATATGCCGCAGGCCGCGAAGAACCTGTTCGAGAAGGCGCGCATCAAGGCATTTGCGAACGAGCACCACATCAGGACCGTTTCGGTGACGGCGGGTCGCTTGGTAGTGGAGCCGATCGACGTGTCGCGCGACCAGATGACGCCGCTGCGCCGTGCGGGCGGACGCTACCTGGCCGACAAGCGCAAGCTCCAACTGCCCCTGCGCTATTTCAAGCTTGACGAGGGCGACAACCTTCTGGGGCCGGTCGCCGAGTTCCTGAAAGAGCTGGCGAAGTGACGGGCGAGGCCGTGCGGGCGGGCGAGGCGTTTTTTCGCCAGCGTTTCTGGCGCGGGATCGCGGCTGCTTTGGCGGGCGCGTCGCTGTGGGGGTTCTCGGGGGCGTGCGCGCAGTTTCTGATCGCGGGGTACGGGGCTTCTCCCGCGTTCATCACGGCGGCGCGTATGCTGGGAGCGGGCTTGCTGTTCTTGGCGGTGCTGCTGGTTCGCCAACGCGCGCACGTTCTGACGATGCTGCGCGATCGGGTGACCTTGGCGCGTTTGGCGGTGCTGGGCGTGGTGGGGCTGTATCCTTCTCAGATCACGTACACGATCGTCGTCGAGTACACGAATGCCGGCACGGCTACCGTGCTGCAATGCATGGGCATCGTGTTCGTCATGCTATATGCGTGCTTGTCTGCAAGGAAGCTGCCGCAGCGGCGCGAGCTGACCGGTTTGGTTTTGGCGATGGCGGCAACGTGGCTTATCGCCACGCAGGCCGATCCCGGAGCGTTCGCGGTGCCGGTTGAGGGCCTGCTGTGGAGCGTTGCCAACGGCTTGGCGGTCGCGTTCTACATCGTGTACCCGAAGCGCCTGTTCGCGCAATGGGGAAGCTTGCCCGTAACAGGGCTGGGCATGTTCGCGGGCGGGTTAGCGGCGTTTGGAATGTGGCTGGCGGGCGCGGCCTGGGGCCAGCCGCCGGTCGTTCCCGGCTTCGACGCGGCCGGCTGGGCGGTTGTCGCGGCGATCATCGCGGTGGGCACGTTCGCGGCGTACGGTCTGTATTTGCATGGCGTGTCGGTGGTGGGTCCGGTGAAGGGCAGCCTGCTGGGGACGATGGAGCCGCTGGGCGCTACGGTGTTCGCGGCGCTTTGGCTGGGGACGGTGTTCACGGGCGCCGATTGGGCGGGCTTCGTGCTCATGATAGCCATGATCTTCCTGGTCACGGGCGAGAAGCCGCAACCGAAGGGCGAAGCAGCTGATACGCCCTATTAGCGCTTCTTCAGCTCTTGGCGATAGATGACGTAGGAGCCGACGATGGCGGCGACGAATCCCGCCAGCAGCACCAGCAGCACTGCCGGGGTTACGAGGTGCGCGGGAAGCACCAGTCCGAGCGAGACCATCGCGATGCCCATGAAGATGCCCACGTACCCGCCGAAGCGCTGGCTGCGCCGCCAGGTTTCCGGGCTGGCCTCGCTCCACGGCGTGCGCAGGCCGAAGAAGGGGTTGCGGTCCGCCTTTGGCATGAGGTTTCCCGCCACGACGCAGAGCGCGCCGCCGACGACGGCTGCCCAGCGGCTTGCGCTCGGATCAGGCTTGGGCAGTGGTGCGCCGTCGTAAAGGAGCGCCTTCGTGAGGAAGAACAGTATCCACCCCAGTACGAACGCCTCGAAGGCCACAGCGCCCCACGCCCAGCGGCGCTCCTTGCCCAGCGGCGCGTTCTTGGAGGCCATTACGACGAGCATGCCGCAAAGCGGAAAGACGATCGCCACCAGAAACTCGTACTTGCTACCCAAGCGGTCGGGCTCGTTCATCGCGTTGAAGTGCACCGGCACCTGGTCGGGCATAAAGTAGATGAGCGCAGAGGCAACCAGGACGTTACACGCCGTCAGGATGTACGTTGCTGTGTAGAGTCTCTTCATTGCTCGCCTCCTTCAGATTCATCATCCATAAGAGTGTTTCTTCGAGCACCGAGGCTTTCAGTTCGTAAAATACGAATTTACCCTCCCGATAGTCGCGTACAAGGCCTGCGTCTTTCAGCACCGAGAGATGCCGGGATACGGCGGGAGGGGAGATGTCGAATAGTTCAGCTATTTGGCCGGCTGGCAGCCGGCCTTGTTTCAGGTGCTCGAGAATCGTACGCCGCACCGGATCTGACAACGCTTTGAGCGTTTCTTGGATTCCCATGCCTAAACCTCTTATCGCTAACGCATAACATATAAGTTAATTGTTACATGTTAAGAGGGCGCGTGCAAGAGGGCGGGTGATAATGCGGGAAAGCAATCACATCCCGGCCAGTTTCCTGACGGTGTTCGCCGTCCTGATCGTCAGCTTGCCGCCTATGCGCGCACTCGCGGTCTTCGACCACCACTTGGTCTTGCGGTACTCTTTGCGATCGAAGGACCAAAAGATAGCGTTCCGGTAATGCTCTATCCGCTCCAGCCCTTCTTTGGGCTCTCCTATTTCGTGGAGGACGTCGGAAAACGCGGCGGGCGGCATGATGAAGATCAAGTTATCGTAGATTTCTTTATCCGCGCCGCCCCACCAGGCAGGCGCGTTTTGCAGAATATCCTCAAGGGCTTCTTTGGGCATGCAAAGGACGGGGATAGCGAAGCCAAAGCAGCTGCGCATCATCGTCTCGATTCGATCGTTGCCTATTGAAAGCGTGCGCGCAAGGGGCTTTGCAGCGGTACAATAGCAAGGCTTTGATGCGATTCGCGAGAGAGGAGCGCGGCCGTGGGGCTGTTCATGACGTTGGGAGATGCTTCGCCTGAGGAGGCTGCCAAGCTGTGGGGAGACGACGTCTTCCCACAAGCGAAGGATGCGAATCCTGATCGCTTGCGCGTGTTCGACCTGCATTGCGATACGCTCGATCGCCTGGCGCTTTCGGGCGATCCCGGGGTTCCGGGCGGGTTCGCCGAGCATGATGCGGCAATCCCTCGCTCGCGCATGAGCTCGCTGGAGGACAACGCCGCCCATGTTTCGCTTGCGCGCACCGCGCCGTTTTCTTGGTGCCAGTGCTTTGCAGTGTTCGTCCCCGACCAGCTGCAAGGCGATGCAGCGTGGGCGCTGTTCGAGCGCGTGAGAAGGTTTTGGGAGGCGTCTTTGGAGCGCCATCGCGATGCGATCGCGCGCGTGCGCGACGTGCGCGAGATCGAGGATGCGTTTGCGGCGAGCAAGACCGCCGGGATGCTCACCGTGGAGGGCGCGTCGTTTCTGCAGGATGACGGAAAGGCGTCGGCGCGCCTTGACGCGTTGGCGGAAGCCGGGGTGCGCATGGTCACCCTTACCTGGAACGGCCGGAATGCGTTGGGAAGCGGCAACGAAACGCTTGACGGATTAACTTCGTTCGGGGGCGCGTGCGTGCGCGAATTGGAAGCGCGCGGCATCGTGGTGGACGTTTCCCATCTGAACGAGGCGGGTTTCAGGGACGTATGCGCGATAGCTTCCCGACCCTTCGCCGCTTCGCATTCGAACGCGCGGGCGATATGCGACCATCCGCGCAACCTGGAGGATTGGCAGTTGCGCGAGATTGCCGACTGCCAAGGCATCGTCGGATTGAATTTCTGCCGGGACTTCCTATCGGACCTGCATGCCGATCCTTCGCCTGACGACGTGCTGCGTCACGTCGATCGCATCTTGGAAACGGCAGGGGAGGACGTGCTTGCGCTCGGTAGCGACTACGACGGCTGCGACGTGCCCAGCTGGCTCGATCCATGCGATCGCGTCGCCGACTTGCACGCGCTGCTCGAGCGACAGTTCGGGCCGAACGTTGCCGACAAGGTGTTCTTCGAAAACGCGCGCGCCTTCTTCGACCGCATGGAGTAGCGGCCCCGCCCGAAACGCCGGTTCGATTATCTTCGGATAAGTAGCGTTCTGGTGGTGCGCCCGAATTCCGAGCGCTTCCGTGGCTTCCGGTCGCGCTTGCTTATCGGTAGCACGTAGCCGTCATGCGCGCGATCTGCTTGCCCAGGTCGTCCTCGACGACAACGGTGTAGAAGGCCAGGTGACTGCCTGGCTTGTCGCATGTGGCAGTCGCGGTCAGCTTCGACCCTTTCGTCGAGCGGAGGAAGCTGATGGCATGGTCTACGGAAACGGTGGGCTTTTCGCCAATGTTGCAGGCTATGGCCAAGGTGAAGTCCGCCAACGTGAAGATGGCTCCGCCCATGACGCTTCCCATTGCGTTTCGGTGCACGTCCGACAGCTCCATGTCGCACACGGCTCGTCCCCTGCATCCTTCGACCACGCGGCAGCCAGCTGCTTGGGTGGCGAAGCGATCGTTCTCGAACACGGCTGCGATTTCTTCAAGGGAAGGGTTTTCGGAAAGCATGGGCGTCTCCTTTTCCGGGTGCTCGATGCGAACGCCCCGACGAAGCCGGGGCGTTGCGAGGTTGCGTCAATGTGCGGTCGGGTTTATTCCGCGGGAGTTGCAACGGCGGCGTACAGCTCCAGGTAATCGCCGTCCGTCACGGTAACGGTTTGGGATCCCCCTGCGATCACGTACTTCGTCTGCGTGATGGAATCGCTGTCGAAGTCGAGATCCTTCATGACGAACGCCGCGCTGTCCTGCGATGCGCTCGCGGACGCATCGGCGCTCACCGTGACGGTGTACGTTCCGGCGGGGATATCGACTCCCACGCGGTACAGCCCGTTCTCGTAGGGAGCCGCAGGGGCGAAGCTCGCCGCCTTGCTCGGGTACATGCGCAGTTCGTCTTTGCCGGGCAGGAAGGCGATCGCGTCGCCGGCCTCAAGCTGTGCGAAGTAGTTGCCGAAATACGAGACCGCCAGCTCAAGCGAATAGGTTCCCGTGTCGTCGTCGCGATCGAACACGTAGTAGGTGCCCTCGGCATCCGAGCTTCCTTCGAGGAAGTAGAGTCCCGGCTCGATGTCCTTTCCCGGGCCTATCTGGTACACGCCGGCTGTGCAGCGACCGTCCTCGACGGTGCTCGGAAGATCGCCCACCGCTTTCTCGATATCCTCGAGCGTAAGCCCTTCGTAGCGGCTGGTGCCGTAGTCGTCCGGGTTGCCGTTTTCGTAGGAATGGTTGTACCCGTATCCCGGTCCGTCGTAGCGAGGGTCGAACGAATCGTTGTAGCTGCGATCGAAGTACAGGGCTCCGCACGCTACGCAGCCGACGCATCCGCCAATGCCCAAAACGAACGCCAGCAGGCACCCGCAGAGCACCCAAGGCCATACCTTCTTCTTTTGCGGTGGCTGCGCGGCGGCCGGGTAGGCCGGGTAGGGAGGCTGCACGGGGTACGGGGGCTGCGGCTGCGGCGGCTGGCCCGCCGACGCGTAGTGCGGCGAGGGCGCGCCGGCGTAGGGGGATTGCGGCTGCTGCGGCTGGGGGCCGCCGTATGCCGGGGGCTGCGGCGGCTGGCTCGTGCTGCTGTAGGGCTGCTGGCCATAAGGCGGCGCGGGCTGGTCGTTTTGCTGGTCGCCCTCGGGGCGCTCGGGTTCGTTCATGTGACCCTCCTGAAACTCTTCGTTGCGGCGTGCGGTGACGTGTCGCGGGCTTTGCTAGGCTTGTTCGCACCCAGCTTCTTCGGTAAGGAAAACTTCGGCGCTTTCCTCGATCAATTGCACGGCTCCTTGCGCGCAGGCGCTTACGCACAGGCCGCAGCCTATGCAGTAGCGTGCATCGAAAGCAAGCGTCCCGTCTGCGGGGTCTGGGTAGCGCGCGCCGGTTGGGCAGACGGCCGCGCAGTCAAGCGCGTTCGTGCACAGCGCACGGTCGGTGCAGGATATGACAACCGGTACGTTCGGGGCGATGGCGGGCTCGCGGTCGATGGCTTCGAGCAGCATGCGCCGTTTGGGATGCATGGTCTGCTTCGTGTGTCCTTCGGGGGCGAAGTCGTTGAACTGCGGGCTTTCGTTGAGGTTGAGCCGCGCTCGCGCCCGTGCGCGCTCCTTGCGCTCGTAAAATTGCTGCAAAACGTCCGAGTTGCGCAGACGGCGCTTGCCCGAAGCGACGTCTGCCACGTCGGCCGCCAGATTCGTGAACGCGCTGCGTCGATCGACCCCTTCGGGATTCGCCAGATCTTTGACCAGGTTCTCCTTTTCGGGGATTGTTTCAAGGTAGCCCACCTTGCGTCCCGTCCACTGCTCCGCCGTGGCAATGGCGTGCGTGAACAGCATTTCGCCGAACTCTCCCGCCCGGTCGCAGTCGGCGCAGTAGGCCAGGTCCCCCGCGATGCTCACGGGGATGTTCTCGGCCAAAACGAGCGTCCAGAACTCCGGGGAAAGCGTGGCCAGGCAGGGCAGCACCACCACGTTGGCGGCAGGCTGAAATCCGGGGAAGATGTTCTCCTTGCAGGTGATCGCCACGTCCTCGCCGCGCAGGGCGATGCGCCGCACACGGGCGTGCAGGTCGATCATCGTCACGCGCGTGGAGGTGAACGCGTCGCAGATTCCCAGGCAGATGCCGCAGTTCGTGCAGGCTTGCGCATCGATGACGGGCAGTTCCTCGGAGCTGAATTCAATGGCGCCGTGGGGGCATGCGCGCGCGCAGCGATCGCATGCCGAGCCCCGGAATCGCGTGCAGAAATCCCGCAGCACGAGAATGCGCTGCGGGTGCACGGTCCGCTCATCCTGCGTGTTGTCGGCGACCTCAGCCACCGAACGCCTCGCTTGCCACCTGGTCGATGCGCGCAAGCACGTCCTCGCGCGGCAGAAGTTCGATGCTCTCGAACAGCGGCGGCGACACCATGTTGCCGCATACGGCCACGCGCAGGGGCTGGAACAGCAGCTTCGGCTTCAGTTCCAGCTGCTCGCCCACGGCGCGGCATGCTCCCTGCAGCGCTTCGGCTTCCCAGGCCACGCTTTGGTCGGCAAGCACGCCGCGGCAGGCCGCCAGAGCTTCGTCGGCGCGAGCGCCCTCCTTCTTGAGCACCTTGTTGACGCTCTTTTCGTCAAGCTCGCGCACTTCGGGTCCCCAGAACATGAAGCCCAGCTTGGAAACCACGTCGTCGAGGCGCGTCAGGCGTTCCGCCACCAGGGGATACAGCCCCAGGTAGAACTCGGCGCGCGCAGAGATGTCCTCCGGCGTGGCGCCCAGCTCCAGCAGCCAGGGAAGCGACGCCTGCACCCAGGCGTTCGCGCCCATGTCCTTGATGTACTGGCCGTTCATCCAGTCCAGCTTCGTCTCGTCGAACACGGCGTCTTTCTTGGTCACGCGGTCCAGGCTGAAGAGCTCGCACAGGGTGGCACGGTCGATGAGCGTCGTCTCGCCGTCGAGCGACCAGCCCAGAAGCGCCAGGAAGTTCACCATGGCGTCGGGCAGGTAGCCGCGCTCGCAGAACTCCTCGACCGAGGCCGCGCCGTGGCGCTTCGACAGCTTCTTGCCGTCCGGCCCCAGGATCATCGACAGGTGCGCGAACGTGGGCACGTCGAAGCCGAGCGCCTCGTAGATGAGGATCTGGCGCGGCGTGTTGGACAGGTGGTCGTCGCCGCGGATGACGTGAGTGACGCCCATGTTCGCGTCGTCGCACACCACAGCGAAGTTGTAGGTGGGGGAGCCGTCCGTGCGCACGACGATCATGTCGTCCATCACTTCGGCCGGGAAGCTCACGTGGCCGTACACGGCGTCGTCGAACTCGATGGGGCCGTGGTTCTCGGGCACGCGCAAACGCCACACATGCGGCTCGCCTGCGGCGATGCGCGCAGCTGCGTCAGCGGGGTCGATGCAGCGACAGGTGCGGTCGTAGCCGGCGTAGCCGCCTTCGTTCGCCTCGGCTGCGGCGCGCTTGGCGTCGAGCTCTTCTTTCGTGCAGAAGCAGGGGTACACGCTGCCGCGCTCTTTCATGAGTTCGAGCGCTGCGGCGTACGTGTCCATGCGCTGGGTTTGGAAGTACGGTCCGGCCTGGCCGCCCACCTCGGGGCCTTCGTCCCAGTCAAGGCCGAGCCACTTCATGGCATTGAGGATGACCTGCACGTTTTCTTCGGTGGAGCGCTCAGGGTCGGTGTCTTCGATGCGCAGGATGAAGTCGCCGCCCATCGCGCGGGCGAACGCCCAGTTGTAGATGGCCGTACGGGCTCCGCCTACGTGCAGCCGCCCGGTAGGCGACGGGGCGAATCGAACGCGAACTTTCTTCTCGTCTGTCATAGCCGTGGTAATCCTCCAGTTGAATAACGTCATGTTCAAGCCGAAGCGCGGGCTTCGGCGGTGCTTGCAAGTATAGACAACCCGAAGGCCGGAGCAAACCGCGGCTGGCCCATCCTCACTCAAAATGCTCGACCGAGCAGCAGCAGGAAGCTGCTCGCGCACGGGTCGCGCAGCGCCGAGAACCTCGCCGTCCGCTTTCTTAACGGGGAAGGCTCCGGCGCCGCAGCGCCGTTCCCGCGAGCACGGCGATCAGGGACAGCGCGCCCGTGACCGTCAGCCAGACGGCCCCCATTCCCATCCAGAATGCGGGCGGGTACATGGTGATGAGCAGCGACTCGTACGAGAACGTCCAGGTTCCATCGGCGAAGAACAGCGAGTGGAACGCGGCGAAAAAGCCGTTGAAGTCGACGACCACCCAGGCGGCCAGCGCGGCGAACACGGCCAGCACGACGATCCCCGCGCAGGCCAGCGCGCC
This sequence comes from Paraeggerthella sp. LCP19S3_G8, assembly GCF_052119225.1. Lineage (NCBI taxonomy): Bacteria > Bacillati > Actinomycetota > Coriobacteriia > Eggerthellales > Eggerthellaceae > Paraeggerthella > Paraeggerthella sp. LCP19S3_G8. Next base: position 125,811 of record NZ_JBQKFQ010000001.1, read on the forward strand.
GCCCACAGCCCGTTTGCCAGCGCGTATGCCCAGGTAAACGCAGAACGCGACAGCGGCGAGGGCAACGGCGGCAAAAGCGACGCCCGCTGCCGCTATCACGCGGTGCACGTCGTCGAGGTGCGAGAGCGCTTCGGGGTTGAGCGTGTAGGCGTCGGGCGCGGCGGCAAGGGCCGTTTCGTCGGCTTCGGCGTAGGGCGTCTGCGCGTTACGGTTGACGTCGCGCAGCATGGCGAACACGGCTTCCCGGTCGTTCGACCCCACGGTGTAGTCGCGCGTCGCGACGGCGGCTTGCACCAGGTCGTCGTGCGAGAACGGCGTCGACGGGTTGTCCGCGCCGCTGAACATGCCGGCCAGCATGCCGGTGGTTTGCGGCAAGCAGCACGCGCCGAGCCCCGCCGCTACGAACGTGACGGCTAGGGCGATGGCGGCAATCCCCTGCGCAAGGCCGTGCTTGGCCCCGCGCCTTGTTTCGTGCGATGGCATCTTCGGCTCCCTTAGTCCTTGTCAACCCAGATGGTGGCGGCGGTCATGCCCTGCATGTCCTTCGAGATGGTGGGCAGGGGCCCCAAGCGGCTGAACACGCCCTGGAACACGCCGTCGTACAGGTACAGGCCGTTCAGGTTGTTGTACATCTGCGGATCGAAGGGCACCTGGTCGTCGGAAAGCCCGTCTATCCCCGTGTCCGGCGGCAGCGTGAGTGTCTTGAAGGGGCGGATGTAGCGCTGCACGATGAAGGGGTAGCCCGCGCGTCCGTTCGCGAAGCGGTCGACCAGCTCTTCCCAGCGTTCGGGCGAAACGGCGCAGCCTGCGTAGACGTCGTCGGCTCCGTAGTGGTCGGTGGGCTTGATGATCCATTCGTCCTTGTTCGCGCGGATCTGATCGACGTTGACGTGGTCGTCGTCCAAAAACGCGGTCAGGGGCACGGTTCTCTCGACGAACGAGATTTCGTCGGCGTCCAAGAACTCGATGGTGCGCTTGTCGAACAGAGCTTTGAATATCTGCTTGTCGTGCACGATGTGCCCGGCGAAGCTGCCGATGAGCGCCACCTTCTCTGCGCGCACGGCGTTGATGAGCTGCTGCGAGTCGTCCCAATGGTCGATGACGTCGTTCGTGACGCAGCGGCGCCAGATGGCGTTGACGGGCTTGCCTTCGGCGTCGCGCAGCGTTTCGCCGTCGAAGCTCAGGTCGCGCACATCGGCCACCACGCAGTCCATGCCGCGGCGCTTGAACAGCTCGGCGTAGATGTGGAACTCGTCGACCACGCCGTTTTCCAGGTAGTCGCAGATGGCGAAGCGGGGGTTGTCCACCTTGTGCTCGTAGGTTTCGTAGATGGACAGAAACGCGTCGACCCAAGACTCGAACAGCTCGCAGCCTTCCACGCGGTGGTTGCGGGAGAACGCTTCGAATGCGGGAGAGCTCGCGATGGAGTTCGTGATCTCGCGGTTCTCGTTCATACCCGAGGACCCGTCGCCGTTGAACTCGCAGAACTCCATGCGGTAGTCGTCTTCGTTCAGGAAGGTGTCCACGCGCGCGAAGGGCAGCAGGGAGTCGTAGCCGCGCGGCAGCAGGATGAGCTCTTCAAGGCGCGGATCGAAGTCGAACACGCGGCGGTACTCGGGGTCTTCCAGATAGCGCGCGATCACCTTGCACAGGATGCGGTGCGAGGTTTCGGCCGTTTCCTTCATGGTGCGGTACGTTTGCGCGTTGAACAGGCGCGGGACGTACGAGCAGGCCACAACGCGGTGGTGCACGATGGCGGTGGAGCTCTGCATGTAGCTGTACGCGGCGCGTCGGCCGGCTACGTCGCCGTCAAGGCGCTCGAGGATGTCGAAGTACTCGCGGGTGTATTCGGCGTTGGTTGGCATGGCGATCCTTTCGCAGACCCGCCCGTGGAAGCGTCGGGCAGGGGGTTCACGTTTGGAAAAAAGTGTAGCACGAGCCGATCGCCCGCATCGAGGCGGTTGCCGTATCGCCACAGGAACGGCGGCGGCGCGAGGCCGGGGCTGGTTCCGCAGCCCCGCACCCCGCCGACCCCTCCCATAGCCTTGCGCACGAAAAACCGCGTTTGCTGGCAGGTTCTGACGGTTTGAGGTCGTTTCCGAAGCACGATGAGGCGCGCCTGAACACCTAACAATTTTCTATAGCTTTCTGAACTGGTGCAATGCGGGACTGCTCGATTGCCGCTAAAGGCAAGGGGGCCTCCAACGACCTCAAACCGTCAGAACCTGCCACGGAGGGCGGTTTTTCGTGCGCAACGGGGCGAGGGCGCGGTTCGGGGCTGCGCTCGCGCGCCCGCGCGCGGCAAGGGAGCGGGGCTGGCGGTTCATTCCGTGGGGACTCCGCGGGGCGGGGTCTTCTCCTCTTGCGCGAATAGTGCTTTCAGGGTACCATCGGCAGGGTTTCACGGGGATTCCGGCCATGTGCGCGGTTCTCTGTTTTATCAAGAGTCGGGGGAGAGAGTTGGCTCTGAGATCCCGACACCAACCTGGCGGATACGCCAAGGTGGTCCGGCCTACAGCGATGAAGGAGGAACTTATGGCCGAAGAATGTTCTACGTACCTGTTCACGTCCGAGTCCGTCACCGAGGGTCATCCCGACAAGGTGTGCGACCAGATATCCGATGCCGTGCTCGACGCCATCCTGGCCAAGGAGATCGAGCTGGCGGCTCAGGGCTACATCGCCCCCAGCGGGCAGCCCGCCGATCCCGCGCAGGTGCGCTGCGCCTGCGAGACCATGGCCACCACCGGCATGGTCATCGTCACGGGCGAGATCCGCACGCAGGCGTACGTCGACGTGCCCGCCATCGTGCGCGAGGTGCTGCGCGACATCGGCTACGACCGCGCGAAGTACGGCTTCGACTGCGATACCTGCGGCGTGCTCAACGCCATCCACGACCAAAGCCCCGATATCGCCCAGGGCGTCGACGAAAGCTGGGAGGCCCAGCACGGCCTGGCCGAGGACGACCCATACGAGCGCATCGGCGCGGGCGACCAGGGCATGATGTTCGGCTACGCGTGCGACGAGACGTCCACGCTCATGCCCATGCCCGTCTACCTGGCGCATCGCCTGGCCGAGCGCCTGACCGAGGTGCGCAAGAGCGGCGTCATGCCGCATCTGCGCCCCGACGGCAAGACCCAGGTGTCCGTGCGCTACGAGGACGGCCGTCCCGTGAACGTGGAGAAGGTGGTCGTGTCCACGCAGCACTCCGAGGCCATCGCCCATGACGAGCTGCGCGCGCAGATCATCGCGAACGTGGTGGAGCCGGTGTTCGCGCACGAGGGCGTGGAGCTGGCCGCCGACGCCGAGATCCATGTGAACCCCACCGGCCGCTTCGTCATCGGCGGCCCCATGGGAGACGCGGGTCTGACTGGCCGCAAGATCATCGTCGACACCTACGGCGGCATGGGCCGCCACGGCGGCGGCGCGTTCTCCGGCAAGGACTGCACGAAGGTGGACCGCTCGGCTGCCTACGCGGCGCGCTGGGTGGCCAAGAACGTGGTGGCCGCGGGCCTCGCGCGCCGCTGCGAGGTGCAGGTCGCCTACGCTATCGGCATGGCCAAGCCCGTCTCGGTGATGGTGGACACCTTCGGCACCAACGCGGTGCCCGAGGCCGACATCATGGCCGCGATCGAGCAGACCTTCGACCTGCGCCCCGGCGCCATCGTGGACGCGCTCGACCTGCGCCGCCCCATCTACCGCAAGACGGCCGCCTACGGCCACTTCGGCCGCGAGCTTCCCGAGTTCACCTGGGAGCGCACCGATAAAGCCGACGAGCTGCGGAAAGCCTGCGGACTGGCATAGCCTGCGCTTCGCTGATGGAAAGAGGTCGCCCGTTGCGCGGTTCGATGCGCGAGGGCGGCCTCTTCTTATTGTAAGAGGCGATCGAGCTATAAAAGGAGATCGAGCCGGTCGAGAGCGCATGGGCTAGCGAATAGGGAAGGGCGCAGGCGCGTTTCGGAGTGAACGAGGACATAGGATATACTGAAGATATGAAACTCGCATCGATCATCCTGGACATACCCACGCAAGCGCTCGACGCGCCCTACACGTATGCCGTGCCCGAGGACGAAAGCGGCGACCATCCTGTCGAGGTGGGCTGCGCTGTGCTCGTGCCGTTCGGCCATCGGCGTGCGATCGGCTTCGTGATCGGCATCGAGGAACGCGAAGACGGCGACTATCCCGAAGGGCTCGACCCCGCCAAGCTCAAGGTTATCGTGCGAGCGGTGAGCCGCCCGTATTTCCACGAAGAGGGCGCCGCCTGCGCCCAGTGGCTGGCGCAGCGCTACATCGCTCCGCTCTCGTCGTGCGTGCGCCTGTTCACCCCGCCGGGCGGGGTGCCGCGCATGGTGCGGTCGCGCGAGGGCTACTGGCGCCTGGAAGAGCCCGCCGTGGGGGAAGTGGACGATCGCTGGGTGCTGCCGGGTGCGGCCTTCGACACGTTCGAGCCTCGGAAGAACGCCGTCAAGCAGGCTTCCATCGTGGAGGCCCTGCGCGCGGGCGAGCTGCGCGTAGCCGAGCTGTCGGCCGAGTTCGGCGCGGTGTCGGCTCCGTTGAAGACGCTCGAGAAGCAAGGCGTCGTGCGCATCGAGCATCGTCGCCGCATGCGAGGCTTCGCAGCTCCGTCGGAGCCTGCGGGCGCTGCGAACGCTGCGAACGCCCTTGCCGACCCGCTGCGCCAACCTGCGGGCATGCAGCCTGCGAGCGGCTTCGCCCCTTCTCCCAAACCGCCGCTCACGCAGGGGCAGGCGGCGGCGCTCGCCATCATCGATGCGGCGCGCGAGCGCGGCGCGGGCGAGGTCGTGCTGGTGGACGGCGTGACCGGGTCGGGCAAGACGGAAGTGTATCTCCAGGCCATCGAGGCGACGCTCGCCGCGGGGCGCACGGCGTGCGTGCTCGTGCCCGAGATCTCGCTCACTCCGCAGACGGTGGGCCGGTTCCGCGGCCGCTTCGGCGACACCGTGGCCGTCATGCACTCGCGCATGAGCCAGGGCGAGCGCTACGACCAGTGGGACTTCATTCGCTCGGGTGCGGCGCGCGTGGTGGTGGGCGCTCGAAGCGCCCTGTTCACGCCGCTTTCCAACCTGGGGCTCCTTGTCATCGACGAGGAGCACGAGGGCTCTTACAAGCAGGACAGCTCGCCGCGCTACCACGCGCGCGACGTGGCTGTATGGATGGCGCGCCGCGCGGGCGCGGCCGTGGTGCTCGGGTCGGCCACCCCTTCCATCGAGGCGCTTCACGCGTGCGCGAAGGATCCCCGATGGCATCATGTCGAGCTGCCCGAGCGCGCGAACGGCAAGCCCTTGCCCGCCGTTCGCGTCGTCGACATGGCGGTGGAATTCAGCGGAGGCTCCCGCTCCATGTTCTCGGGCGCGCTCTCCCGTGCGCTTGCCGAAGAGCTTTCCGCTGGTCGAAAGGCGGTCCTGCTGCTCAATCAGCGCGGATTCGCGAAGTTCTTGCTGTGCCGGGAGTGCGGGTTCGTGCCGGAATGCCCGTCCTGCTCCACATCGCTGACCTATCACGAGCGGGGAAGCTTCCTCATCTGCCATCACTGCGGCTACCGCATCGCGGTGCCCCCGGTCTGCCCCGAATGCGGCAGCCCCTATCTCAAGAAGTTCGGTGCCGGAACGCAGCGGGTCGAGGCCGATCTGCGGGTTTTGCTGGACGAGACCCCCGGGGTGGGCCCTGGGGTTCCCATCGTGCGCATGGACGCCGACACGACGTCGGGCAAGGGCGCCCACCAGCGGCTTTTAGAGGAGTTTGCCGCCGCCGACGCCGCTGTGCTTTTGGGCACGCAGATGATCGCGAAGGGCCTTGACTTCGAAGACGTCACGCTGGTGGGCGTCATCAACGCCGACACCATGCTGAAGCTTCCCGACTATCGAGCCGCCGAGCGCACGTTCGACCTTGTGGAGCAGGTGGCCGGACGCGCGGGGCGCGCCGAGCTGCCGGGGCGCGTGCTCGTGCAGACCTACGAGGCGGACGCCGCCCCCATCCGGGCCGCGGCGTCGTACGACCGCGCGCTGTTTCTGCGCGACGAGCTGCCGAAGCGGCGCCTGTTGGGGTACCCGCCGTACGTGCGCATGGCGAACGTGCTGATCTGGGGCAAGGACGAAGCGGCGGTGCGCGGGGCGGCCCAGCAGCTGCAGCAGGGGATCGAGCAGGTCGTGCGCGATTTCGGCGGTGACGACTGGACGGTCCTGCCCGCTACGCCGTGCGTTCTCGCGAAGCTGCGGGGCACGTATCGCTGGCACATCGTGGTGAAGTGCCCGCCGGAGGCCGACCTCTCGGCCGTGCTTCTTCCGTACTTCAGGCACCGCAAGCCCGACAAGGACGCGAACGTAGCGATCGACGTGGATCCCGACGATCTGCTGTAGGCGGCCTTTCGCAGCCGCGCGGCTCGTAGGTTTACAGTTTCAGCTGCGTCTTCCCTTGTCGTGGTATTCTGGGTGCCCTACAGCTGATTCGACTGGAAGCGGTACCGCAGGCGATGGAGGAGGTTCGAGCCGTGGGGAAATGGGCGAAGCGCATCGCGTGCGCACTGGTGCTCTCGGCGATGCTGGCCGTCGCGTTCGCTGCTCCTGCGGTTGCCGACGAGCGGACTTCGTCGTCTCGCGGGCGCGTGGTGAAGGTGGCGTTTCCTCCGTCCGAGGGCTTGAGCATGGTGGACGACCAGGGGAATCGCAGCGGGGTGCTCTTCGACTGGCTCACCGAGATCGCGAAGTACACCGGTTGGGAATACGAATTCGTCGACGGAGACATCGACAACTTGATCGATCGGCTGCGCGATGGCGAAATCGACCTGGTGGGCGGCATGTTCGTGCGCGAGCAGCTTGCCGACTCCCTTGACTACTCGACCTACAGCATGGGCTCGAACCGCTCGCTGCTGGCGTGCGCGCAGGACAACGACGCCGTTGCGAGCTTCGACTTGAGCACCCTGGACGGCGCGACGATCGGCGTGTACGAGAAAGCCGTCGACAAGAACAAGCGGCTCGAGAGCTTCCTGAGCCTGAACGGCCTTTCCTGCACGCTTCTTCCGCTTGACTACGCTTCGTACAAAAGCTGCCTCGACGACGGCACGGCCGACGTCATGCTGACCGGGGACACGGATCTTCCCGGCAACTGCAAGGTCGTCGCGTCGTTCGGCGGCGAGCCGCAGTACTTCGCCCTTGCGAAGGGAAGCGACCTGCTGCCCGAGCTCGATGCCGCAATGGCCCAGGTGTACGCAGCCGACCCCGGGTTCGCCACCAAGCTTCACGACGCCTATTTTCCCCAGATGTACCGGTTCCCCCTTGAGCTTTCCGCCGACGACCGCGCGTACGTTGCGGGCCGGGGCGAGGTCAGGGTGGCCGTGGTGGCGGGGCAGTATCCTTTGTACTACGACCTTGAGGGATCGTACCGAGGCGTGGTGAAGGAGGTCTTGGGCCTGGTGTCCGAACGGACGGGCTTGACGTTTCGGTTCGTCCACGCAAGCACGTACGAAGCCGCGCTCGAGCTGGTGGCGTCGGGCGAAGCGGACGTGCTGGGCGGATTCCAGGGCGACGAGCGCACTGCATCCGAGCGCGGTCTGGCCCTGACGGCAAGCTATGCATCCTTGGACGGAGTGGTGCTCAGGAGCAAGGCGGGGTCCCAGCGAAGCGAGGGCCTGGTGTTCGCGCAGCTGGAGGGGCTTGCCGACCCGAAGGGCCTCGACGTGGCGCGCGTGGTGCGCTATGCGACGTACGAAGAGTGCTTGTCGGCCGTGAACGAGGGGCGCGCCGACCTAACCAGCATGCCCGCCTCGTGCGCCGAGAGCCTGTTCGTCGAGCGTTCGTACGCCAACGTTGCCCCGGCAACGTCGGAGCACGACGACGCCGTGTTCTCCGTGGCGTTGCCCAAGCCCGTGGACGCGTCTTTGTACGCCGTGCTGAACAAGGCCGTGAACAGCTTGTCGAGCGACGAGCTTGACGCCATCGTGTCCCGCAACTCCACGCCAGTGACCTCGCATCGCGCCACCATCGAGTCGTTCGTGGCGCAAAACCCCTTTCTCGTGGTCACCATGGTGCTTGTGTTCGCCTTGCTTTTGGGGGCCATCGGCGTTGTGGTGTCGCTGTCGAAGGTGCGCGCCCGCGTGATGGCGATCAAGCTGGAGAAAGCGGAGGAGTCCGGTCGCGAGAAGGCGGACTTCCTCTCGCGCATGTCGCACGAGATACGCACGCCCATGAACGCCATCATCGGGCTTTCCAGCGTGGCGTCGCTGTCGGGGGAGGCCACGCCCGCCATCCGCTCCAGCCTTGAGAAGATCAACACGTCGGCCCAGTTCCTGCTCTCGCTTGTCAACGACATCCTGGACATGTCGAAGATCGACAACAACAAGATGCGCATCGAGGTCGCTCCCATGCGCCTCCGCTGTCTGGCCGAGCGCCTGGAGAGCATGTTCTGCATGCAGGCCGAGGAGAAGGGCGTGCGCTTCGAGGTTAGCTGCGGCGTGGACGAGGGCGTGGTAGGAGACGACGTGCGTCTTCAGCAGGTGCTGGCGAACCTGCTGTCGAACGCGTTCAAGTTCACCGACAGCGGCGGCTTCGTCCAGCTTTCCATCAAGGAGCTGCGCCGAGACGACGCGAGCGTGCGCCTTCGCTTCAGCGTGAAAGACGACGGCGCGGGCATTCGCGAAGAGGATCTGGGCCGTATCTTCGATTCGTTCGAGCAGGCCGCCGAGAACCGTCGCAACGCTCAGGGAACCGGCCTGGGACTTGCCATCAGCAGCAGCCTCGTGCGCCTTATGGGCGGCTCGCTCGAGGTTCGAAGTAGCTTCGGACGGGGGTCGGAGTTCTTCTTCACGATCGATCTGCCGCTTGCCGAAGAGGGGCAGGCTCCGCTGGGCAAGGCTGTCCTGTCGCCTGAGAACGCCCCTGCTTTGAAGGGATCGCACGTCCTTTTGGCCGAGGACAACGATCTGAACGCCGAGATTGCGGCGGCTTTGCTTGAAATGCAGGGCGTGTCGGTGGATCGAGCGGCGGACGGGCGCGAGGCGATCGACCTGTTCGAGGCTTCGAAAACGGGAACGTACGATTTCGTGCTCATGGACGTGAGGATGCCGGTGCTCGACGGGCTGGCCGCCGCGCGCGCCATCCGGTCGCTTGACCGTGCCGACGCGCGGACGGTTCCCATCGTCGCCTTGACCGCCAACACGTTCCAGGAGGATCGGGAGGAGGCGCGCGCCGCCGGCATGGACGGCTTCGTGCCCAAGCCGTTCGACGCCAACCAGCTCTACGATGCGCTGCGCGTCTTCCTGAGCCGATAGGCATGCTTCGGTCCTGCGATTGCGCCTTGCACGCTGCGGCTCGCTTTGCAATAATGGGGAATTAGGTCAACGGAAGTTGCTAAGGCGCGCTCACTTGAATCCGGGGTCTTGCGAAGGCGCGCTTCACCGTTAAAAGGGGATATCGTGAAAGCAATCCTGCAAGGGAGCTACCTGCGCGTGTTCGCTGCCGTGTTCGCGGTTGTGGCGCTTGCGACGGGCGCGGTGTGCGCGATCACGCTCGTGCGCGGCGAGCAGGTGGTCATGGAGGAGACCGAAAGCTACCTTGCCGAGCTGTCCCAGCAAACTACGTACAAGATCAACCAGCGCATGAGCTTCAACGTGGAGCTTCTCGAGCATCTTGGCCGGCAGCTCAGCGTGATCGACGGCGACGACGAAAGCCGCGCGGCCCTTACGGAGACGTTGGTCGACGGCGGGCCCTTCAGCTGGGTCGGGTACGCCGACCGAAGCGGGACCTTGACCGTTCCCGGCGCAGGCGCGGTCGACGCGCAAGGGTTCCGCGTGGTCATGGACGCAATCGGAGGGCAGGCCGGCGTCGAAGGCGATCTGGTCGAGGTGCCCGAGTTCAGCCCGGGCAAGGGCGCGCTGTACGCGGTTCCGGCCGTCGGCCCCAATGGCCTGGGGGCCGTGGTAGGGTGGGTCGCTCACGATTCGATGAAGCTGCTCTACAACACCGATACGGCCGACGGCGTGGGATTCGCCCATATCGTGTCGTCGGACGGGGATTTCATCTTGCGTTCCGAGAATGCGAACTCGCTCGGGGAGGACCGCAACTTCTTCGACGGCCTGCGCAACGAGGCCGTGGCATCCGAAGACGATATCGCTCGCATGGCGCAGGACATGCAGCGGGGGATGAGCGGTTGCTTGGGCTACACGGTGGACGGCCAGCTGCGCGAAGTGAACTACTACCCGCTCGATCTGGGAGGCTGGTACGCCATCTCGGTGGTTCCGCCTTCGCTGTACGCCACGTCCGTTTCGGATTATTCGACCTTGGCCATCATTGGAACGACGGTCTTGGCCCTGGTTTCCTTCGGCGCGTTCGGGGGCTGCCTGGCTTGGGCCACATCGCGCAAGAACCGCGAGATCAGCAGGCTGGCGTTCGTCGACCCGGTGACGGGCGGGCATACGGTTGCGCGGTTCGACATGCTGGTGACCGAGCGCATCAAGGATCGGTCGCCGTTTTCTTTGGTCGCGCTCGACATAGAGGACTTCCGCCTGGTCAACGACAGCTTCGGCAAAGCTCGCGGCGACGAGCTTCTGCGGTACCTGCACAAGGCCATTGCGGACGGCCTGCGCGAGGGCGAAGCCTCCGCTCGCGTGACGGCCGACCTGTTCAACGTCATGCTCGACGACACCGATCCGGAGCTTGTGCGCGCATGGCTCCACGAGCTGGCCGAGCGCCTCAACGCGTTCAACCGCGAGAACAACGCGCCGTACTTCGTCAAGCTCAACTGTGGGGCATGCGCCGTCGAGTGGCCGTGCGACATCGTCACCATCAGGGACCGGGCGAACACTGCCCGCAAAACCTCTGCTGCGGCGGGCGGGCACCTGTGCCGCTGCTCGTTTTTCAGCGACGTGGATCACGAACGGCTGATCCGCGAGAAAGAAATGGAAAACGAGATGGACCGAGCGCTCGAGCGCGGCGAGTTCATCTTGTTCCTGCAGCCCAAGATATGCCTGGAGTCGGGGCGGACCATCGGGGCCGAGGCGCTGGTTCGTTGGGATTCGCCGAAGCGCGGCCTGCTGCCTCCGGGCGAGTTCATTCCCTTCTTCGAGCGAAACGGCTTCGTGATAAAGATCGACCTTGCCGTGTTCGAGCAGTCGTGCAAGCTGATCCGCTCGTGGATCGATGCGGGCATCGAGCCTTTGCCGCTTTCGGTGAACCTGTCGCCGCTGCACCTGCACGACGATCGCTTCCTGGACGCGTTCGAGGAGATCCGCAAGCGCTACGACGTCCCTGCCGAGCTTTTGGAGTTCGAGCTTACCGAAAGCGTGGCGTTCGAGAGCCTTGACCTTCTGCGCGAAACCGTCCTGGGCATCCACTCCTTGGGTTTTCGCTGCTCGATGGACGATTTCGGCAGCGGGTACTCGTCGCTGAACGTCTTGAAGGACATTCCCGTCGACACGCTCAAGATCGACCGGCAGTTCTTCCTGGGCGACGAAAGCCGCTCCGAAGTGGTGGTGGGGTCGGTTATCGACTTGGCCAAGAAGCTCAACATGGGAACCATCGCCGAGGGCGTCGAGACCATTCCCCAAGTGGAGTTCTTGCGCAGCACCGAATGCGACGCCGTGCAGGGCTACGTGTTCTCCGCGCCGGTTCCCGTGGACCTGTTCGAGAAGATGACGTTCGGGCGCACGGGGTCGACGGGAGCGTCGGACGACGATGGCCCTGATCGTCCCGCGCGCTAGTTTGGTTGCGATTCGCCGACGTTTCTTGCTAAGCGCCAACACCTTGTGATATAGTGTTCGGCTGTATCTTTGCGCCTAGAGCGTGCATGTCTTCATGCCCTGTGCGCCATCCTGTTGGAAAGGAAGATCACGTGGCCCAAGCCTCTAAGAAACAGCCGGTACAAGCGAATGACCAAGCGAAAGCCCCGATTGAATCTGAGGAGATGCTTGACGACGACGCGCTCGACGTCGAACCGGACGTAAGCGCTACCGATACGCTCGAAGACGACAAACTCGAAACGCCCCTGTCCGAAGACGGCGAAGAGGACGAGGACCTGCTTGCGGGCATTCCCGAAGAAGAACTCAAGGCCGTCAGCGAAGTGCAGCTGCCGAAGGTGGGGGCCAAGAGCGGCCGCGTTCGCTCGTCGGTGCGCAAGCGCAACGCCGATGCGTCCGTGACCATGCTCACCGGCGACCCCGTGCGCATGTACCTCAAGGAAATCGGCAAGGTTCCGCTGCTCAACGCAGCCGAAGAGATCGACCTGGCCATGAAGATCGAGGCCGGCGTCGCTGCAAGCGAAGAGCTGGACAAGGCCGAAGACGAGGGCATCGAGCTCGAGCGCCGCGAGAAGCGCCGTCTCGGCCGCATCGAGCAGGTGGGCTTGGACGCCAAGCAGCAGCTCATCGAGGCGAACCTGCGCTTGGTCGTGTCCATTGCGAAGCGCTACGTCGGCCGCGGCATGCTGTTCCTGGACCTGATCCAGGAAGGCAACCTGGGCCTGATCCGCGCGGTCGAGAAGTTCGACTACACGAAGGGCTTCAAGTTCTCCACGTACGCCACGTGGTGGATCCGTCAGGCTATCACGCGCGCCATCGCCGACCAGGCGCGCACCATCCGCATCCCGGTGCACATGGTCGAGACCATCAACAAGCTGGTCCGCATTCAGCGCCAGCTTCTGCAAGAGCTCGGGCGCGAGCCAACGCCGGAGGAGATCGGCAAGGAGATGGGCCTGCCCGCCGAGCGCGTGCGCGAGATCCAGAAGATCTCGCAGGAGCCCGTGAGCCTGGAGACCCCCATCGGCGAAGAGGAAGACTCCCAGCTGGGCGATTTCATCGAGGACGACGCCGCCGTGGTGCCGCCCGACGCTGCATCGTTCAGCATGCTGCAGGAGCAGCTGTCGAAGGTGCTCGACGGGCTGGCGGAGCGCGAGCGCAAGGTCATCGCTTTGCGTTTCGGGCTGGAAGACGGCCATCCTCGCACGCTCGAGGAGGTCGGACGCGAGTTCGGCGTTACGCGCGAGCGCATTCGCCAGATCGAGAGCAAGACGCTGGCGAAGCTGCGCCATCCGTCCCGCTCCTCGAAGCTCAAGGATTACCTGGAAGACTAAGGGCTCGGGCGGCTCGAGCGCCGCCCGAGACGTTCGACGCCGTAGCGCGGACCGGTTTTGCCGACGAGGCCCCGCGATGTCCGAGTTTTCGCCTTGTTGCCCTTTCCGCATGTCGCACGGCATGCGGGCTGCGGGGCGGAAGGCGACGGGCGTCGCGGGGCCTCTTTGCCGGCGCGCTGCTCCAACCTGCGATTTTACGATGGGACGTCACGTATGGAAAAATACAACCTCGAGTTGTTCGCAAGCTGCCTTTCCGGATTGGAAAAGCCGTTGGCCGACGAGCTGAAGTCGCTTGGAGCTAAGCGCGTGCGCCCCCTTGGCGGGGGCGTTGCCTTTTTCTGCGATATGCGCGGCGCGCTCAAAGCGTGCTTGTGGTCGCGGCTTGCCTCGCGCGTGACGCTCGTGGTCGGTCGCGTGAACGCATCCGATGCCAACCTGCTGTACGAGGGCGCGCGTCGCTTGCCGTGGGAGCGGGTCATCGCTTCGGGGGCGAGCATGGCCGTGCAGGCGCACGGCATGAACGACCAGCTGCGCAATACCCGCTTTACCGCGCTCAAGGTGAAGGACGCGGTGTGCGATCGCTTGCGTGAGATGCGCGGCGAGCGTCCCGATGTGGACACCGATCAGCCCGACGTCGTGCTCGACGTGCGCATTCGCGAAAGGCGAGCGACTATTTCGCTCGATTTGTCGGGAGAGTCCCTGTATCGGCGCACGTACTTGACGGCCGACGACGGGCCAGACGCTCCTTTGGAGTGCGCGCAGGCTGCGGGCCTGCTGGCCTTGGCCGGCTGGCACGACATAGCGGCATCGGGCGCCGCATGCGTTGATCCGACGTGCTCGGACGGCTCGCTCGTCATCGAGGCCGCGTCGGTCGCATGCGACCTCGCGCCCGGCCTTGCTCGCTCGCGCTGGGGGTTCTTCGGCTGGGCGGAGGCGGACGAGGATGCGTGGGGCGATCTTCTTGCCGAGGCCGACGAGCGCTTCGAAGCGGGGCTGGCGCGCGTAGCGGCGTGCGATACGCAGGATCCTTCGGCGCCGCCCGATTTGGCGTACGTGCGCTTCGCCGGGGCGACCACGTCGTCGCCCGCTATCGCGCGCGCCCGTCAGCGCGCTAAGCGCGCAGGGCTGCGCCAGGTTGTGAGCATCGAGTTGGGCGATGCCCAAAGCGCTCCCGACCTGGTGGAACGCGTGGGATCGGCGGCGGCGCGCGCACTGCGCGAAGCGATGGCCGACAGCGGCGCGGACGGCATGCAGGCTTCCGGGTTCTTGGTGGCAAGCGTGCTGCCCACCGGCGATCGCGCGCAATCGGAGGCGCGGCAGCAGGCCGAATCGGCCGCCTTCTCGCGCGCGTCTTCGGCGGCGGGTTCGGGCGCGACGTTCGCAGTGGCGGGCGGCGAGGGCATCGAGTCCCGGTTCGGCGTGGAGCCTTTCGAGCGGGCGACGCTCGGCGCGGGTCGGGTGTCGGTCGAGGTGCTCGTGTTCGACGAGCCCCCGGTGGAGCCCGTGATCGTGACGGTGCCTGACTCCGCAGGCGGGGCCGAGCATCGCGTCGAGGTGTTCGAGTCCTCGTCCGAGCAGTTCGCTTCGCGTCTTCGCAAGGTGGCGAAAGAGCGTCGCAAATGGGCGAAGCGCGAGGGCGTGTCGTGCTATCGCATCTACGATGCCGACCTGCCCGACTACGCGGTCGCCATCGACCTGTACACGGGCGCGGGCCAGGCGTCGGGCAACACGTATGTGCATATAGCCGAATACGCTGCGCCCTCCACGATCGACCCCTCGAAGGCGCAACGGCGCTTCGACGACGTTCTGTCCCTGGCTCCCGTGGTGCTGGGCGTGCGTCCCGACCACGTGTTCTCGAAGGTTCGCTGCCGCGACAAGGGGGGCAGCCAGTACCGCGGGGCGGGAAGGCGCTCGTACGTGACCCACGTACAGGAGGACGGGTACCTGCTCGAAGTCGATCTGTCCGGCTATTTGGATACGGGCATGTTCCTGGATCATCGCCTGACGCGCGAGCTGGTGGGCGCGCGGGCCGCGCGCAAACGGTTCCTCAACCTGTTCGCGTACACGGGCACGGCTACCGTGCACGCTGCGGGCGGGCAGGCGGAGTCCACGTGCACGGTCGACCTTTCCCAAACGTACCTGGATTGGGCCGCGCGCAACATGGAGCAGAACGGCTTTACGGGCGAAGCGCATGCGTTCGAGCGTGCGGACGTCATGACGTGGATAACGGAGTGCCGCCGCACGCCGCGCAGGTTCGATTTGATCTTCGTCGATCCGCCCACGTTCTCGAATTCCAAGGCCATGGGCAAGCGCACGTGGGACGTCCAGCGCGATCATGTGGAGCTGCTTATCGGCGTGACCCGCCTGCTGGCCGAAGAGGGCGAGGCCGTGTTCTCGTGCAACCTGCGCAATTTCAAGCCCGACGAGGAGGCGCTTGCGAAGTACGGCGTGATCATCGAGGACATCACCGCGCAAACCATCCCGCACGACTTCGAGCGCAACCCGCGCATCCACAAGTGCTACCTGGTGCGCCGCGCGTAACGGCGCCGCTCGCATTGCTCGCTTGCAGCCGCTTGCCCACTCGGCAAGCGGCTTTTTTGCGCGGTGGGGAAGGGACGGGTCGGGCGGTTGCGCGCGCTACCGCCCGGTTCGATGCTGCGGCGCTTCTTCGAGCACCGTGTCGGATAGCCCGATGGCCCATAGCATGTAGGCGTTCATGATGCGGGGCGAAGCTTCCGCCAGCGCGGTGGAGCCGCTTGCGGCGGCCACGGCAAGGGGGTCGGACGCTTCGCGGGGCAGGTAGCGTTTGCGGGGCGCAAAGCCACGCTGCTTGGCGATGAGCAGCGTGGGAAACGTGCGCCCCGCGTTGCCGTACATGGTGACGCGGTTGTTGTAGAGTCCCTTATGGGTTGTCATACGATCTTCAAGCTTTCCCAGCTCTTCTAGGAGAAGCGCGAACGGCGCGCGCTCGAGCAGGGCGGGTGCGTGCCCTTCGATAAGGTCGAGCAGGTTGCGATGCGCCACGTAGAGCGCATCGTCGGCTTCTGCGGCGCGCGTCGGGTCTTCGGCGGCCTGCGCATCGGCAAAGGCGCGCTCGACGGCTTGCAGGGCGAAGGGGTCGTCCACGCCGTTTGCCCGTGCGGCGTCGGCTATCCGCGCCATGACGTCGTTTCGGCTGCGGCGGGTCGCTTGCAGCTGCTCCCACATGGCGTCCGACTCTCGACCAAGGCTGGCAAGGTTGCGCGCCAGGATGGTCATGACGGCGAAGGTGCCGGCAAGAAGGAAGGCGATGGGGATAAGCAACGTCAAGGCGTGCTCCTTCGGTTGGAGGGCCGCAGCGGGAACCGTCCTTATTGTAGGGTCGCTCGACTGCTCTGTTCCATACCGCAGGAAGTATGGTTTCGGGTGCGCACCTCCCTCGGAAGGTGGTAGAGGCATGCGTGCAGCGCCGCGTTTGCGGGCTGCTTCGGACGCTGCGCTGGGAAGGGGGAGCGGGTGGGCGTGCGGCAGCCTCTGGATGGGCGGCTTCATGCGGGCATGGAAAAGGCTGCACCGAAACCGATGCAGCCTTTGCGTGTTTGCTGGTGGGCCCAGCAGGGCTCGAACCTGCAACCAAGGGATTATGAGTCCCCTGCTCCACCATTGAGCTATAGGCCCGTAAAGCGTCCCGCTATTCTATCCCAAAATGCTCGCTTGTGCAAAGAGGGAAACGGGTAGTTTGCGCAAGCCGCTTAGAATCCTTGCCGCGAATCCTCGCAAACCCGTCGGCAACGCTATTCTCAAAAAATTGAAAATAGGGGCTTGCGCGCGCCTAAAACTACCGGTACAATATTTCAGCGTTGCGAACGAAGCAACAAGCACGGTCGCTTGGCTCAGCGGGAGAGCATCGCCTTCACACGGCGGGGGTCACAGGTTCAAATCCTGTAGCGACCACCATGAATTCAAAAGCCTTCCTTCGGGAAGGCTTTTTCGCTGTCCTAGGCGTTCAACGTGAATTTCCAAGCGCAGTTGCAGGTGCTGTCCACGATGTCGGGGAAGCAGCTCAGGCATTCGCAAACGATGCGGTCGTCGATAGCGGTTGCGAACACCGCATACTCCACTACTCCCACGTTCTTGCACGGATGGAACCCCATGCCCTTTCGCTCGCGGGCGTTCTGCACGCGGCAATCGACGATGCGGTACGTCAGCTCGTTGCCGTTCACGGTTATCTCGTCGACGTTCGCGGCCGATTGGCAGCGCAGCGAAAGCGCCTTCGCCAGCCCTTCGATGCCCGGATGCTCGTCCAGTCCGAGAAACGCCTTGATGCGGCGGCCCTCAGAAACGCTGAACCGTCGCCATGCTTCCACGTCATGGTGCATGGCTGCGTCCATGCCGTCGTCCTTCTCGATCGATTGGAACCACGTTCCGTCGAGCGCGATCAGGTTCTTCGCGTATATCTCGAGCAGTTCGAGCAGCTCTTCTTTCGTCAGGTTTTTCAGCGCGTCGTTCATGAATCCTCCTCAGGGTGCGATACGGTTCACGATTATAGCGCGCGGCAAAGCGGCCCGATGTGCCGTGCGCACCCCAAAACGGCTATACTGTTGCGATGCGCGTGCGATTCAAGGCTTGGCCGTCAACGCATGCGCGGTGCCCGGCTTGGCTCGCGGCGCCGAACGGTCCGACACAACGATTTCGCGATAGGAACATCATGAGCACCGATAGCTTTGAAGCCAGCAAGAAGCGCAGCGACGAGATCCGCGCAGATCTGCCCGTCCATCCCGAGAACTACACCATGCTCACCGGCGACCGTCCGACCGGCCGCTTGCACCTGGGCCATTACTTCGGCACCATTCGCGAGCGCGTGGCTCTGCAGAACCTGGGCGTGACGACGCGCGTCATCATCGCCGACTATCAGGTGATCACCGACCGCGACACCACCGAGCATATTCGCGACAACGTGTACAACATGGTGATCGACTACCTGGCATGCGGCCTCGACCCGGCGAAGACCATGATCTTCACGCACTCGGCCGTTCCCGCGCTCAACCAGCTGATGCTTCCGTTCCTCTCGCTCGTGACCGAAGCCGAGCTGCAGCGCAACCCCACGGTGAAGTCCGAAATGGAGGCTTCCGGCCACGCGCTCACCGGCCTTCTGCTTACGTATCCCGTGCATCAGGCGTGCGACATCCTGTTCTGCAAGGGCAACATCGTGCCGGTGGGCAAGGACCAGCTGCCGCACATCGAGCAGACGCGCTTGATCGCCCGCCGTTTCAACGAACGGTTCGGTCAGGTGTTCCCCGAGCCCGAGGGCGTGCTCAACGACGCCGTGGAGATTCCCGGCCTTGACGGGCGCAAGATGTCGAAGAGCTACGGCAACGCCATCAGCCTGTCGCTTACCGACGAAGAGACGGCGAAGCTCATCAAGAAGTCCAAGACCGACGCCGACCGCGTTATCACGTACGACAAGGAGAACCGCCCCGGCGTGTCCGCGCTGCTGACGACGGCCGCGCTTTGCACGGGCCGCACCGAGCTCGAGATTGCCGCCGAAATCGGCGACGGGGGATCGGGAGCGCTCAAGAAGTACGTGACCGAAAGCGTGAACGGCTTCTTGGCTCCCATTCGCGAACGCCGTCAAGAGCTCATGCAGGACATGGACTACATCAAGGACGTCTTGCACGACGGGAACCGTCAGGCGAACGAAATTGCCGAGGCCACGCTTGCGCAAGTGCGCGAAACGATGGGCATGGTGTACTAACGCACCAGGTAGATTGCTGGAACCGGCGCTGCGGAGAACAATTTTCGGGCACGTGCCCAAATTTTGAAAAAACGGTCTTGCGCAAAGTTTTGGTTCCGGTATAATACTTACTCGCGCAACGGAGCGCTCCTCATTCCTCGGTAGCTCAACGGCAGAGCATCCGGCTGTTAACCGGAGGGTTGTAGGTTCGAATCCTACCCGGGGAGCCATGAAACGCCAGGCCGCCAGTCAAACGACTGGCGGCCTTTTTTTTGATGTGATGCGGACGGCGCTTGTCCAGGGTCCTTCCCGATCTTCGCAGCGCGATCTCAGCGCAGCTTCTTCTCGGCTTGCACGATAGTCTGCTCGTAGTGTTCTATCTTGTAGTCAAGGCGGTCGAGGCCTGCCTGCATTTCGGCGATGCGCTTCCGCACCAGGTCTCGCTGCTCTTCGAGCAGCGCCTTGCGCGCCGCAATCGTGTCGTCGCCTTGCTCGAACAGGCGCATGTACTCGATGAGCGCTTCAATGGACACGCCCGCTTTGCGCATGCACTTGACGAACTGCACCCGCGCGCAATCCTGATCGCTGTAGTCCCGCATGCCGCTTGCGTTGCGCGTTATGTTGGAAAGCAGCCCGATGCGCTCGTAGTAGCGCAACGTGTCGGCTGAAAGGTCGTATAGCTTGCTTACTTCGGCTATCTTCATGAGGGATCCTTTCGTCTTGCGGCTTGCATGCGCATGCCGTCTTGCATTGAAGCACGTGGAGTGCGCTCCAAGTCAAGTTTTTAGGCAAGGGATCCTGACGTTTGGGCCTGGTCGGCTCTTCGGACGGGGCTTCGCCCGAGGCTATTCGTAGAACGTGCGGGCAATGAACGTGACCACGATGATGAAGGCGGCGGCGAAAAGCGAGCCGATCGTGGCGGTTTCGGCCCGACGGAGAATGAGCGACTTCTCGTCGGCATGGATGTCCGACACGCGCGTGTTGGGGTTCATGGTCATGGCGATCGTCCTCCTTGTCGACGTGGTTTCGTTCGGCTTCAGTATAGGCGTTGGCTCGCGATCCAGGAAGCGCATCGCCGTAAACGGCATCTTCGGTTATCATAGACGGTTGGCGTTCGCGATGAGCGCGCGCCGTTTTTTGCCAGTACGAGAACCGAAGGCGCGTTCGCATTATGATCATGCAGCTTGAGCACATATCGAAATCGTTCGGGGGGCGTCAGCTTTTCCATGACGTGACGTTTCGCTTGGAGGAATACGAGCGCTTGGCGCTTGTCGGCCCGAACGGGGCGGGCAAGACCACGCTTTTGAACATCGTCTCCGGTCAGGAGGACGCCGACGAGGGGCGCGTTTTGTTTGCGAAGGGTGCGCGCGTCGGCTACCTGGAGCAGGAGGCCATCGAGATGGAGGATCGCTCCATTTTCGAAGAGGTCATGTCCTCGCAGGTGGAAGTGCTCGAAGCGGAGCGCCGGCTGCACAAGCTGGAGGCCGAGCTGGGCGATAATCCGACCGATCAGCAGCTGGCGGCCGCCGGGCGCGCCCGCGATGCCTACGAGGTGCTGGGCGGCTACACCATCGAGGCGAAAGTGCGCAGCGTGCTTTTCGGCCTGGGCTTCAAAGAGGCGGATCTTGCTCGCTCCACCACCGAGTTCTCCGGCGGTTGGCAGATGCGCATCGCGTTGGCGAAGCTGCTCATCCGCAACCCCGAGGTGCTGCTGCTCGACGAGCCCACCAACCACCTTGACCTGGAGAGCGTCAAGTGGCTAGAGGGTTTTCTGCGCGGCTACGCCGGGACCGTCGTCGTGGTCAGCCACGACCGCGCGTTCATGGACAACATGGTCGATCGCGTTGCCGAAGTGGACAACGGGCAGGTGAACATCTACAAGGGCAACTACTCCGCCTACCTCAAGTCGCGCGAAGAGCGGCTCGAGCGCCTGCGCGCCGAGGCGGCGAAGCAAGCCGAGGAGATCGCCCACATGGAGGCGTTCATCGAGAAGTTCCGCTACAAGCCCACCAAGGCCAAGCAGGTGCAGGATCGCGTCAAGAAACTTGAGAAGATCAAGCGCATCGAGCTTCCCGAAGAGAAGAAGACCGTCAAGTTCAACTTCAAGCAGCCGCCGCGCACGGGCGACGAGGTGGTGCGCGCTCGCGGCCTCGTGAAGCGCTACGGCAGCAAGACCGTTTACGACGGCTTCGACTTCACCATGTACCGGGGCGACAAGATTGCCCTGGTGGGACCCAACGGCGCGGGCAAGTCGACGTTGCTGAAGATGATCGCGGGGGCCACCAGTCCCGATGCGGGCAGCATCGACTACGGCGTTCACGTTTCCAAAACCTATTACGCCCAGCACCAGCTTGACGAGCTGCATCCCGGCAACACGGTGTTTGAAGAGCTCGACCACGTGGCTCCGGGCTGGTCGATATCGCAGGTTCGCACGCTGCTCGGCGCGTTCCTGTTCACGGGCGACGCGGTGGATAAAAAGGTGAGCGTGTTGTCGGGTGGCGAGAAGAGCCGCCTGGCTTTGGCGAAGATGCTGGTGGCGCCGCGCCCGCTCCTCTGTCTGGACGAGCCGACGAACCACCTGGACATTGCCAGTGCCGACATCCTGGAGCAAGCTCTGAAAACCTTCGAGGGCACCATCTTGTTCATCACCCACGACCGGCACTTGATTCGGGGCGTGGCGAACCGCATCGTGGAGATCGAGCCGGGCAAGGTGACGAGCTACGACGGCGACTACGACTACTACCTGTTCAAGAGCGGTCAGTTGGACGGCCCGGCGCCAGAGGACCGTTCGCTGGTCGACGAGGTGATGGGCGAGGACGCGCCGCGAGGGAAGGGCGCTCAGAAGGGAAAGGGCGGCTCTCATGCGGCGTCCGGCGCCGAGCATCGGCCGGACAAGGCGGGTTCCGCGTCCGGTGCCGCGCAGACCGAGCTTACGGCGCCGCGCGCGAGCGCGCCGAAGTCCAAGGAGCAGAAGCGCCGCGAGGCGGAGGCGCGCAACCGCGCGTACGCCGCGCTCAAGAACCACCGCAAGCGCATAGCCGAGCTGGACAAGCAGATGGAGCGCGACAACGCGCGCATGGCCGAACTGCTCGAGCTCATGGCCGACCCGGGCTTCTACGTGAACGAGGACGCTTCCTCGGACGCCGTGGCCGAGCACGCCAAGCTCAAGCAGCGCCTTGCCGCCGCCGAGGAGGAGTGGTTCCTGCTCACCGAGGAGCTGGAAGAGGAAATGGCGAAACAGGCGGAGGCGCTGTGAGCGAGCAGCTGAACATCGTGCTCGTGGAGCCCGAGATCCCGCAGAACACCGGCAACATCGCCCGCACGTGCGCATGTGTGGGCGCGCGCCTGCACCTGGTGGAGCCGATGGGCTTTCGCTTGACGCAGAAGAACCTGTCGCGTGCCGGATGCGACTACTGGGACGAGGTGGACATCGTGCGCTGGGCGTGCGCCGATGCGTTTTTCGAGGCGCACGGAAACGACGAGCTGCATCTGTTCACGGGGCAGGCGCGCCGCAGCTTCGCCGAGGCTTCGTACGGCGAGGGCGCCTTTCTCGTGTTCGGTCGCGAAAGCCGCGGGCTCGACCTGCGCTTCATCGAGGCTTACGCAAGCCGCTGCGTTCGGATCCCCATGCGCGAGGGGCTGCGCAGCTTGAACCTGAGCAACGCCGTAGCCGTGGCCTCCTACGAGGCCCTGCGCCAGCAAGGGTATCCGGGGCTGGGCTAGCTTGCCCTTTGGCATCGGGCCTGAAGCGGCCGAAGCGTATCCGCCTCTGCCGTCCGGGAGCCTATTCGCCGCTTTAGCGGGATAAAGCGGCCTGTGCGCGCTGCGAGCGTGTATACTGGGCCGCATTGTCTGAAAGAACGTCAAGGAGGTCCCCATGGCTCGTGTGTACAATTTCTCGGCCGGTCCGGCGGTTCTGCCGGAGGAAGTGCTTGCCGAGGCGGCATCCGAAATGCTCGACTACCAGGGCAGCGGCATGTCCGTCATGGAGATGAGCCATCGTTCCAAGCCGTTCGCGTCCATCATCGAAACGGCCGAGCAGGATCTGCGCGACCTCATGGGCATCCCCGACAACTACCGCGTGCTGTTCCTGCAGGGCGGCGCGTCCACGCAGTTCGCCATGATTCCCATGAACCTGATGCGCAACAAGGTCGCCGACTACGTGGTAAGCGGCTCTTGGTCGAAGAAGGCATGGAAGGAAGCGAAGCTCTACGGCGACGCGCGCTGCATCGCCAACAGCGACGACGAGAACTTCAGCTATGTGCCCGACGTGAAGAAGCTCGAGATCTCCGAAGACGCCGACTACGTCTACATCTGCCAGAACGAGACCATCTACGGCACCGTGTACCACGAGCTGCCCGACACGCAGGGAAAGCCGCTTGTGGCTGACGTGTCCTCGTGCTTCCTGTCCGAGCCCGTCAACGTGTCCGATTACGGCTTGATCTACGGCGGCGTGCAGAAGAACGTCGGCCCGGCCGGTGTGACCATCGTTATCATCCGTGAAGACCTGATCAGCGACGACGTGTTCCCCGGAACGCCCACCATGCTGCGCTACGACACGCACGCTGACGCGAAGAGCCTGTACAACACGCCGCCGTGCTACGGCATCTACATGTGCGGGAAGGTGTTCAAGTGGCTGAAGGCCCAGGGCGGCCTGGAGGCCATGAAGGAGCGCAACGTGGAGAAGGCGCAGCTCCTTTACGATTACCTGGATCAGAGCGCGCTCTTCAGCGGCACGGCGCGCAAGGAGGACCGTTCCATCATGAACGTGCCGTTCGTGACCGGTAACGACGAGCTGGACGCCAAGTTCGTGGCCGAAGCCAAGAAGGCCGGCATTGAGAGCATCAAGGGCCACCGCAGCGTCGGCGGCATGCGCGCGAGCATCTACAACGCCATGCCTCGCGAGGGCGTGGAGGCGCTCGTCGCCTTCATGAAGCAGTTCGAAGCCGACAACGCGTAGTCTCTTGCGCGCTGCTCGATGAACCCGAAGGGGCCGCGGTTGAGTCGCGGCCCCTTTTTCGCGTGCGGGATCGGCTTGCCCGCGGTGCAGGTTAACAGCGGACATGCGTTTTTGGCAGAGATTAGGAGGTTTGTGGCTCCTGAACGCGAGATATTCCATTTATAGCGAACAAGTGATCGCATAATGCCTGGTCGCAGATTTCATCTTCCCTTTTCGTGCGCGACGTCACGAGCCAAAAGCCGCAAACCTCGGAATCTCTGCCATTTTCGAGCCCTTCGCGGGCAGGTTGCGGTAGCGCCTCGGGTTTTTGGGCGCATGAGTTCTCCAAGAAAACTGCCGCACCCTTCCTGTGGCAGAGAGCGGGCTGCCGAATGCAGGTTTCGGCAGCGCCTTGTCGGCAAAAGGCATGGTCGCGTTTTGGGATGCGGCCGATCGGCGGCTTCGCGCGCTCGCGAAAGTGTCGCAGGCCCCGATTCGCGCCCAAAAAAACCCTCGCTCGGCCTCTTTCGACGCTCTCCGAGATTCCTCGAGATTCCCGAGATTCCACGAGATTCCTCGTCGCTGCGAGTTTATGAAGTTTTCCCTCTTGGGGCGGGCGGGCCGAGTGCTTGCGGTAGACTGATCAGCATTATGTCTATATCGCTGCCTTACCTTATATGTTCCATCTTGAGCTTCGTGCCCGCCATCGTTTGCCACGAGGCGTGCCACGGTTTTGCCGCCTACAAGTTGGGCGATCCTACCGCCAAGCGAGCCGGACGGCTTTCGTTCAACCCGCTCAAGCACGTGGATCCTTTCGGCACGGTCATCATGCCGCTCATGCTCATGGCCATGAACATGCCGGTGTTCGGCTACGCGAAGCCGGTGCCGTACAACCCGGCGTACTTCAAAGATCCTCGCAAGGGCGACCTCATCGTGGGCTTGGCTGGCCCTGCGGCAAACTTGGCGCTGGCTGTTCTGGGCGCGGCGGTGTACGCGGTTATCCTGTTCGTCCTGCCGGTTGCCCAGCTGGCTCAAAGCATGGTGTTCTACTACTTCTTCACCTTGTTCTTGCCCATGTTCTCGCTGATCAACCTGTATCTTATGTTCTTCAACTTGCTGCCCATTCCGCCGCTGGACGGATCGTCCATCTTCGCGTTCCTGCTTCCGGCCAAGTATTTGCCGCGGTACTACAAGGTGCAACAGTACGCGTTCCCCATCTTCATGATCGCCGTTATCCTGGTGCCGTACATTCTGCATTTCAATCCCATCGGCATCTATCTGGACGCGACGGCTGGAAACGTGTTCAACCTGCTGTATCCGTTCAGGTAGGCGGGGCCGCGCATGGCGTACAAGGTTCGCATAGACAGCTTCGAGGGGCCGTTCGACTTGCTGCTGCATTTGGTCAGCCGCCAGAAAGTGGACATCGGAGCCATCTCCATCACCCAGATCGCCGACCAGTATCTGGCCGAAGTGTCCCGGATGGACAACCTTGACCTGGACGTTGCGAGCGACTTTCTGCTGGTGGCGTCTACGCTTTTGGAAATCAAAGCCGAAAGCCTGCTGCCGCGCGAGCGCGATGCGGTGCAAGAGGAGCTGGAGGAGCTTGCGCCCAGCGAGGCTCGCGACATTCTGGTCGAGCGGCTTCTGGCGTACAAGCAGTACAAGAACGCCGCGAGCGCGCTGCACATGCGGTTCGTGGCGGAAGGCCGCATGCATGCGCGTCCCTTAGGTCCCGACGCGTGCTTCTTGAACCTCATGCCCGACTACCTGAAGGACGTCACGCTCGACGGGCTGGCGCTTTTGGCGGCGCGCGCGCTTGCTCGGCGCGACGTGTTTCTGCTGGAATCGGAGCATATCGCAGCAAAGCCCATTCCCGTCGAGGTGCACGTGCGCGCCATTCATCAGCGCATCCGCAACAAGAAGGAGATCCGCTTTTCGGAGCTGGTCAACGCGCAAACGCCCACGCCCGTGGTGGTGGTCACGTTCTTGGCGGTGCTCGAGCTGTACAAGCGCGCCATGGTGAAGATCGAGCAGGCCGAGCTGTTCGGCGACATCGACATCCGCTACATCGAAGGGTCCGGCGATCTTTCGCTGGAAGGCGAGGACGTCCTTACGTCGGTCGAGGAAGGTTGACATGTTCCAAGGTTTGCAGGAAGGCCAGATCAAAGGCGCTATCGAAGCCATGCTCTTCGTAACCGACGAGCCGGTGGGCACGCTTGCCCTGGCCGACATGCTGGAGGTTGCACCGGGCGAGGTCGAGCGTGCGCTCGTGGAGCTGCGCGATCAGCTGGAGCGGGAGGACCGCGGCATCCAGCTGCGCGAGGTCGCCGGCGGATGGCGTTTGTACACGCACCCCGCGTACCACGAGCTGATCGAGAGGTACGTGCTGTCGTGGGATACCCGCAAGCTTTCCCAGGCTGCCATGGAAACGCTTTCCATCGTGGCGTACCTGCAGCCGGTAACGCGCAGCGGGGTTGCCAGCGTGCGCGGCGTCAACTCGGACAGCTCCATCAACTCGCTGGTGGAGAAGGGCTTGGTGCGCGAGGCGGGCGTGGCCGACGCGCCCGGGAACCCCACGCTGTACGCGACCACGCGCGCCTTCCTGGAGAAGTTCGGGCTGCGCTCGGTAGCCGACCTGCCCGATCTGGACCAGTTCGCGCCCGACGACGATACGCGCGCGTTCATTCGCGAGCGATTGTCCGCTACGCGCGACGACGTGCGCATCGCGCAAGCTGCGGAAGCGGCCGCGGGGGAGGGGCCGGACGAAGTCGACCCCTTGGCGGGCGTGCAGTTCGACCTCGACGACGAAGACGGCGTCATCGTGGCCGAGAGCCCGCGCGAGGAGGCTGCGTCGGACGCCGCCCAGCGCATGCTGGCCGAGGCTATGGCTTCCGGCTTCGGCCTGGTGGAGAAAATAGACTTTGACGAGCTGACGTTTG
The DNA here is from genome assembly GCF_052119225.1 of Paraeggerthella sp. LCP19S3_G8. Taxonomy (NCBI): domain Bacteria; kingdom Bacillati; phylum Actinomycetota; class Coriobacteriia; order Eggerthellales; family Eggerthellaceae; genus Paraeggerthella; species Paraeggerthella sp. LCP19S3_G8. Next base: position 152,476 of record NZ_JBQKFQ010000001.1, read on the forward strand.
AAACCGATGACGAGTAAGCGGGTCCGCCGTTCTGTCGAACGGCGGAAGCCCTCGTCGACCCTGGAGGATCTGTGACCGAAGAAACCAACGAAGCACCCCGCGTCGTCCCCATGCGCTTGCAGAAGTTCCTTGCGCGAGCGGGGGCTGCAAGCCGCCGTGGATCTGAGAACCTTATGACGGCCGGTCGTGTGACGGTGAACGGCCAGGTGGTGACCGAGTTGGGCAGCAAGGTGGATCCGCTTGTGGACCAGGTTGCCGTGGACGGGGTGGCGGTTCGGCTGGCCGACGGCCCCGTGACCGTCATGTTGCACAAGCCGGCGGGATTCGTGACGACCATGTCCGATCCGCAGGGGCGTCCCACCGTGGCGCAGCTCGTCCCCGTCGATCGGTATCCGGGGCTGTTCCCCATCGGGCGGCTCGACGCCGACACCACGGGCTTGCTACTGTTCTCGACCGACGGCGACCTGGGCAACGGCCTGTTGCATCCCAAGCATCATGTGGCGAAGCGCTACCTGGCATGCGTCGAGGGCCGGCCCGCCGAACGCGACCTTGCGCGCTTGCGCCGCGGGGTGGAACTTGACGACGGGCTTACGGCCCCTGCCGACGCCCGCCTTGTGGAAGGTCCGGCGGCTCGCCGCGCCGAGCGCGTTCTCGAAGCGCCTCCGGCCGTGCCCGCCCGGGCGTCGCGCGAGTACGCCGTCGAGTGCAAGCAGCGCGCGGCGTGCCGCTCCATCGTTCGCGTGGTTCTTCGCGAGGGAAGAAAGCGCCAGGTGAAGCGTATGCTGGCTGCAATCGGCCATCCGGTGCTGGCGCTTCATCGCGATTCGTTCGGCCCGCTTGAGCTGGGCGACCTCGAACGCGGCTCGTGGCGGATTCTTTCGCCCGAAGAGGTTGCGGCTTTGAAGCGAGCCGTGGAGGACGGTTCGTAGCGACGCGCGGCGCGGGCGGCCGATCCTTCGGCCGATAATGCTAGAATACGCACGTCGGCATTGTCTGTCGGCGCACGTCAATATGTTTGCAACAGGGAGAGTGTTTCCGTTTCATGTCACATCAACAAGTTGACCATATCGCGGAGCCGGGATTCGATCGCGTTGCGGTCGTGGGCTTCGGCCTGGTGGGCGCGTCCTTCGCCGCGGCGTTTCGCTCCGCGCACCCCGATGCGCGGGTGCTCGCGGTCGACGTCGACCAGTGCACGCTTGCGCAGGCCCTCGAGCGCGGCTGGGCGACCGAGGGCGCGCTTCCGGCCGATCCTGCGTTTCGGCGGTTCGTGGACGAAGGTTGCGACCTGGTGGTTCTGGCTACGCCGGTAGGAGCGGTCGAAGCCTACCTGAAAGACCTGGCTGCATGGGATTTTCAAGGCATCGTCACCGACACCGCGTCCACGAAGAGCCGTATCGTGGAGCTTGCCTGCGCGCATCTTGCCCATCCTGAAAACTACGTTCCCGGCCATCCTATGGCGGGTTCGGAGAAAAACGGCATCGAAGGAGCGCGGGCGGACCTGTTCAAGGGCGCTCACTGGATTCTGTGCCCCGATGCGAACACGCCCGCCGAGCACTTTCCGCGTCTGCACGAGCTGATCACCTCGCTGGGCGCGCGCGTTATCGTGCTGCCGCGCGAAGATCATGACGAGGCGGTTGCAGTGGTGAGCCATGTTCCGCATATCGTCGCCTCGTCGCTCATGCAGCTGGCGAGTCGTCATGCGGACGACCAGCAGGCCCTTATGCGGCTGGCCGCGGGCGGGTTCAAGGACTCGACGCGCATCGCTGCCGGCTCGCCGGAGCTGTGGTGCGGCATCGCGTTCGACAACAAGGACGCGCTCGTCGACGGGCTGTCGGAGATGCAGGAGATCATCGCGTCGTTTTCCGGCGCGCTCGAATCGGGGAATCGCGCGCAGCTGACGGATCTTCTTGCCTCCGCAGCGGAAGCTCGCCGGGCCCTGCCCGTTGCCTGGGTGCCTTCGACCGAGCGTTTGCTCGAGGTTCGCATTCCCATGGAGAACCGCACGGGCGTGGTGGCCGAGGTGACCACCGTCACCAGCTCGGTCGGTTGCAACATCCAGTCCATCGAGATAGACCACGTCACCGAGGACAGCGCCGTGCTCAGCTTGGTGCTGACCGACGAAGGCGACGTCGGCCAGCTGTCCGCGCAGCTTATCAACGCGGGTTTTTCGGTTTCGTTCAGTCCTCTGGCGGCAAAGGAGCATATACATGTCGATTGAATCAGCGGCGACCATCATCGAGCCTCTGCGCGCGCCGTTGCGGGGCAAGGCCACCGTGCCGGGCGACAAGTCCATCTCGCATCGAGCGGTGCTGTTCGCGGCTATGGCCGAGGGCGTCTCGAAGCTGACCGGCGTTCTTGATTCCGAGGACGTGCGCTCGTCCATGGCGGCGGTGCGCCAGCTGGGCGCGCGGGTAGAGCTTGAGCTGCAGCCCGACAAAAGCCTGGCTGGCGTGGTGGAGGGCTGGGGAGCGAAGGGGCCGTCCCAACCCGAGGGTCCCATCGATTGCGGGAACTCCGGCACCACGGCGCGCCTGCTCATGGGCGTGCTCGCCCCGTGGGACGTGCGCGTGGAGCTGACCGGCGACGAGTCCCTGGTGAAGCGCCCCATGCGCCGCATCACCGCGCCGCTCATGAAGATGGGGGTTCGCTTTCAGCTCGAAGGCCGCGAAACGCTGCCGCTCGTCGTGTGCGGAACGCGCGGCCTGCATCCTCTTGTCTACGATGCCCCTATGGCGTCGGCCCAGCTGAAGACCGCAGTGCTGCTTGCCGGCGTGTACGCGCGCGGCACCACCACCGTGAACGAGCCCGCGCCTTCGCGCAACCACACCGAGCTCATGCTCCCGGAGTTCGGCGTGGACACCACGGCTGCGGATCGAACGGCCAGCGTCACGGGCCCCGCCGCGCTCAAGGCTTGCGAAGTGCAGGTTCCGGGCGATCCTTCGTCCGCTGCGTTCCTCGCGTGCGCCGCGGCGCTCAAGCCCGGCAGCTCCGTGCATATCGAGAACGTCAGCCTGAACCCGGCGCGCATCGGCTTCACCCGCACGCTCGAGCGCATGGGCGCGTGCGTGAACCTGCGTCGCACGGGATCTGCGGGCAAGGAGCCCTACGGGACCGTTTCCGTCGACTACACGCCGAACCTGCGAGGCTGCGAGGTTCCCGCCGACAAGATCGCGTCCATCGTCGACGAGATTCCCGTGTTGTCGCTCGTGGCGGCGCATGCGCGCGGCGTCACGGTGTTTCGCGAAGTGGGGGAGCTGCGCGTGAAGGAGACCGATCGCCTGGAGGCCGTGGTGGAAGGCCTGTCCTCTTTGGGCGTGGACACGTGGGTCGAAGGCAACGACCTGTTCATCGAGGGGCAGCCGGATCTGGTCGTGCCGGATGCGGCGTCCTTCGACTCGAAGGGCGACCATCGTCTGGCTATGACGTGGGCGCTCGTCGGCCTGACAGGCGGCTCGTCCGTGAGCGTGGCGAACTTCGATTCCGTGAAGATCAGCTATCCTCAATTTCTGTCCGATATCGAAAGGTTGGCACGATGATCATCGCCATTGACGGCCCGAGCGGGGCCGGTAAATCTACTGTTGCGAAAGCTGTTGCGCGCGAACTGGGCTTTTCCTGCCTGGACACCGGTGCGATGTACCGAGCCGTTGCATGGCGCGCCCTGCAAGACGGCGTGGCGCTCGACGACTGCGACGCGCTGGGAAGCCTTGCGCGCACCTACGACATCGCGTTTGCGCACGAGGCGGGCGAGCCGGTTCCGCGCCGCGTCTCCATCGGCGGCGTCGACGTGACCGACGCCATCCGAACCGCCGAGATCGACCGTGCCGTGAGCCCCGTCTCCGCTGCGCCGACCGTCCGTGCGGCTTTGGTGGAGCAGCAGCAGCGCATCGGCCGTGCGGGCGACTACGTGGTGGAGGGGCGCGACATAGGCACCACGGTGTTCCCGGAGGCCCCGGTCAAGGTGTTCCTGACCGCTTCGGCTGAAGAGCGGGCCCATCGTCGGGTTCGTCAAAACGTCGACCGTGCCGTAGGTTCCATCGACTTCGACGAGGTGCTTGCCGACATTCGCCGACGCGACGAGCTGGACTCCTCGCGCGCCACGTCGCCGTTGCGGCCTGCAGACGATGCCGTGCATTTGGATTCGACCGGGCACTACATCGAAGACGTGATCGACGAGATCTGCGCGCTTGCCCGTCAGAGGGGCGCGAACGGCGGCGAAGGCGAGCGCGCATGAGCCTGATTCTGCCTTACGAGAAGATCTGGGATATGCCCTACGGCGGCGCTTCCGACGAGAAGCAGGCTCCGCGCCTGGTCGGCAACGTCATCTACGGGTTCTTGGCCTTCGTGTTCAAGATCTGCTTCCGCTACCGCGTGGACAACCGGCAAAGCCTGCGGGGCTTCGACGGCGAAAGCGGCGTGGTGGTGGTGGCGAACCATACGTCGTTTCTGGACGTGGTGTTCATGTACCTGTCTTCGCGCCCTTCCCAGTGGATACGCTTCTTGGGGCGCGAGAACCTGTTCGGCAACGCGCACGGCCTGGCGGGCCATATCCTGTCGCGCGTGGGCGCGTTTCCCATCAAGCGCGATTCTGCCGATAGAACGGCTATCAAGCGCGCGACCCGCATGCTGAAAAACGACGAGATCGTGGGCATTCTTCCCGAGGGAACGCGCCGGGGCAAAAGCGATCGCACGCCCGAGATCCATTCGGGGGCGGCGTTCATCGCGAAGATGGGTCATGCGCCCATCCTGCCCATGACCGTGCGCAACGCCGAGCATATCAAGGAGAAGGGGAAGTTCTTCCGCTTCCCCAAGGTGACCATCGAGTACGGGGACCCCTTGCTGGTGAGCGATTTCGACTTTCTTCCGAAAGAAGACCGCTTGGACGGCTGCACCTGGTACGCGATGCGCGAGTGCTTCGCGCTGTCGCTGAACGTGCCGGCCGATCAGGTGGACATGCCGGCGCTGTTCCCGGAGGGCCGTGATTTCACGGCGGCGTTCGCCGAGCATCGCGTGGCGCGACACACGACCGAGGAGCTGGTGGCCGCCATCAGGGAGAAGAAGGCCGCCAAGGAACGCCGCGCTTCCAAGGAAGCACCTGCGGAAGGAGCATGCGCATGAGGGTGGTGAAGGCCAAGCACGCGGGCGCCTGCTACGGCGTGCAGCGGGCGCTCGACATGGCGCTCGAGGCGGCCGAGCGCACCGAGGGCGCCTCTACGCTCGGGCCGCTCATCCACAATCCGCAGGTGGTGGGCGAACTGGCCGAGCGCGGCATACGCGCGGTCGAGAGCGCTGACGCGGTGGATCACGGGTCGGTCATCATCCGCAGCCACGGCGTGACGCCGGGCGTGCGCCGCAGCGTGGAGGAGCGCGGGCTGCCCATCATCGACGCTACGTGCCCGCATGTGGCGCGCGCTCAAAAGGCGGCTGCGGAGCTTGCGCGGCAGTGCGGGCGCGTGGTGGTGGTGGGCGAGGCGGGGCATCCCGAGGTGGAAGGGCTGGTTGCCTGCGCGCGCGAGGCAGGCGGCCAGGTGGCCGTGGTCACCGAGCCCGCCGATCTGCCGGATGGTCTTCCGGCTCCCGTCGGCATCGTCGTGCAGACCACGCAGACGCGCGAGTCGCTTGACGCCGTGGTGGACGCGCTTGTTGCGCGCGGCATCGAGCCGCAGGTCAAGAACACTATCTGCTTCGCCACGCGTCAGCGGCAGGAAGCAGCCGCAGCGCTTGCGGACGAGGTGGACGCCATCGTGGTGATCGGCGGGCGCAACTCGTCGAACACGACGCGCCTGGCCGAGATCTGCGCGGCCGCGTGCCCGCGCACGCATCACGTGGAAGCGCCCGACGAGCTGGATCCCGCCTGGTTCGAGGGCTGCGAGAGCGTGGGCGTCACCGCGGGGGCGAGCACGCCCGAGGCCCAGATAGCCGCCGTCGTCGAGCGCCTGGAGGCTTGGTAGGCCAACGGCTGGATGGGGTTTTGGCGACGGGCCCGCGCATGGTCTTCTGCGAGGGTCTGCTTCTATATGCGGTATACTGAGTCGCAGGGTGGAATGCGGAGATTTATTCTATGCGACGGAGGCTTGTTATGGGCAATGCTTCGGGGGGCGTCGGACGTGGAGGATTTAGATGCACGGAGGTGCGGATCAACCCATTTTGCTCTGATGTATCCACAGGAACGCGGGAGATGCTTTGCTCGTCGGCGAGGCATGTTTCTATAACGAAGGGCTCAACCGTTTCTGCGGTTTCCTTTTCAAAGGAAGTGCTCGTGGTGAAGTCGGGGGTGCTTGCTGTTGCCCTATCGACTGAGAAAGGCGGTAGCCAGGGGCTCTTCGTTGCGGATTCCGGATGTCTGATAAACGCGATGAAGATCGCTGGAGCGACGAGACATTTCGATGAAGGGTTCAACGATAGTCACCTTGGGTATGCGCTAACCGATCTTCGAGGATGTGCGATCCCCTTGTCTCTCATGAGGCGGGCGTTTGAAGATGATCCGGCGTTTGCGCGTGTCGTTCTATCCGAGATTACGGATCGGTATCGAGGTGCGCTTCAGAATATGGCTTTGATGGCCGAATCGTCAGGGGTCGATCGTATTGTCTGGCTACTTGACGAGTTGGAACGCACGGGGGTTGGAATAAACGGCATAACCCATGATCTTATCGGGCGTCTTTTATGCATGAATCGAGTTAGCGTGACGCGCTTGATGAGCAAAGCGCTTGAAAGGTACGGAAGTGCAGCAAGGTGAGATCCAGGTATGGCTGAAAAGTGCGAGTCAAGGCTTGCGAGCCAGCAAGTTGTGCTTGCGAATGACCATGGAGCGCTCTACTGATCGTTCGAGCGAAACTGCATGGCGGCCATACGAAGAAAGGCCGGGCAAGGACACCGGCCTTTCTTCGTAATTACGTCGGAAAACCGAACGTTGCTTTCGACGCTAGACGAATCAGTTTAAAGCTGCATTTCACAGACGCCCATGATGGTCTCCAGCTTGGCTGCGTCTCCCTTGACGGTGATATCTCCGGCTTTGAGGCATTCGTCGAACGATTTCACACCGAGGACAATGTCGAGCATGACGGTGTAAGCGAGCACTATTTCAACACTGGGGTTTTCGATAGCACCCTGCTTGACTTGTCCAATGCAGTTGCGAACGATCATCGAAGTCGATGCGTTCTCGTCGGAGTAGGTGACTACCAGCGACTCATTCATTCCTTCGGCTTTTTCGGGAACGATGCTCACGCGCAGCATGTCGAGCACGAGCGTGCGAGGCGCGGCCATGAGCTTATCTTTAGTGATCACGGCTGGAACCATGCTCTTGTCGAGGTTTCCTTCCAGTTTCCAAGCTTCGGTGTGGTACCAGTGGCGCGTGTTGGAGGCCTGCGAAACCTGTCCCATCTTTCGGTACGCTTGAGCCTTGACGGTTTTTGCGGAGTTGTGTTCGGGGCTTGCGTTCAAGACGTGCGTGGCAAGCGTTGCTGCCCATGCGTACTGATTGTCGTCAAGTGCTTTTTGCGCTTCCGCAGTGAGCGCATCGGCGCCTCCTGCAAGTTGCACGAAGTATGCGGATTCGTATTCTTTGGATACCGGATGCAGTTCCAGAGGGTCGCCGCTAAACCAGCCGATGAGTCCGCTGTATACGCCGCGTACGTAGTGCTCGAACTCGCCGTAAAGCGGCTTGGTGATGTCGCCGCTTGCCATGAATTCGGGAATTCTAACGGCTGCAACAATTTGATCAGGCGTATATCCCTTGTTCAGGTAACGGATGGTTTGATCGTAGACGAACTGAATGGCATCGCGTTGCAAGGTGAGCTCTTCAGCGACTTTGTCAGAACCAAGGAGCGGCAGCGCGTGCACTGGCACCATGTTGTCGGCTTTGAGATCGCGCAGTACGTCTAATGCGGCAAGCATGGTCACGGGGTTGCGGTACTTCTCGCCCCGCAGCGTGTACATATTGTACATAACGCCCCATGCTTGGTTCGTGACGATGGTGTTTTCTTCTTCGATGAAAATGTTGATGTTGTCGGCGCTGTCGGAGGTCGTGGGATAGAAGTGGAAAGTAAGCCCGTCGATTTTCTCCACGACTTCCTTTTCGGCGGCCGGAATGAGTTTGTTGGGGGGAATGAAGCCCGGGGTGAAGGATTTGACGTAAGGATTGCTGTAGAAGGGTCCGATTCCGCAGCTCGTGCGTCCATCTTCCCCCTCGATGGGCAGGTAATCGCCGAACATCGTATGCGCTCGGTCGACATAGCTGGTTGCGGTCTCGGTGAACGGAGAAAGAAGCGCTTCCATGAATCTTTCTTGCGCGATGATGGGCACGTTGTCGGGGTTGTTTGCCGGCAGGTAGGCGGTGGTGCCTCCTGTGTAGTGGCAGTGCGTGTAGATGACGGCGACAACCGGCTTGTCGGTGACGGTGCGGAACATTTCGTAGTCGAGTTCAGCGGTCTCCCTGCACTCGCCCGTGTCTATGACGATGATTCCTGTGTCGCCGATTACCATGGTGGAGTTGGAAAGTGCGTTTCCGATGGCGCTGTACACGCGATCAGTGACCTTCACCATATGTGCGGGCGAATAATGGGCTTGTTGGTCGAGCAGGGCTTGGTTGGCGGCTTCGCCGTTTTCGCCGGTGCCGATCTTTATTTCCTGGCCGCAGAAGTTCGTCTTGCCTCCCATGTAGGATGGGTCAGGCGTTACTGCCGCGCGCTCTTCTTCAGTGAGTCCTGTTTTGATCGAGACGTTGGCTGCGCTGGCCCCCTGCGAAGAGCAACCGGTCATGATTCCAAGCGGAAGCGCTGCGGCGGCGGTGGCGGCGAGTGCTCCTCTGAGGAACGTACGACGTTCCAAGGTGATCTGATCTGGCATAAGTACCCCTCCTTTGCTTGTCCGCGCATTGGCGCGCGGCGTTGACGCGTGGAAGTATAGGCATCCGTGCAAGCAGGAATCGGTAACCCGAGTTACAAATACCTCCTCGCTGTAGCCCAGGTTACAGCGAGGAGGTATTTGTAACCTAGGCTACAGCGAGGGGGGTTCCCTGCATCCTATAGTGACGGCAGTGCTGTTCAGGACGAGTTGAAAAGGAAAGGGGGATCTTATGTCCGAGGAGAGTTTTGTCTATACCGCGTGCCCTGGGTGGGGTGACCATGAGTACTGCGCGTTGAAGACTATTGTCAAGGACGGGAAGATCATCCGTACGGAACCGGCCGAGTACACCGGCGCCGAAGTGGGAGAGGCCCATATATGCCAAAAGGGCGTCATGGCATGTCGACAGCCTTACAACAAGGATCGTCTGACAACGCCTCTTAAGCGTGCCGGCGAGCGCGGCGAAGGCAAATGGGAGGAAATCAGTTGGGACCAGGCGCTCGATGAGATTGCCGAAAAGCTAGCCGAACAGCGTGACAAGTACGGTCCGCAGTCGCTCGCCCTGTGGTATCTAACTGCAAGCTATCCGCCCTCGATGGGTCTTGCCGGTGTGCTGCACACGCGCTTTGGCGGTCTGTACGGCGCAACGTTCCCCATGGAGGCATACGGCCTCGACAACGGCCCTCTGTTTGCGGCGTACTATGACTTGGGTAACACGTATCGTTACTACAATACCGATCCTCGCAACATCGATCACTCCGATTACGTTATCGTATGGGGCGCGAACCCTGTTGAAAACCAGCACCGTTTCGCAAAGCATGTCGTTGAGGCTAAGAGCAACGGTGCCAAGATCGTCGACATCGGTCTGCTCTTCGACGGCACTGCTGGTTATGCGGACGAATTCGTTCCGGTAAAACCCGGCTCTGATGCTGCTCTTTCGCTGGCTATGGCAAACCACATTGTGAAGAACGATCTTTATAAAGTGGACTTCCTGCTTGATCATACGGTGGCACCGTTCCTGGTTCGTAGCGATACGGGCGAATTCATGCGCGACGGCGACGGCAACTGCATGGTAATCGACAAGACGCATGGCGTTATCGCCGTGGAGCCTGGCGTGAAGGAGATTGCGGGCGCTACGGAGCTCGAGCTCAAGGCGGAGCTCGACGTGTTCGGCGTTCCTTGCAAAACCGTGTTCTGCGTTCTCGAAGACCATCTTGCCAAGTACACGCCTGAGTACCAGGAGTCCATCACGGGCGTGCCTGCAGCTGACGCTGTGCGCATTGCCGAGGAATATGCAGCTGCTCCCGACGCTTACATCTTGGGCGCTTTGGGTATTCGCTACCAAAACCAGGGTGATATTTATCGCTCGTTCTATCTGCTCGGTTCGCTGACCGGTAATCTGGGTCGCCCCGGTGCCGGTGTCACTTCCGAGCTCCTAGGCGGTGCATGGCCCGTGCTCTTTAACGACGCCCCCATTGTCGCCCCTAACGGTATCGAGGGCTTCAAGGGCGTGCCTGCTCGTCAAGCCGACTTCTTCGAAGCTATCGAGAATTCCGAAAGCGTGGAAGAATGTCCCTACAAGGCGCTTATGGTCATCTCGGGCAATCCGGTGCATAACTGCCCGAACCGTTCCCGTTGGATTGAGCGCGTGTTCCCGAAGCTCGAGCTTATCGTTGACTTCGACATTTGGATTACCGACACGGGCGAGTATGCCGACTACATCCTGCCGGACTGCATGCCGTTCGAGCGCTATGACATCATCAATATGGCCGCTTACAACCATATCGTGTTGCAGGAGCCTGCAATCGAGCCGCCGGCGGAGGTTCATGATCCTACCGATCTGTTTACGGGTCTTGCCCAGCGCTTGGGACTGGGCGAGTACTTTGATAAGACTGCTGAAGAGTGGTGCGGCGTGCGCATCGACTCTGACTATCCGTTCATCGCGGGTATCGAGGGCGGTGTGAGCATGGAGCGGCTCAAGAAGGAGAAGATGGTTCGCTTGGCAACGCCGCCGTTCCATTGGGACCCGTTCTTGGGTTTGGATTTCAGCACGCCTTCCGGTCGCCTCGAATTTTATTGCGAGCGCCTGCTTCCTACGGGTCATCAGATTGCCATGTATACCGAGCCTATGGAGGTTCCCACCGAGGCGAGCAAGGCCGAAGGTAAGAACGAAGAGTATCCTTACCAGTTCTTCAGCGGCCGACAGCGCTTCTTCATGCAGTCGTTGTACACCGACGATCCCGTCATGGTGAAGCTTTCCGGCGGCAAGCCGAGCGCTCGCATCAACCCGGTTGATGCCGCGCGCGAGGGTATCAAGGATGGCGACAAGGTGGAAGTCTACAACCAGCGCGGTCACGTAATTGCTCCGTGCCGTCTTGATGAAGTGATTCCTCCGGGAACCATTCAGGTGTGGTTCGGTTGGCGCAAGCGCCAATTCGAGGAGGGCACCTATTCCGAGTTGCTGGTGCCGCTGGGTAGTCGCGAGACGCTCGACGATCTGTCTGAGCACTGGTGGAACGAGATGCTGGGCAAAAATCAGGTTAAGTGCGGCTTCTTTACTGGCTCCGAAGGCTGCATCGCCGGTGCTTGGGATACCATTTGGGACTGCGCTTGCAGCATTCGCAAGATCGCTGACGCAGCCGATCTCGACGAAGACGGAAAGGAAGTGAAGTAGCCATGGCTCAAGACACTCGGATCCTGGTGAATTTGCAGCGCTGCACCGGCTGCTGGACCTGCTCGCTTGCCTGCAAAGTGGTCAACGAGCTTCCCGACGACGAGTACTGGGCAACCGTGCGTACGCTTGGCTCGGGCGAGGGCATCGATCGTCCGGCCGGCACGTGGCCGAACCTGAGCATGTCGTGGATGCCCGTGTGGTCCAAGAAGTGCATCAAGTGCGCGCCACGCTTGGCCGAGGGGCAGGAGCCCTTCTGCGTGAAGTGCTGCCCCAACAGCGCGCTGACCACCGGCGAAGCCGTCGATGCTGAGGTCGAGGCCCTGCGCGAGAAGGGATTCCGCATCTTCTCGCTGCCTGCATGGGAAAGCACTCGCGAAGGCATCGTTTACGCTTCTAAGGAATAACGATCCCCGACCCTTTTCCGGCTGGCCCTCGGACGTGCTGCAACGTTTGAGGGCCAGCGTTCCGATCTGAATTCGAAAGGAATGACCATGTGCTTCCGTCCCTCATCTGCTGTAATCGGCGGAGATATCGAGTGTCCTAAGTGTGGCACCAAGAACCCCGCTAGCGCTGATGTCTGCTCCGGTTGCGGTGCCACTGCTGCCGATTTTGCATCTGCGGCCCCGAAGGCCCCTGCGGCCCCCAAGCCTCCTGCAGCCCCGAAGCCCCCTGCGGCTCCGAAGCCTCCGGTGGCGTAAAGCGCAAAGATGCTATGAACGGAAACGGCCGGCCATGCTCGCATGGCCGGCCGTTTCCGTTCGCTGCGGTGAAACGTAAGGGAAGCGCCGGATTATTGATTGATGGGGTGTGGGATGGCTATGGGATCGTTGATCACTTATCTTGAGACCGAACAGCGTTTGTTCTCGGAGTTCCCCTTCAATGAGGTTGACAGTCTCGTGCTGTCGACGCTGTGCTACTTCAGGTTCGAGAAGGCTGGTGTTGTGGTGCCCTGTGGCTCTGAACGCGTGTTGCTCCACGATGCGGTGGCCTTGAGCGATTGGTGCGACTTGTTTGCGGGATGTTGGCTTGAGGATCAAGGAGGGAGTTCTGATTTCGCGCATGCGATCATGGCGTCTCGAAGGTATCGATATGTGGAGATCGGCTTCTTCGTGGACGAATTCTCGTCGGCTGTTGAAAAGCAGTTTAGTGCGATCACCTTCTTTCTGGATTCTGGAGCATGCTACTTTGCCTTTCGCGGAACCGACGGAACGATAGTCGGATGGAAAGAGGATTTCAACATGAGTTTTCTTCCGGTGATTCCTTCCCAGCGTTCTGCGGCCTCGTATGTTTCGGGAGTTGCGTCCGGTACAACAGGTCCCCTGTTTCTCGGCGGCCACTCGAAGGGCGGGCACTTGGCTGAGTTTGCCGCGCTCGATGCCGACCAGCCAGTGTACGAACGCATCTTCTCCGTATACAACCATGATGGCCCTTCATTCGCCGAAGACCCTTCTCCTCGCATGCGAACCGATGAATACGCCTGCAAATTGCATAAAACCGTTCCGGTTGATTCTCTGTTTGGAATGGTATACGAGGATCGAGAGTCGTTTTGCGTCGTGGATGCAGAATCGTTTTCTGTGTTTCAGCACAATCCCTTTAGTTGGATTGTGGAAGAGGGGAGGTTCAAGCATCTCGAAGATCTCAGCACGGGCGCGATGTTGATTGATGATGTGTTCTCGAATTGGATTCGAACAAAGGACAAGGAGGAGTGCGAGCGGTTTGTGGAGGCGGCGTTCGTCATGCTTTGCGCGACCGAGGCTAGTACCTGGGCTGAGTTCCAATCGCAGCTTGTCGCGAATATCGCCACTATGGTGGGGGAGAGCGGCCGTCTCGATTCCGACACGAAGCGTTTCTTGCTGGGGACGCTTGCTTCCCTTGGGGATGCTGCGGGGCGAGAGTTGGCTGGCAGGTTGCAGTTTGCTCGAGAATTTTTGACGACGTCGCATCCGAAGAAGTCATGAATTGCTCGAAGCCGGGGTTCATGGGCAAGGAGTGCGGCTGCTGTTGAAAGTCGGAACGAGAACCATTGAATATATGTTGCGTAGTAGCTCGGATACGGTGGGGCTCCTTCCAGGACGTCGAGCGACGCCGCCGTCGAGAACGGCGCTCTGATCCCGATCCCTCTCGTTGCGATAACTCCCCGAGACTGGTGCCTGTTGCAAGTTCCTGGTCGTCTGCTTGGGGTCTGTTTAGCGGTCTCGCCCTCTCCTGTTGATTGCGATACGGATACCTAACGGGTAGAATGCTCAAGACGATAAGGGACGATATGTCGACCCTGGATTTTTCTAGATCCAAACAAAGGCCCATTCTGACAGAGAAGGCGGCAGGTGAGCACGTACCCATCGAAGGACATCGCGCGCGAGGCGGAAGGCTCCGCTTCGTCCGCTGCGCGCGGGTTCAGCGCTGCGGCGTCGCACGGGTGTCGCCGGAAGGGCGATCCTCCGCGCGCCCTGGTGGCGGCCGTCGCGCCCGAAAGCCCGGCCGACGACGCGGGGTTCGAGCCGGGCTGCTACGTGACCTCTGTGAACGGCGCTCCTGTGCGCGACGTGATCGACTGGCGCTGGCTTACGTCCGACGACGTCATCGAGCTGGGCTACGTCGACCTCGACGGCGAGGCGGGCGAGGTGGAACTCGAACGCGAACCGGGGGAGGACTGGGGCTTCGAGTTCGACGGCGTGGTGTTCGACGGCGTCAAGCAATGCCGCAACGCCTGCACGTTCTGCTTCATGCGCCAGCTTCCCGACGACATGCGCTCGTCGCTCACGCTGCGCGACGACGACTTCCGCCTGAGCTTCCTGGCGGGCACGTTCGTCACCTTCACGAACCTTTCGCCCGAAGACGAGGCGCGCATCGTGGAGCAGCATATCTCGCCGCTGCGCCTGTCCTTGCACGTGGCCGATCCGCAGGTGCGCCGCCGTATGATCGGCAAGCATGCGCAGCATGGCATCGACGTGCTCGAGCGCCTGCTCGCGGCCGGCATCGAGTTCCATGCGCAGATCGTGCTCGTGCCCGATCAGAACGACGGGGCCGTGCTGAAGGACACGCTTTCCTGGGCGTACGAGCGCCCGGGCATCCTGGACGTCTGCATCGTGCCGCTCGGGTTCACCAAGCATCAGACGTGCTTCGACCGCAGTTTCAACGACCCGGTGTCGTCGCGCGCGGTCATGGACCTGGTCGTGCCGTTCCAGGCGCGCGCGCTCGCCGAACGCGGAATCATGTGGGCGTTCGCCGCCGACGAGTTCTACCACAACGCGTACGGCTCCGAGCTGCTGCAGAACCTTCCTCCGTCGCAGCACTACGGCGATTTCGGCATGTTCGAGGACGGCGTGGGCATCATCCGGTCGTTCGTGGACGACTGGGAGCAGGCCGAGCGCGACGGGACGGTGGCTCGTGCTGCGGACGCGCTCGGGCAGGCCGGCCTGCGCGTGCGCTACGTCGCCGGTTTCGCAACCCGCCAGTTCCTCGGGCCGCTGGCTGCGCGCAGCGCCGTCGCGCCCTGGTTCGAGCCCCTGTTCGTGAAGAACGACTTCTTCGGGGGCAACGTGGACGTCACGGGCCTGCTGTGCGGGTGCGACATCGCTTCTGCGATCCAAGCGTGCGACGACGGCGATCTGTTCGTGGTTCCGAGCGTCGTGTTCAACGACGACGGGGTGACCCTCGATGACATGACTTTGGAGGATATGGGAAGGCGCGCGGGCGCGCCGCTTGCCGTGGTATCCTGTAACGCGTCGGGTTTTCTTTCCGAGATCATCGACCTTGTCGGGCAGAACGCGCCGACTTCAAGCTAACGAATCAATCTGAAAGGTTGCACCATGCCTTTGCCAATCGTGGCGGTGGTGGGACGGCCGAACGTCGGCAAGTCCACCTTCGTCAACCGCATAGCCCAGGCCAACGAGGCCATCGTACATGAAATGCGCGGCGTCACGCGCGACCGATCCTATCACGAAGCCGACTGGAACGGGTGCGACTTCAAGCTGATCGACACCGGCGGCATCGAGATGGGCGACGACGACGCCTTCCAGGGGTCCATTCGCTCCCAGGCCTTCGCCGGTGCGAATGAAGCCGACGTCATCGTGTTCTTGGTCGACGGCAAGACCGGCATCAACGCCGACGACGAAGAGGTGGCTCGCGTTCTGCGCAGAACCTCCAAGCCGGTGTTTCTGGCCGTGAACAAGATGGACACGCCCGGCAGCGAAGACGAGCTGTGGGAGTTCTACCAGCTGGGAGTGGGAGACCCGTGGCCCGTTTCGGCCACGCACGGCCACGGTACCGGCGATTTGCTGGACGCCATCGTGGAAGAGCTGCGCAAGGTCGAGGTGCCGGACGTCGAGGATGATCCGGGCATCAACGTGGCCATCATCGGGCGCCCCAATGCGGGCAAGAGCTCGCTGACGAACCGGATGACCAAGGGGGACCGCTCCATCGTCTCCGACGTGGCGGGAACCACGCGCGACGCCATCGACACGCTGGTCGAGCACGAGGGCAAGCACTACACCATCGTGGACACGGCGGGCTTGCGCCGCAAGAGCCAGATCGACGAGGACGTGGAGTACTACGGGTTCGTGCGCGCCATGCGCGCTATCGATCGCGCCCAGGTGGCGCTTCTGGTCATCGACTCCACGCTGGGCTTGACTGACCAGGACCAGCGCGTCGCCGGATTCGCGGCGGATCGCGGTTGCGCCATGATCATCGTCCTGAACAAGTGGGACCTCGTCGAGGGCCCCGAGGCCAAGGCCGAGATCCGCGAGCGCATAGCCGACCGCCTGGGATTCGTGGGCTACGCTCCCGTCATCGCCATTTCCGCGCTTACGGGCAAGAAGGTCGACCGCATCTGGGACGCCATCGATTCCGCGTTCGAGAACTACAGCCAGACCATCCCCACGAACAAGCTCAACACCTGGCTTACGGGCATTCGCGAAACGGGCCATACGGTGAGCAACGGCAAGGCGGTGCTGCGCATGAAGTACGTGACGCAGACGTCTACCTGCCCGCCGCGCTTCACGTTCTTCGCGAACCGTCCGGACCTCGTGAACGACAACTACGAGCGGTTCCTCGAGAACCGCTTGCGCGAAAGCTTCGACCTGACGGGCACGCCGGTCGGTTTCAAATTCAAGAAGAAGGATTAAGCATACGATGCAGGATTTGCTGGTTGCAGGAGCGCTGTTCGTTGCGGCGTTTCTTCTGGGTTCCATTCCCTTCGGGCTGATCATCTCGAAGGTGTTCTACCATACCGACATCCGCGAGCACGGCAGCGGCAACATCGGGACCACGAACGCCATCCGCACGATGGGCAAGGTGGGCGGCTATTCGGTGTTCGTGCTGGATTTCGGCAAGGGCCTTTTGTCGGGTGTGCTGGCCTGGGCGTTCTCGTGGTACCTGCTGCCGGGCGGCGGCTTGGAGCCTGGTTCGCTCGTGTCGTACGACACCATGCTGACCGTGGCGTTCCTGGGTTGCGTGTGGGGGCATATCTTCAGCCCCTGGCTCAAGTTCAAGGGCGGCAAGGGCATCGCGGTGGCCGTGGGCTGCCTGTTCGTCGTGTTCGGCTGGGTGGGCGCATGGCTCGAGCTTGCCATCTTCATCGTGCTGGTGGTTGCCACGAAGTACGTGTCGGTCGGCTCGATCGCGGCGGCGGTGGCCTGCCCGTTCTTCTCCCTGTACTACTTCTGGGGCGATTGGGCCGCGGTCGCTTTGTGCACGATAGCCGGATTGACCGTGGTGTGGGCGCATCGCGAGAACATCGTGCGTCTGCGCGCGGGGACGGAAAGCCGCATCGGCGACAAGAAGAAGGCGTAAGGCTCCGCTGTTCCGTCGAGCAGCGGAACATGCCGACGCCTCTTGCTGGCTTTACGAACGACAGGAAAGCTCGAAGGGAGTCCTACGTGAAAATCGCGGTTATCGGGGCGGGGTCGTGGGGGACGGCGCTGGCGCAGGTTCTTGCCGAAAACGGCCACAACGTGGGCTTGTGGGCAAGAAAGCCCGAAGTGGTGCAGGCGATCAACGCCGAGCACCGCAATCCTCGCTACTTGAGCGACGTGGAGTTGTCCGAGAACATCGTGGCCACTGTGTCGTACCAAGACGCGCTGCTGCGCGCGAAAGCCGCGGTCATCGTAACGCCGTCGAACCTCATGCGCGGCGTGGCGCGTGCGCTCGCCGACGTGGTCGATGCCGACTTCCCCGTTATCATCTGCTCGAAAGGCGTGGAGGAGGGAAGCGGCCTGCTTCCCGTCGAGGTGTTCGAAGCCGAGATGGGAAACGCCGGTCGCCTGGCCGTTCTTTCGGGTCCGAACCATGCCGAAGAGGTTATCAAGGGCATTCCCTCCGGCACGGTCATCGCCAGCTCCGACGAGCATACCGCCTCGTTTTTCCAGGAGCTGTTCGCGGCGGAGAGTTTCCGCACGTACGTGAGCGACGACGTGTGCGGCGTGGAGCTGTGCGCTGCGTTCAAGAACGTCATCGCCATCGCGGTGGGCGTGTCCTACGGGCTGGGTTACGGCGACAACACCGCCGCCATGCTCATGACGCGCGGCCTGGCGGAGATGAGCCGCTTGACCGTGCGCTGCGGCGGGCAGGCCATCACGTGCATGGGGCTGGCGGGCACGGGCGACCTGATCGCCACGTGCACGTCCGAGCATTCGCGCAACCGCCGTTTCGGTAAGCTGCTGGCCGAAGGGTCCACGCTCGACGACTTCACCGCGCAGACGCACATGGTGGCCGAGGGCGCTCTGGCGTGCAAGACCCTCAAGACGCTCGGCGACGCGTACCGGGTGGAGCTGCCCATCACCGACGTGGTGCGCAGCATCGTGTGGGAAGGGGCCGACCCCCACGACGTGGCCCATACGCTTACGAACCGGCCTTTGACCACGGAATTCTACGGGTTGTAGCGCGCTGTAGTTTCGGTCGCATGATCAAAACTACAGTTGATTAACGAAGCGATGACCAAGGGTTCACCGAACGTCCAAGTTCGTTGCGCCCTTCTGGCATCGAAGGTAGTCTTTGCTGTGCGCCTTCGCGCAAGGCTTTGACAACCGATTCGAGACCCGCCGCTTCGTCACTCGCGTGAACCTCATCTCTCTCAACTTCGCGACGGGTCGCAGGACATGCGCACCTTCCCCTTCTCCTTGGTGCGCATTGCGCAGCCCCTCTTCGATTCCCCCGGTTGAAGAGGGGCTTTTTCATGCGCGCCGGGCTTTGGGAGGGCTTTCGGTATAATGGTCGAACGCTACATGCGAATCGAGCAGGGAAGGACGTGGCTGGTATGAGTGCATCGAGGCAGGGGCGGGGACGGCTTGCCGTCGCGTTGACGCTTGCAGCGGCGCTGCTTGCGTGCGTGCTGCTTACGGCATGTTCGCAGCCTGACGCGCAGGTCGAGAAGGGCCTGCCGTCATGGGCGACCGAGGAGGGCGTGACCGTCTGGGCCCATGAAGTGGTCGACGAGTTCAATGCGCGCGACTACGAGGCGCTTGCCGCGCGCTATCAGGACGCGGGCGTGACGGCCGAGCAGCTCTCCCAGAACCTGAGCGCGGCGCAAGACGAGTACGGCGCGTTCGTCGAGTACGGCGACAAGACGTTTTTGCATGGCGAAAGCAAGGGTCGCTCGTATGCAACCGTTATCGAGCAGGCGTCCTACGAGAACGGCTCCGCCGAGTTCCGCATCAGCTTCTTCGAGGACGGATCGCTGGCCGGTTTCTACTTCCTGAAAGCTAAAGAGTAGGGGGCGCAGGTTTCGGCTCTGCATCAAAGAGCCGAAGCTTCTCCAGGTAAGGACGCGTGTCCACAAGCTTCGCAAGGGCGACGATACCGGTCCATCGCCGGGCTCCGGGCGCGATGAGTCCTGGCTTGTAAGCCAACATGGTCACGGTCATGTCGGCGGCGAAGCAGGGGGCGGCCGCGGCTCCCGTTTGGGCCGATAGGCCGCTTGGGGCGTCGATCGACACGGCGAAGGGCGCTCCTTTGGCCTTCGTGGGAAGGCTGTAGGGCAGCCGGGCGTGGTCGCCCTGCTCGTAGACGCGCTTGCGATGCCGTCCGCGACCCCGTTCGCGCGGTCCCTCGAAGCGCTTGCGGTTGGCCGCCTTGATCCACGTCGCGTACGGCTCGCGCACTTCGGCTCCCGCGAACCCGGTTCCCAGAAGCGCGTCCACGACGACGTCCGCCCGCTCGATCGCATCGGTCAGGATGTCGGCATCGGGCGCGATGAGCACGTTAAGGGGAAGGCCCTGCTTGGCAGCCTGCGAGAACACGCTCATGGCAACCGTTCGCGCAGGTTCGGCATGCAGACGCTCTGCCAGGTCGGGCGCTATCAACGTCACGGGGTACCCGGCTTCCGCAAGCGCTTGCGCCGCAACCCATCCGTCGCCGCCGTTGTTGCCCGATCCCGCCAAGACCGCAACGGGAACCGGATCGGGCGCCCAATCGCGCACCGCTTCCGCCACGGCGATCCCCGCTTGCTCCATGAGCGCGGAAAGGGGCGTGCCGTCTTCGGCTATCATCTGCTCGAGCCGCGCCACGTCGGCCACGTTCAGCGCGCGCCGCCGCTCGCGCTCGATCTCAACGCCCTGCTCGGTCATGACGCGCGTGTTGCTCATCAATCCGTTGAGCATGACGAAGGGGGTGCCTGCGCGCACGGCGTGCCTTGCCCTCATGACAAGCGAGATCGCCCATGCCAGCATGAGCGCGGCCCAGGCGCCCGTGAAGTACCCGCGCTGTGCGGCAACGAATCTGCCGACCGCTCCAGCCTCTCCGCCTTGCGACGCGCCCGCACCGATGACCAGCAGCAACGCGAACAGCGGGAGCGCTGCGAACAGGAACAGCAGGCCGTAGCGCGCTGCGTACTGATACCAGCGGGCAGGGGAGGCGTCGGGACGCACAACGCGCAGCCGCAAGAGCTTTTGAGCTGGCGTCTGGCCGTGGGCGAACACGGGGATCGCGCCGAACACCACCAGGCAGGCGCACGTCAGGATGGCCGCCGCAACGCCGTCGTCTGCGCCGGGCGCGGCGACGGCGGCAAGGACGCCCGTGCTGCGCAGCGCGAACATGCAAGCCGAGGTCGATGCGAGCGCCAGCGCGAAGTCCATCGCGAACGAAAGCGCGCGCCGCAGGGCTCCGGCGTGCAACCCGGCTTGGCGCGCCTCCTCGTTGACAAGACGGATATCGGGCAACGCGCGCATGAGCGGGGCGACCAGCCAAAACCCCGTCATAGCGCCCAGCGTGTTCGTGATCAGGTCGTCCACGTCGAACAGTCGGTACGGGTGCTCGTACAAACCCCAAAGGCCCGTGAGCTGCGAAAGCTCGAACGACAGCGTCACGGCGAAGCCGATGAGCAAGGTCTGCCACCACGTGCGGCGGAAATAGTAGCGCAGGTACATGCCAAGGGGCACCAGCAGCAACACGTTGAACAGCGCCTCGTAGATGTAAGGGCTGCGTATCGCGGCGATCCACGAGGCCGGGTCGGCGGGCGAGAACGCGGTATGCGCCAAGAACTGCCGCAGGAAGTTGAAGGGAGCCAGTTGGGGCGCGGCGGCGTAGGGGACCACGGCGGAGCGGTCGGCCGGCAGCGGGAGCAGTACAAGAACGTACGCGCACATCAAGTAGAAAACGAACGAGTACACGACAAGGGTCCTCAGCCAGGGAATCGAGCCGAATCGTCGGTACTGGTAGATAAGGTAAGGCAGCGTGATCAGGAAGGCGGCCAGCGGGAATGCGGTGGCCGCGAAGATGATGTTCGAAGCGTACGTGCTCACGTCAGGCGTTTCCGTTCCATGTCGAGCAGCGCCCTCTTGAGACGCGCGGATGCATCGGCGCCGACCGGGCGGCCGTCGCTTCCCACCACGCGGTGGTCGGGAACCAAGATGGCAAGCGGGTTCTTCTTGACCGCCGTCCCGACCGATCGGTAGGAGCCCGGCTTCCCCATGAGCGCGGCCACTTCGGCCGTCGTGCGCGATGCTCCGTAGGGGATGCGGGCAAGCTCGGACCATACGGCGCGCTGAAACGCGCTTCCCTCGGCGTCGATCGGGATGTCGAAGAAGGTGCGCTTTCCGGCGAAGTACTCCAAAAGCTCGTTGGCCGTGCGGGTGGCAAGCTGGCTGGGATGACGAACGCCGGGCAGGGCCACGTCGCCGAACGCCACGTGCGTGACGCCGCGGTCGCTCGTGCGTATGGTGATGGGTCCGTGCGGGGTGCGGTACGCGAAGTACATCCCGGTGCTTGAAGCCATCTTGCCTTCTTCCGGTCGGTTTCGCCTCATTATAATGCAGTCCCGCTCGGACGATCCTCGATGTTACGGTTCGGCAACCAAGGAATCGCGCAAGAGGTCGACGCAGCTTGCGGCTGCGTGTTGTTTTTCGCCTGCCGCGCGTCGGTTGCAAGCGTGCGCGCGTCGGTTGCGCTAGAATGACGGCAGCAAGCGACGAGGAAGGAACGCAGCCATGTTCGAACCGGTGAAGATCGCACCGTCCATCCTATCAGCCGATTTCATGAACTTGGGGCGCGATGTGGCGCTCTTGGAGAAAGCCGGTGCGGGATACGTGCACGTAGACGTCATGGACGGGCATTTCGTCCCGAACCTGACCATGGGAGTGCCCGTGCTCAAGCAGCTCAAGCGCGCGACCGAGCTGCCGTTGGACGTTCACCTCATGATCTCGAACCCGCTCGAGCAGCTGCCGTGGTTCCTCGACGCGGGCGC
The DNA here is from genome assembly GCF_052119225.1 of Paraeggerthella sp. LCP19S3_G8. Classification (NCBI taxonomy): domain Bacteria; kingdom Bacillati; phylum Actinomycetota; class Coriobacteriia; order Eggerthellales; family Eggerthellaceae; genus Paraeggerthella; species Paraeggerthella sp. LCP19S3_G8. The sequence goes on from NZ_JBQKFQ010000001.1 coordinate 174,663, forward strand.
GGACATCGTGACCGTCCACGCCGAAGCGCTAGGGGCCGACGAGCTGTCGCGCGCCGTGGCAGCCATCCATGCGGGCGGCGCGAAGGCCGCGGTCAGCTTGAAGCCGAACACGCCCACCGGCGCGCTGGCGCCGGTTCTCGCCGATCTGGACATGGTCCTCATCATGAGCGTGGAGCCGGGCTTTTCAGGCCAAAGCTACATCGAAAGCAGCGAGAAGAAAGTCGAGCGCGTGGTGGAGATGGCGCGCGCGCTGGGCGTTTCCCCGCTTGTGCAGGTGGACGGCGGGATAGGCTTGAAAACGGCTCCGCTGGTGGCGGCGGCCGGCGCCGACGTCCTGGTGTGCGGCAACGCCGTGTGCGGGGCCGAGGACCCCGCGCAGGCCATCGCCGATATCACCGCCGTCGCCGAAGAGGCGCGCGCGGCCGCCCTTGCCGCGAAGGGGGCGTAGGTTCATGCGCTCGGTGCCCGAAGACTACGTGTACCTGGACTACGCGGCTACGGCGCCCCTGTGCGAAGAGGCTGCGGCGGCCATGGCACCCTACCAGGTTCCCGGACGCGCCAACCTTGCCGTGGGAGGCAACGCCAACTCGCTCCACGCCCCCGGACGCGCGGCGTTCAAAGCGCTCGAGGACGCGCGCAGGTCGCTCGCTGCCGATTTGGGCGCGCGCCGGCCTGACGAGATCGTGATCACCTCGGGCGCCACGGAAGCGGACAACGCCGCTCTCGTGGGGTTGGCGCATGCGGCCGCCGACGCGCGCAGGCGCGCGGGCAAGGGGTCGGCTGCGCTTCACGTGATCGTCACGGCAGTGGAGCACGACGCCGTGCTGGCTCCGGCGAAGCGCCTGGAGGCGGAGGGCTTTCGCGTTACCAAACTCGCGCCGAACCGCCAAGGGTTCATCGAGGTCGAGGCGCTTGAGCGCGCGCTCGACCAGGACACGGTGCTCGTTTCCGTGCAGGCGGCGAACAGCGAGGTGGGCAGCATCCAGCCGATAGCCGACCTTGCGCGCATCGCGCATGCAGCAGGCGCGCTCTTCCATACCGACGCCGTGCAGGCGCTGGGCAAGACGTTCGTGAACCTGGAGGCGTGGGGCGTCGACGCCGCTTCGTTTTCCGCGCACAAGGTGGGCGGCCCTAAGGGGATCGGCGCTTTGTACCTGAAAACCCGCACGCCGTTCGAACCCTACCAGACGGGCGGCGGACAGGAAAGCGGTCGGCGCAGCGGCACGCAGAACGTCGCCGCTGCGGCAGGGTTCGCCGCGGCCGTGCGCGCGGTGCAGCCCGAATGGCAGACCGAGGCGGCGCGCTTGCGGGCGCTGCGCGACAAGCTGTACGCTTGCCTTGGGACTCTGGAGGGCGTGTGCGCTACGGTTCAGGTCGAGCCGGGCGACGACGCGTTTCTGCCCAACATCGTGCACGTGCTGGTAGACGGACTTGAGAGCGAAACCCTCATCCTGCGCTTGGACATACAGGGCTTCGGCGTGTCGGGCGGCTCGGCGTGCTCGTCGCATTCCCTCGAGCCGAGCCACGTGCTGCGCTCTTTGGGAATCGACGCCGATCGCGCTCATGGCGCGCTGCGCGTGTCGATGGGCCGCTACACCACCGAAGCGGACGTCGACGCGTTCGTCGAAGCGATGCGCAAAAGCCTGGATTGGAACTGATACGACCCTCCGGGTTTTCGAACCCGATCGCATTAAGGAGCTTGTGAACAGCATGGAACTCGTTACCACGCATACGCATACGTGCTTTACGAACCACGGGGAGGGCACGGTGGAGGAGCTGGTGTCCGCGGCTGCGGCGGCAGGCATTTCCACCATCGCCGTGACGGAGCACTTTCCGCTGACCGATGCGTTCGATCCGCAGAGCTACCTGGCCATGCCCGCTGATCGGGTGGGCGAGTACCTGGCCGCCATCGAGGCCGCCCGCGCAGCCCATCCGGAGATGGAGATCATCGCGGGCTGCGAGCTGGACTGGTTGGGCGACGACGAGGACCGCGTGCTTTCCGAAGACGATTTCGCGCCGTTCGACCTGGTGCTGGGGTCGGTGCACTTCGTGGATCGCTGGCCGTTCGACGACCCCGCCCAGCGCGGTCGCTGGGACGAGGTGGGCGCGGACGCCATTTGGCGGCGCTACTTCGAGGTGTGGTGCGAGGCCGTGTCGTCGACCATGCCGTTCCACGTGATGTCCCATCCCGATCTGGCCAAGAAGTTCGGGTTCTATCCCAGCTTCGACCCGCAGCCGCTTTACGAGCAGGCTGCGCAGGCGTGCGCGGCAGCGGGCCGCATGATCGAGGTGAACACGTCGGGTTCGTACTACGCCTGCAAAGAGATGTTCCCCGCGCCTGCGTTGCTCGAGGCATTCTGCCGCGCGGGCGTTCCGTGCACTGTGGGCACCGACGCGCACAAGCCCCAAAACGTTGCGCGCGATATCGAGCAGGCGTACCGCCTCATGGCCCGAGCCGGTTACAGAACGGTTACGGTGCCGACAGCCGACGGGGACCGTCGCGAAATACCCATCGAGTAATCTGGATGCAGTCGTTTCTTGCAATTCGAGCAAAGGAGCAGCGTCATGGTTGCAGCTAAGAAGAACCAAAAGGACGGTAAGAAGCAGAAGGGCCTCGCCTGCCGTGCGTCCGGCCCGCTTTCTAAGCCGGTGGCAACCCTTACGATCGGCGCGCTCGAGCGCGCCCTTCTTGCCGAGTTCCCGCCCGCGGACGCCGAGTCGTGGGACTGCACCGGCATGACGGTGGGGGATCCCGCGCGCGTGGTGACCGGGGTGGCCGTTGCCCTCGATCCCACGGTGGCGGCCATCGACGCTGCGGCCGACGCCGGAGCGAACGTGCTGGTGACGCACCATCCGGCGTTTCTTGCTCCGCCGGACTCCTTCAAGCCGGCATCGTCGGTGGCGGCGTGCTCGGGCGCGGGCGTGTGGCGCGCGGTGGAGCGCGGCGTGGCGATCATGTCCTACCATACGGCCCTCGACGTGAGCCCGCGTGCCCGCTGCGTGCTTCCGGGCATGTTGAGCCTGGTGTTCCATCGCGTCTTGCTGCCTATCCCCGGAGCTCAGGGCAAGGGATACGGGCAGGTGTGCGGGCTTGGCGAAGGCGATGCGCTCACCCTGGGCCAGCTGGCCGCGCGCTGTACTTCGGTGTTCGCGCGCGCTCCTCGCGTATGGGGCGATTTCTCGCGCGACTTGGATCGCGTGGTCACCTGCACCGGCGCAACCGGCGACGTGGGCCGCGCTGCCTTGCGCGCCCAGGCCGACTGCTTGGTGTGCGGCGAGATCAAGTACCACGAAGCGCTCGACCTTTCCCAGGCGGGCTTGGGCGTGATCGAGCTGGGGCACGACACCAGCGAGCTTCCGCTTGTGCCGGTGCTTGCGGCGGCCGTCAAAAGCGCGGGCATTCCCGATGAGCTTGTGATGATGGTCGATCAACGGGATAACTGGACGTACCCCGAAACGGTACGGGTATAATGGTCGCAACGTCGCGTGCGCGGCGCTGAGACGCAGACAAAGGAAACGCATGCATGTAGATACCGATGATCTTGCAACGCTGCTCCAAATGCAGCATATCGATTTGGAGGCCATGCGCGCGCGAAAGCAGCTTGAAGAGCTTCCCCAGCGTCGCATCATCCTTGACGCGCGAACCAAGCGCAAGGCGGTCGACCAGAAGCGCGCGCAGCTCGATGCGCTCCATGCCGAAGCCGACGCGAAACTCGCGCGCATCACCGACGAGGACGCGTCCTTGGCCGAGAAGCAGCGCAAGGTCCAAGGCGAGATCGACGGTGCGCGCGGAGACTACCGTGCCGTCGAGGCTCGGACGAAGGAGCTCAACGGCTTCGCGAAGCGCCGCAACTTCCTGGAAGGCGAACTGACCTCCGTAGGCGAAGAGCTGGCGAAGATAGAGGCCGTGCAAGCCCAGGTGGAGAAAGCGCTTGCCGACATCGATTCCCAGGAAGCAGCGGCTACCCAGGTGTTCGTGAAGGAAGGCGGGGCGCTCAAGGACGGCCTTGCCCGATTGGAGGCCGAGCGCGCATCGTTGGCGGCGGCGTTGCCGGAGGAGCTGTTCGAGGCGTACGCGAAAACGCTTTCCCGTACGGGTGGCGTTGCGGTCGCGCGCTTGCAGGGGTCCAACTGCGGGGCGTGCCGCATGGGAATCGAGCACGGCCGGCTCATCGACATGCGCGCGCAGGGAAACATGGCCGCATGCCCCCATTGCGGCCGTCTGCTCATCTTAGAGTAGATCGGTTCCGATTCGGATCCGAGCCAGGGCTTTCGCCGTCGAGCGTGCTGCCCAACGAGAAAAAGCCCGCAGCGATGCGGGCTTTTTTACTCGATGCATGCGCGACGAGCGGTCGCGCGAAGCGCGAACTTACGCGCGCTCGACCTTGCCGGCCTTCATGCACTTCGTGCACACGTTGGCCTTGCGGACACGGCCCTTGTTGTCCTTGATCGTGATCTTCTGCACGTTCGGACGGAACCAGCGATTGCTCACGCGGTGCGAGTGGCTAATGCTGCGACCCGCCACGGGAGCCTTACCGCAAACTTCACAAATCTTCGACATCGTTCATCACTCCATGTACGTTGGTTGCTCGTCGGCGCAAGCCGTTGATGACAAAAAAGCCTTCACACTATAGCACATAAACTCAAACGGCCACAAGAATTTTTCGTGTAATATACTTTCAGTTGCAATTGGGCACGTCGCACGGGCGCAAGGCCTTGCGCTATACTGCTGAAGCAGGTTTTGCAGCGCGCGGTCCGTCCGCGCTCGGAAAGGAACGCCATGAACGATACGATACCTGGCAACCTCCATGTTGCCAACGATGTCTTGGCCGATATGGTCGGCAATGCCGCGCTCGAATGCTACGGCGTGGTCGGCATGGCTGCGCCCTCCGCTGCCGACGGCATCGCGAAGATACTTCCGGCCTCCCGGCTTCGTCGCGGCGTGGTGGTGACCGCGACCGACGGCGGCGTGCACGTCGAACTGTACGTGGTCATCGAATACGGCACGAACATCAACACGGTGTCGCAGAACCTCATCGACCAGGTAACGTTCGCCTTGACCGAGTACGCTCGCGTCCCGCTCGACGGGGTAGAGGTGCACGTGCAGGGCGTGAAGGTGCGCAAGTAGCACCGCCGCCTGTCTTTGACGAACCGCTGCGCACCGCGCGAGGACGACGCGCGCGGCGGGCTAATTTGAAGGAGAATAGAACCACCATGTCAGAATCCTATACCGCGAACGACCTGCTCAACGCCATTGCGGCGGCGAGCAAGACCTTGAGCGAGCGCAAAGACGAGATCAACCGTCTCAACGTCTTTCCCGTGCCCGACGGAGACACCGGCACGAACATGTCGCTGACGCTCGAGACGGTTGTCGAGAACCTTGCCGCGCTTCCCATCGGGGCCAGCGGCGCGGAAATTCGCAAGGCGATCACGACCGGCGCGCTCATGGGCGCTCGCGGTAACTCCGGTGTCATCACCTCGCAAATTTTGCGCGGTCTGTGCGAGGGCAGCGTTGGGCACGACGAGCTGAACGCCGACAGCATCGAAGCAGCGTTCTCCAAGTCCCAGGAAGTGGCCTTCCAGGCTGTGCGCAAGCCGGTCGAGGGAACCATCCTCACGGTGCTGAAGGACTCGGCCTCCGCCGCCAAGCGCGCGCGCAAGAAGAAGCTCTCGTGCGACGAAGCGCTGGCCGCCGTGGTGGAGGAAGCCTACGCTTCCGTGCAGCGCACGCCCGACCTGCTTCCCGTTCTCAAGGAGAACGGCGTGGTGGACGCCGGCGGCTTCGGCCTGGCCATCTTCTTCGACGCGTTCGTGGCCGCGCTGACCGGCAAGGAGGGTCCGCTGCGCGACGAGCTGGCCTTCGCCCGCAACGCCGCGCCGAAGGTCGAGATCGAGCAGGTCAACGACTGGGAGGGCTCGGCGTTTCGCTACTGCACCGAGTTCTTGGTGCATTCGGATACGGTCGACGTGGACGCCGCGCGCGAGTTTCTGCCCACGATGGGCGACTGCGACCTGATGGTGGGCATGCACCCCAACTTCAAGGTGCACGTGCACTCCAACCGTCCCGACGAGGTGCTCGGCTGGTTCTTGACGCACGATTCCCAGATCTCCGAGGTGCATATCCACAACATGCAGCTTCAGAGCGCGGCGCGCACCGACGCGCTGGCTGCCGAGGAAGCCGCCGTTTCCAAGCCGCTCGGCTTCGTGGCGGTTGCCGCGGGCGAGGGCAACGCGAAGATACTCAAGAGCTTGGGCGTCGACGTGGTTGTTTCCGGCGGGCAGACCATGAACCCGTCCACGAAGGACCTTTTGGACGCTGCGGGCGAGGTCAACGCCGACGCCGTGATCTTCTTGCCGAACAACAAGAACATCATCATGGCGGCCCAGAGCGCCTGCGAGCTGGCTGACAAGCCGTGCGCCGTGGTTCCGACGCGCAGCGTGCCCGAAGCGTTTGCGGCTCTGTTCGGCTTCGACGAGGACGCCAGCTTGGACGACAACGTCGAGTCCATGACCGAGGCGTACGCCGACGTGAAGACCGGCGAGGTCACTACCGCCATCAAGGATTCCAAGGATGCGCACGACAATCCCATCAAGGAAGGCGACGCCATCGGCATCGCCGACGGCTCCATCGAGTCCGTCGGTTCTTCGACCGAGGAGGTTGTCATGGCGCTTTTGTCCGTCATGGACGCCGACGACGCGGACACGCTGACCATCCTGGCGGGCGAGGACATCGACGACGATGCGTTCGACGCTTTGGTGGCGCGCATCGAAGAGGCCCACGAGGATCTTGAGATCGACGCCCATCGCGGCGACCAGCCCCTGTATCCCATCGTGATGTCCGTTGAGTAACGGCCAGCCCGACAGACTTGCAGCCACTCTCGCGCTCGACGAATCCGTCGAGCGCGTCCGTTTGGTGAGCCCCGGTCGCGCCAAGGCGCTGGCGGGGCTCGGCATTCGCACGGTGCGGGACCTGGTGACCCATTTCCCGCGCAGGTACGTCGACCTATCCGCCAAAGAGACGGTGGCCTCGGCGGTCATCGGCAGTTCCTGCACCATCGAGGGATCGGTCCACGAGATCAAGCTCAAGCGTCCCAAGCCCCGGCTTTCCTTGGTGGAGATCTCGCTCGTGGATTCCACGGGGCTGCTCATGGTGACGTGCTTTCGGCAACCGTGGCTCATGGACCAGGTCAAGCCCGGCATGAGGATTGCGGTGGCGGGGAAGCTGGAGTTCAACTACGGCTTCAAGCGCATGACCAACCCGTACCTTGAAGTCCTTGAAGGCCCCAATGCGGCGGAGGGCATGATCATTCCCGTGCATCCGGCGTGCGAGAAGGTGTCGGCTGCATGGATGCGTCGGCTCGTCGGCAACGCGCTTGACGCGTGCGCGGGCCTGTACGATCCGCTTCCTCTTGAGATTCGAGCGAAATACCGCTTGATGAGCAGGGGCGTTGCATTATCGAGCATCCATGCCCCCCATTCGATGGAGGAGGTTGCCGAGGCGCGGCGCCGCTTGGTCTACGAGGAACTGCTGTTCCTGGAGCTCATGCTCATGAGTCAGGGCCGTGAGCGCAGCGCCGGTCGCCAGGCTGTGCGCCATCGGACGGACGGTCTTCGGATAGGCGCGCTTGCCGCCGCGCTGCCCTTCGAGTTGACGGCGGAGCAGAAGCGGGCGAAGGCGGACATCTTGGGGCAGCTGGCCGCGCCGACGGTCGCCAACCACATGCTGTTGGGCGACGTGGGCACCGGCAAGACCGTCGTGGCCGCGTTCGCGCTGGCGGCGGCGGCCGACACCCAAGCGCAAGCGCTGCTCATGGCGCCTACCGAGGTGCTTGCCCGTCAACATGGGAAAAGCCTCGGACCTTTGCTTGACGCTGCGGGCGTGTCGTGGGACGTCTTGACCGGATCGACGTCCGCTGCGGAGCGCGAGGCGATCCTGCAACGGCTCGCGGAGGGCTCGTTGGACGTGCTTATCGGAACGCATGCCCTTTTAGAGGACGACGTGGCTCCGAAGCGCCTGAGCCTTGTGGTGATCGACGAGCAGCAGCGCTTCGGCGTGGAGCAGCGCGCGAAGTTGCTGTCGAAAGGCGATGCGCCCGACGCCTTGTTCCTTACGGCCACGCCCATCCCGCGCACCCTTGCGCTGGCGCTGTTCGGCGGCTTGACGCTGTCCTATATCAAGCAGCGGCCGAACGACACGGCGCAGCGGACCACGTTCGTGCATCAAAAGGCCGATCGCGGCCACGCTTACGACGCCGCGCGCGAAGCGCTTTCGCGCGGCGAGCAGGTGTACGTGGTGTGCCCGCTTATCGGGCAGAGCGGCGAGGAGCGGGACGCGAAAGCATCCGACGGGGGATCGGGCGGGCGTCGCCGCGAGGCCGACGAAGAGGCGTACGAGTACGCCGCCATCAGCATCGAAAGCGACGACGACCTGGCCGGAGACGACGTGGCCGCCGCTGCGAAAGAGGCAACCTACTTGCAAGCGACCGTGTTCGCCGACTGGAACGTGGAGCTTCTGCATGGGCGCATGCGCTCTGCGGAGAAGCAGGCCGTCATGGACCGCTTCCGGTCAGGGGAGACGCAGGTTCTCGTGGCTACTACGGTCATAGAGGTGGGCGTGGACGTTCCCAACGCCACGATCATGATCGTGGAGGACGCCGATCGCTTCGGCCTTTCGCAGCTGCATCAGCTGCGCGGACGCGTGGGGCGCGGCCGCCTTGCGGCGCAGGTTCACTTGATCTCGGCTTCCAAATCGGACGCAGCGCTCACGCGCCTGGCGGCCATGGAGCGCACCGACGACGGCTTCGAGCTTGCCAGCTACGACTTGTCGCTTCGTCGCGAAGGCGATATCCTGGGCAACCGTCAGCACGGCGCGAGCGGCCTCAAGCTGGTGAACGTGGTGCGGGACGGCAAGATCATCGAGGCGGCGCATGCCGATGCGGCCGCGATCATAGACGAGGACCCGGCGCTCGAGGATGCGGCGCATCGCCCGCTCGCGCGCGAGATGAGGCGCATGTTCGCGGGCGAGCATGCCGTGCAGGGAGGATAGCATGAGAATCATTGCAGGCGAGTACCGCGGGCGCACGCTCAAGGCGCCGAAAGGGGAGGGCACCCGCCCCACCACCGACCGGGTTCGGGAATCCATGATGAGCGTGGTGAACAGCGCACGCGGAGGTTTCGAGGGAGCGGTCGTGCTCGACGCGTTCGCGGGATCGGGCGCGCTGGGGTTCGAGGCGCTGTCGCGCGGCGCGCGATGCGCCCATTTCTACGAGTGCGGCGGCGAGGCCATGCGCGCGCTGTGCGCGAACGCCAAAACGCTGGGGCTTGAGCCGCGCGACGCGCGCATTCACCGTGCGGACGTGCTCAAGGAGCCCCCGACGTATGCGCGTCCCCCGTTCGATCTCGTGTTCCTGGATCCTCCGTACGCCTACCAGGCGGAGGCTGTCCTGGATTTGGTGGCGGCGCTCAGGCTGCGCGGCGCGCTTGCGCAGGACGCCCTGGTGGTGTACGAGCACGACGCCGCTTCGGTTTCGTTGGTGGACGAAGCGGCAAAAGCGCGCGATTTGTCCCTTGCGCAGCGAAAGAAGTACGGCGATACTGTCGTGGACGTGCTGCTGCTTGACGAGTCCAGCCGCACTGTGTGACCAAACGAGAGGAAACGTGACCCATTCATGAAACGTGCATTGACGCCCGGAACCTTCGACCCTATCACGAGCGGGCATCTTGACGTCATAACCCGCGCAGCCCAGCTGGTGGACGAGATCATCGTGGCCGTGGCGGCGTCGCCGAAAAAGCAGCCCCTGTTCACGCTGGAGGAACGCGTCGAGCTGGTGCGCAAGGCCACCAGCCATCTGCCCAACGTGCGCGTAGAGCCCTTCGACGATCTGCTGGTCGAGTTCGCTGCCAAGATGGATGCGACCGTGGTCGTGAAAGGCTTGCGCGCTATTACCGACTTCGAGTACGAGTTCCAGATGACGGCCCTCAACTATCAGTTGAACCAAGAGCTTGAAACGCTGTTCATCATGTCGCCTCCGCAGTACATGTATCTCTCGTCGTCCATCGTTCGCGAGATAGCCAGCCTGCACGGCAAGGTGGAGCAGTTCGTTCCCCCCTGCGTGCACGAGGCGTTGCTGAAGAAGTTCGGCGACGCGTAAGGGAACTGTAACGTACGTTCCGACCGGGTGAAATGTGCTTGCTTTGTGCATTGGAAGTCGGTTTCCCGACCATACGTGCTAGAATATTGCGACGCATGCGCGCGATGGTGCCCGTGCGCGCCAACGCAGATGAAACGCAGCACGCCAGGGTGGAAGGACAATCATGGACGAAACAGGAGTCTTGGGGCTGTTAGAAGAGCTCTCGATTCTGCTTGAGGACTCTAAGCCGGTTTTCGGCAAAGGCAACATGCGCCAGGTTGACATCGCCGCGGCGTTCGAGATCATGGATGAAATTCGCGACACGTTCCCGAGCGAGTTCGCTCAGGCTCGTCAGATCGTACGCGAGCGGCAAAGCCTGCTCGATGACGCAGAGGCCGAGGCCAACCGCATGATCGAGGATGCACGCAGCCAGGCTATGACCATCGCCAGCGAGCAGGAGATCGTTCGCATCTCCCAGCAGCAGGCCGATCAGGTGCTCGCCGATGCGCGCGAGCTGGAGCGTCAGACCCGCGCCGGTGCCGAAGATTACGCCGACGAGGTGTTCGGCCACGTCGAGCAGAGCCTCGATACGCTGTTGGGCAACGTGCGCCGTTGCCGCGATCGCTTGAACGCCAACTCTCTTGCTTCGGGGCGCTAATGGACGCGACGCGCATCCACGTACCCCTTGAGCTTTTCACGCCTGCCGAAAGCGCTCATTTCGAAGGCGAGCTTACGGTGCCCGTCGTCAAGTCGGGCCCTGATCTGTACGACTTCTCGGCTCCTTTGAGCTGGCAGATCGATATATCCAACACAGGTGACGCCCTGCTGGTGACCGGCACGGTGGAGGGCGAGGCCAAAACGGCGTGCGCCCGCTGCCTCGAGACCATCGCGTTTCCCGTTACGGGCGAGATAGAGGGCTATTTCCTGCTGAATTCCGAGGAAGCCGCGCCCGAGGATATGGACGAGGACGAATTCGACGTGCTGTCCGAAGACAAGGTCATCGACGTCGAACCGCTTGCCACGGCTGCGCTGTTGCTGGAGTTTCCGCTGGTGCCGTTGTGCGACGACGAGTGCAAGGGCCTGTGCTCAACCTGCGGAGCGAACCTCAACGAAGGTCCCTGCGGTTGCGAGCCGGCATCCGACGAAGACGACGTGCCGCCGAACCCCTTCGCCGTCCTGAAAGATTTCCCCTTCGAGGAGAAGTGAATTCCCCCTTTGGTTTCGATGGGACGATGCAACGGGGTCAGTGATCCGTTTTCCGGCTTGTTGCCGAACACGAGACATTGACCCCGTTGTCTTATGCTGCGCGCGTCAGGAGCGCTACAATGGGCGGTATGGATACTACGACCAAACCTCAAAGCGACCCGAAGGTCTCTGCGCGCACGGTGTTCGCCCGATTCGCAAGCTACTACAAGCCGTATAAGTTCCTGTTCTTCTTCGACTTGGCGTGCGCCACTGTGCTCGCAGCGGTCGATCTGGCGTTTCCTCAGCTTTTGAACTTCTTTACCAGGGACTTTTTCACCAGATCGGCCGACGTTGTTTTGACATCGCTCGGGTGGATCACCCTTCTGTTCGCCGCATTGTACTCGGTGCGCACGGCGTGCCAGTACTTCATCACCAGCTGGGGCCACATCATGGGCGTGCGCATGGAGGCGGACATGCGCATGGACCTGTTCAAGCAGTATCAACGCTTGAGCTTCGGCTATTACGACCGCAACAATACCGGCGAGATGATGAGCAAGCTGGTAACCGACCTGTTCGACGTGTCGGAGCTGGCTCATCACGGGCCGGAGAACCTGTTCATCTGCATCCTGAAGATCGTGGGATCGTTCGCGCTGCTGTTCTTCATCAACGTGCCGCTGACCGCCATCATGTTGGGAGCGACCGTCTTGCTGGCTGCCTACGCCGCATGGCGCAACTACCGCAAACGCCTCATCTTCACCGAGAACCGCAAGAAAATGGCCGACATCAATGCTCGATTGCAGGATTCCCTCGGCGGCATTCGCGTGGTGAAGTCGTTTGGAAACGAGTCCGTGGAGATCGGCAAGTTCAGCCGCGTGAACGATCGGTTCGTGGGGACCAAGGAAAGCTCGTACCGGTTCATGGGGTCGTTCCATGCCGTGAACTCGCTGTTCATCGGCGTGTTGTACGCGGTTACCGTAGTGGGCGGCGGGTACTTCGTGGCTCAGGGCGAACTGGCGGTGACGGATCTGGCCATCTACGCTTTGTACATCGGCATCTTCATTTCTCCTATCGAGCAGCTGATCAACTTCGTGGAGACGTTCCAGAAGGGCTACGCCGGCTTTCGCCGGTTCATGGAGGTTCTGGCCGTGCGGCCCGACATCCAGGATGCGCCGGGGGCCTTGGACCTGCGCGTTGCCCGGACGGCGCACGGCTTCGACACGGCCGCTTGCGGCGAGGCGGGAACGTGCGGCGCGCGTGCGCGGGGAGCGGTTCGCTATCGCGACGTGCGGTTCAGCTACGATGGTAGGCGCGACGTTCTGCGGGGGTTCGACCTGGCCGTGCCTGCAGGCGCCACCGTGGCGTTGGTAGGGCCTTCGGGCGGCGGGAAGACCACCGCATGTTCGCTGCTCCCTCGGTTCTACGATCCCCAGTCCGGTTCGGTCGAAGTCGACGGCATCGACATCCGTGCGATTACGGCATCGTCGCTTCGCGAGGCGATCGGCATCGTGCAGCAGGACGTGTACCTGTTCGGCGGCAGCATTTCCGAGAACATTGCGTACGGACGGCCCGATGCGACGGCGTCGGAGATAGAAGAGGCCGCACGGCGCGCGAACATCCACGAGTTCGTTGAGAGCCTGCCCGACGGCTACGATACGTTCGTGGGCGAGCGCGGAGCTCGCTTGTCCGGCGGCCAAAAGCAGCGCATCGCCATCGCGCGGGTGTTTCTGCGCGACCCGAGCATTCTCATCTTGGACGAAGCCACGAGCGCCCTTGACAACGAGAGCGAGCGCGCCGTGCAGCGCTCGCTCGACGAGCTGTCGGCCGGACGCACCACGCTCATCATCGCGCATCGCCTGTCCACCATTCGCGGGGCGGACTTCATCGCCGTGGTGGACGACGGGCGCGTGGCGGAGCTGGGCACCCATGAGGACTTGCTGGCTTTGGGCGGCACGTACGCCGCTTACTACCGCATGCAGTTCGGAGCCTCCTAGGTTCAGCTTCCTGCGCGCGTGCTCTTCTCTCGCATCTTGGCGCTTTTCGAGCACGTAAGGCTGGTTTTGCGCTATGATCAACGATGCGTTTGTCGTGAAAGTGCCAGTGGTTTATGAATCCTGCATGCCGTTTGCAAAAATGACCTCGCAGGACCCTTGCGGGACCCACAAACCTTTGGTACCATACCACTTCGCGTGTTTACTAAGCGAAAGCGAGCGAGCGTACCGCTCGGCAAAAAGCAAGGAGATAGAGATCATGGCAGTACCTAAGCGCAAAATGGGCCGTGCCCGCACTCATGCCCGTCGCAGCACCAACGACAAGATCGCGGCGCCTTCCCGCTCCGTGTGCCCCCAGTGCGGCGAAGCCAAGCTTCCGCACCGCGTGTGCCCGAACTGCGGCTTCTACAAGAACCGCGAGGTCATCGAGACGGACTAACCGTCTCCTGCGCGCGAGCGCTTACGTCCGCGCCTTGACAAGCCTCCCCGCACATCACGCTTTTTGCGTGACGAGCCGGGAGGCTTTTTTGCATGTTCGTCTATACTGTTGAAGGAAGCTATGCGCTGCGCGCATGCGCCCGCTCGCGCGATTGCGGTCGGACGCATGCGTCCACGCGACTCCACCGAGGAATGCGAGGACACCATGCCCGATAAAGTTACCATCACCGTCGACGCCATGGGGGGCGACAACGCTCCGGCCGTCGTGCTCGAAGGCGTTGCCGATGCGCTATCGACCGATTCCGACCTGACCGTTATCCTGTGCGGTCCGGCCGAGGTGGTCGAGCCCTTCGCCTCTCAGCACGAGCGTTGCGTAGCTCAGCCTACCACCGAGGTTATCGGCATGGCCGAGCATCCGGCAAACGCCGTGCGCAAGAAGAAGGGCTCGTCTATCGTGGTGGGTTGCCGCCTGGTGAAAGAGGGCGCGGCGCAAGGGTTTTTCTCTGCGGGCTCTACGGGGGCCTGCCTGGCGGCCGGGACGTTGGTCATGGGCCGCATCAAAGGCATAGCGCGCCCCGCGCTTGCGACGGTCATCCCGTCGCCGGTTCGTCCCGTGGTCATGTGCGACGTGGGGGCGAATGCGGACTGCAAGCCGGAATACCTGGTGCAGTTCGGCCGCATGGCGTCGGTGTATGCCGAGAAGATCCTCGGGATCGAGAACCCTCGCGCCGCCCTGCTGAACATCGGCGAGGAGGACACGAAGGGGTCCCAGTTCGCCCAGGAGGCTCACGAGCTGCTGAAAGAGCAGCTTTCCAACTTCGCGGGCAACGCTGAAGGCGGCGACATCCTGGCCGCCACCTACGACGTGATCGTCACCGACGGCTTCACGGGCAACGTGTGCTTGAAGACCATCGAGGGCACGTCCAAGGTGCTGTTCAAAACGCTCAAGGACGTCATGATGGCGACGCCGGTTACCAAGCTGGGCGCCTTGACCATCAAGGGCGGCTTGAAGCAGCTTATGGCGCAGGTCAGTCCCGATACGTACGGCGGCGCGCCGCTTCTTGGCGTGAAGGGCGCATGCATCGTGGGGCATGGCTCGTCGAACGCCTATGCGGTAAAGAGCGGCGTTCTGACCACGGCGAACTTCGTACGTGCGGGCATTACGGATATAATCGCGCAGACGGCTACGGGCGTCCAGGCGGGCGCTCCGGGAAACGGCGGTCAAGAATGACGCTTGAGAACCTGTTCGATTCCAACGAGCCTTCGGTTTCAAATCTTGACAAGAGGTTCGAAACTCCCATGATGCTGACCGACGAGCAGCGCGGCAAGCTTGATCGGGCTCAGAGCATCCTGGGATACCGGTTCAATCAAGAGCAACTGCTCCTTTCGGCTGTAACCCACCCTTCGGCTACCGAAGGCAAGGCCGTCAAGTACTCCTACGAGCGGCTCGAGTTTTTGGGCGACAGCATTTTGGGCGCCATCGTGGCCACTATCGCGTTCGATCGCTTTCACGACCTGGACGAAGGCGGCTTGACGCGCATCAAGGTGGCTCTCGTCTCGGGCGCGAGCTTGTCGGAGGTAGCCGAGCGCCTGGGGTTCACGGACGTGATCGTGTTCGGGTCTTCCGAGACGGGAACGGGTCGGCGCGGACTGCATTCTGCGCTCGAGAACGTGTACGAGGCCGTGGTGGCTGCGCTGTTTCTGGACGGCGGCATGGGCGCTGCCGTGAGCTTCGTGCGCGAAACGCTTATTCCGCGCATGTCGGTTGACATGGCGAAAGAGCCGGAGAACCCGAAGAGCGCGCTGCAGGAAAAGCTGCAAGAAGACGGCATCACGCCTACGTACAAGCTGGTGGAAACGCAGGGGCCGCCGCATGACCGCACGTTCGTGGCGCAGGTGTTCGCCGGGTCGCAGGGGCTTGCCCGCGGCACCGGGCGCACGAAGAAGGAAGCCGAGAGCCAGGCTGCCAAAAGCACGCTCGCTCGTTTGGGCGAGTTCTTCGGCCTGGGCGTCGACGAGGGCGTGCGCGCGGAGAAAGCCGCCGCAGCCAAGCAGGCCAAGGAAGAGAAGGCTGCCGCACGCGCCGAGCAGAAGGCCCGCAAGAAGTCCGAACGAGAGCGCGCGAAGCAGCGCAAGCAAGGGTAGCCTCACATGCACTTGAAGTCACTGGTCCTCAAAGGGTTCAAGTCGTTCGCCGACCGCAGCGTCCTGGCCATGGAGCCGGGCATCACTGCCGTGGTCGGCCCGAACGGATCGGGAAAGTCCAACATTTCCGATGCCGTGCTGTGGGTGCTGGGCGAGCGCAATGCCAAGCACCTGCGCGGACAGGCCATGGAGGACGTGATCTTCGCGGGGTCCTCGGCGCGCAAGAGCGTGGGCGTTGCGGAAGTGGACCTGGTGCTGGACAATTCGGACGGCACGCTTCCGGTCGATTACAGCGAGGTGGCCATCACGCGGCGCATGTACCGCTCTGGCGAGAGCGAGTACCTGATCAACGGCACGGTCGCGCGGCGCATGGACGTGCTCGACATCCTGCACGATTCGGGGTTGGGCACGGGCACGCATTCCATCATCTCCCAGGGAAGCCTGGATTCCATTCTGCAATCGAAGCCGGAGGACCGCCGCGCGCTCATCGAAGAGGCGGCTGGCGTTCTCAAGCACAAGCAGCGCAAGGCGAAAAGCGAGCGCAAGCTGGCGGCCATGGACGCCCACCTGGCGCGCGTAAAGGACGTTGCAGCCGAGGTGGAGCGTCAGCTGGGTCCGCTCGAGCGCAAGGCGAAACGCGCCCGCACCTATCAGGGGCTGGCGGCCGAGCTGTCCGATTTGAGCTTGTCGCTGGCCGTTGACGACCTGCGCACGCTGCGCCGAGCATGGGACGGCGCGCAAACCCGCGAGCAGGCTCTTCAGGCCGAGCTTGAAGAGAAGCGGGCTGCCATCGGCAAGGCCGAGGCACATGCGGAAGAGCTGCAGGAGAAGATTCGGCGCGAAAGTGTGGACGCGGGAGACCTGGCCCGTCGGCATCGGCGCGCGTCTTCGGCTGTCGAGCGGTTCGACGGCGCGGTGCTTTTGCTGCACGAGAAGCGCCGCGCGGCGCAAAGCTACGAAGCCGACCTGCGCGTTACGCTGGAATCGAACAAGGTCAAGCGCGCTCAGGCGGAAGCGGACCGTGCGCAGGCGGCGGCGCAGTTGGCCGAGGTTCGCGCAAGTCGCGAGGCTGCCGATGCGGCCGTTGCCCGGTTGACCGAGGAGCAGGCTCAAAACGCCAAACGCAGGCGAGACCTCGAGCGCGAGCTCGAGGATATCGAGAAGGCCAAGCGCTCTGACGAGCGCGCGCAAGAGCAGGCGCGCCGTGAGCTTTCCGAGACGCAGGAGGCTTTGGCAAGCGGGCTTGCCCATGTGAAGTTGATTGAAGGCCACGGCAAGGAGCTGGAACTTCAGTTGGGCCGTGCGCAGGCCGAAGCCGCCGCGCAGGCCGAAGCCGCCGCGCAGGCCGAAGCCGAACTGGCTGCGTTGACCGAGCGGGAAGCTGCTGCGCGCGCGAAGGTTGGCGAGGCTTTGGTTGCACGCGAATCGGCGCGCGCGGAGCTTGATCAGGCGCGAGAGGCCGCAACCCTGCTGTCTTCGGAGATCAAGGGTCTTGAGGAACTTGAGCGCGCCGCAGCGGCCTCGGGGCCGGCGCTCGCATGGCTGCTGGACCATGCCGACGAACTGGAGGCGGGGATCGAGCCGATCGCCCGCGCGGTGCGCGCGCCCGCCGGTGCCGAGGCGCTGGTGGAGCGCTTGCTGGGCGCGGACGTGTCGGCGCTGTTGGTGGACGACGAGGTTCGCGCGAGCGCGGTTGCGGCTGCTCTTCTGTCTTGCGACGAGCAGGGCGAGGTCGTGCTCGTTTCCCGCGCGGGGAAGCAGACGACGTCGGCGCCTGCGCGCGCTGCTGCGCAAGCGGGGCTCGGCCGTGCCTTGGTGGACGATCTCTCGTATCCCGAGGAGGCGTCTCGCGCGGTCGAGGCGCTTCTGGGCGATGTGGTGGTGTGCGATAGCCGGGAAGATGCGTTCGCGGCTCATGCGCGCGACCTCTCTGGTGCTCGTTTCGTCACGACGGACGGGTGCGTCGTATGGCCGAACGGGAAGGTGACGGTTGGTTCGGCGACGGTCGAGGATGCCGAGGGCGTTCTCGCGCGCGCTCGACGCGCCGATGAGCTGCGCGCTCGGTTGTCGGCTGCCGAGGAGACGCGCGCCGCTTCGGAAAAGCGCACTCAGGCTGCCGAGGAAACGCTGCGCAGCGCGCAGGCCGACAGCTTGAAGCTGTCGCAGCAGTTGGCCGAGCTGCGAGGCAAGACCGACGCGGCGCGCGCAGACGCCCGACGAGCCGAGGAGAAGCTGGCTTCGGTGCGCCGTGAGTTCTCCGATATCGAGGGCCAGCGAGCGCAGGCCGAGCGCACCGTTGCCGAGGCTCGCCCTTCGGTGGAGGCGCTCGAGCAGCGTCTGGCTCAGTTGAAGAAAAGCCTGGACGAGGGCGCGGCGAAGCTCCAGGAGGCGCAGGATACGGTGGTTCCCCTGCGCAAGCTTGCGGCGCAGCTGCGCGATTCGCTTTCGGAAGCGAAGCTCAAGGCGGCAACACTGTCCGAACGCGAAACGTACACGTCGCGCATGGTGGACGCGAGAACGCGCGATCTGGAAGCCGTCGATGCAAGCGATGCGGAAGCGCGCGATTCCCTTGTGCGCAAAACGGTGGCTCAAAAGCGCATCGAGCCTTTGCTTGCGCTGTTCGAGGAGCTTACCGCGAGCGCTCGCCGCTGGACGCGCGATCTGGAGGAAGCGGCGACGGCTGCACAGGATTCGTCGGCTGGCCTGCACGCTGCGGTCAACGAGGCTCGCGCAGCGGCGCGAGCTGCGCATGATGCCTTCGATGCCGCGAACGCCCGCCTGTCCGAGGCTCGCGTGGAGAAGGGCCGCCTGGAGGTTCAGGTGGAAGGCGCGGTCAACGCCATCGTCCACGATTGCGGCGTGCCGCTCGATCGCGCGCTCGAGACCCCCGAGCTCGAGGACCGGGGGGCAACCGAGGATGCCGCTTTCAAGCTGCGTCGTCGCATCGCCAACATGGGTACCATCAACCCGGATGCCGCCGAAGAGTACGAGCAGCTCAAGAGCCGCTACGACTACCTGGCTGCGCAGTTGGCCGACCTGGACGGCGCCCGCCGGTCGCTTTCCAAGATCGTCCGCGTTATCGATGCACGCATGAAAGAGGACTTCATTCGCACCTACGAAGCAGTCGACAAGAACTTCCAGGAGATATTCGCCGTGCTCTTCCCGGGCGGTTCGGCTCATTTGACCTTGGTTGATCCGGATGATCTGGAGGCCACGGGCGTGGAGGTGACCGCGCAGCCGCGCGGAAAGCGCATTACGAAGATGATGCTCATGAGCGGCGGGGAGAAATCGCTCACGGCGCTTGCGCTCCTGTTCGCGGTGTACCGCATCCGCACGACGCCGTTCTACATCCTGGACGAGGTGGAGGCCGCGCTGGACGATTCGAACCTGCGTCGCTTGACGGCGTACCTGGAATCGCTGCGCGACTCCACGCAGCTCATCATGATCACGCACCAGCGTCGCACTATGGAGATGGCCGACGTGCTGTTCG
Source organism: Paraeggerthella sp. LCP19S3_G8 (assembly GCF_052119225.1). NCBI lineage: Bacteria > Bacillati > Actinomycetota > Coriobacteriia > Eggerthellales > Eggerthellaceae > Paraeggerthella > Paraeggerthella sp. LCP19S3_G8. The sequence continues at coordinate 194,039 of NZ_JBQKFQ010000001.1, forward strand.
GCGTGTCCATGCAGGCCGACGGCGTGACGAAGGTGGTCAGCCAGAAGCTCGAGAACGCTCTGCGCCATGCCGAATAGCCTTCGGGCGCCGGGCGGCGGTGCCCAGCCGCTCGAACAATCCTGAGCTCGCGCGAACAGCCCGCTGGGCGGTTCGACTCGTGCGGAACTCGCTTGGTGGGCACCGCCGCCCGGCTCCTTTGCAGGCGTTGTGCGTGGTGCAGGGCGGTTCGCTTCTGTCTGCGAGGGAGCCAGGGGATGGGACGGGCGCGATGTTTGCGGGGTGCGGGCTTCAGGGGAATCTGCGTCGCTGACGGGGGGCTTTTTTTGAGCTACACTGTTCAAGTTGCTGAGAAAGGAGCCCGACATGGGATTTTTCAATAGGATCAGCGAAGGGCTGAGCCGTTCGCGCGACAAGTTCAAGGAGCAGATGAACGTTCTGCTCGACCGCGGCCCGGATTTGGACGAAGAGTTTTGGGACGGCCTGGAGGAAACGCTCATCCTGGCCGACATCGGCGGCGCTGCCGCGTCCGAGATCGTGGAGAACCTGCGCGACCAGGCCACCCGCAAGGCGCTGCCCGACGCGTACGCCGTGCTCGACCTGCTGAACGACCAGATTGCCAGCACGTTTGCGGAAGGCGGCCAGGACGTGTTCGGCGGCGGCGAAGCCATCGTCTTGTTCGTGGGCATCAACGGCACTGGCAAGACCACCACGGTGGGCAAGATCGCCAAAGCGGCCACCGACGAGGGGCGCAAGGTTCTTCTAGGCAGCGCCGACACGTTTCGCGCGGCGGCTATCGAGCAGCTGGAGGTGTGGGCGCGCCGCGCGGACGTGCCCGTGTGCACGCGCGAGCGCGGCAGCGATCCTGCCAGCGTGTGCTACGACACCATCGAGCGCGCCGAGCAGGAGGGTGCCGACCTGGTGCTGGTCGATACCGCCGGGCGCCTGCATACGTCGGCCGACCTCATGCGCGAGCTCGAGAAAGTGGTGAACGTGGTGCGCAAGCGCGCGAACATGCCCGTGTACACGGTGCTCGTGACCGATGCGACCACCGGGCAGAACGGCCTGCAGCAGGCGCGCGAGTTCGATCGCGCGCTCGATCTGGACGGCGTGATCGTCACGAAGCTGGACGGCACGGCCAAGGGCGGCATCGCGCTCGCGGTGTCTCACGAGCTGAACCTTCCCGTGCTCAAGATCGGCGTAGGGGAGGGGCTTGACGACCTCAAGGAGTTCGATGCCCACGATTTCGCGCGCGCCCTCGTCGGCGAGTTCGACGAACGAAGCTAGCAGAGCGGCCGGGCGGGAGGGTTCGCAAGTTTGGGCGTGAATCGGCACCTGCGACGAAAGAATCAGGTGCCGAGCGTGCGCTTGCGGTCGCTTCGTTGGTAAAGCCTTGGTCGCGTTTTCGGATGCGGCCAAGATACGGCCTTCCGCGCGCTCGGAATTGCTGCAGTTCCCCCATGCGCGCCCTAATTCTTCCAGGCTCTATACTGACCCATCCTCGATATTGCGAGGATACTGCCTGGTCCAGTACGCTATGAGGTCCCGATCTCCCGATGGGTCGTGCGCTTCGTGCTCGAAGGGCAGGTTCCTGCGGTCCATGTCCCCGTGCTTGAACTGCTCGACGTAGCAGAGCCGGTCCGGGTGGCGTTTACTATGGAGTAGCTTGCTTGTCGTGCGATTCTTCCCTTAATGTTGCGTTCGAGCGCATGTTGAGACTCGTCCGCTAACGGAGAATACCTGTGACCAGGCAATATGCATACCCCTATCGAAGATCATCCCCCAAAGCGTCCTCCGAACGCAACATTAAGGGAAGAATCGCACGCGCGGTGGCCGCTTGCGATCTTGTCGCCAGTTCCAAGGGGCGGCTTTCGGGTATTGCGCTGCTGCTAGAAATCGATGAGGCTTTTGACGTCGGTGCCGAGACCATCGGCGATTCTGCACAGTAGATCGATTCCGACGTTCACTCGGCCAGATTCGATTTGCCACAGATGCGTTTGGTTGGTGTCGACCATGAGCGCGAATCGACGTTGGGAAAGATGCTGCTCCTCGCGCAACTTCCGTATAGTTCTGCCCAATATGATTCTGCGAGTATCCGTATTCATGAGTTCAGGGTATGTGGCTCGTTGCTCTTGGTGGCTTGTGAAAGCAAGTCACCAAGAGCAACGAGTGCTAAACCTGCTGAATAATGCTGAATGATCGTGATTTTTTGGGAGAGAGCGTGCGGGGGCGCGCTATGGCTAAGTGATCGGATGAAAGAAGGCGATTCTTGTGCTTCTGTTGGAATATGCGAAGCTAATATGACTTGCTATTGCAAGTCATATTAGCTTCGATGATGAAAGGTGAGAATGATGAAAATAATGGGTATGGGGTTTCCGGAATTTCTCGCAATGCTACCGCTGTTCACCTTAGTGCTTGCGGCTTATGCCATATACGCATTTGTTCGAAGCAGAAAAGCGGCTTCACTGCCTCTTTCCGATGGAAGCGTGCAGGATTCCGATAAAGAGAAATACATGAGGAGAGCGATTGTAGCTGCTCTTTTTGTAGGCGGTTTTGTTGTACTGATGAATATGCATTTTTGCGACAACTGTGGCAATTGGTTTTTCGGCAAGGTCTACTCGAGTTACTACTCTCGCACACTTTGTCTTGATTGTGCGCGGTCTATGGTCCCCGGGATTCTTTCCTAGAGAGCGCTTCTCGAAAGCATCTCGAATGAGGTGCGACTTTACCAAAGGGGCATGACCATGATAAGGGGATTTTCGTAATTAACTCGTGCGAACCCCCGACAGTTCTACGCCAGGTGCGCTGGAAAAGCGATGGGAGCAAATCGACGGATCGAACTGCCTGGTGAAGGGTTCGTCGGGGGTGGATCAGAGAGAGCCTTTCAACGAGCTCTGTCGGCGAGCCCTTCGCTTTCGAGCGAATTCGTCGAACGGGCCGCTCATCATGTCCAGCGCAATATTGACGTCGTCGACGACGTTGCCGCCGAGAGATGCGGGTACTTCTAATACGCGGTCGGATTGCTTGTGTGTTTGTGGTCGGAGCGGGAATGCTGTCGTATAATTCGAACCACTACGCTTAATCGACGCATACGACGAGGAGCCTACCGACCATGCTCGAAAACCTCTCCGAACGCCTTCAAGGCATATTTTCCGGTCTGCGCGGCAAGGGCCGCCTGACCGAGGACGACATCAACGGCGCCATGCGCGAGATCCGCATGGCGCTTCTGGAAGCGGACGTCAACTTCAAGGTGGTCAAGGCTTTCGTTGCGAACACGAAGGAACGCTGCCTGACCGCAGAGGTGCTTGACTCGCTCACGCCTGCTCAAAACGTCATCAAGATCGTTTTGGACGAGCTGACCGGACTTCTGGGGCGCACGGACTCCAAGTTGGTGCTGTCGAGCCGCATACCCAACGTGATCATGCTGGTGGGCTTGCAGGGCTCCGGCAAGACCACCGCGGCCGCGAAGCTGGCGTACCGCTTGAAGCAAGAGAACCACTCTCCGTTGCTGGTTGCCTGCGACGTGTACCGTCCCGCTGCGGCCGATCAGCTGGAAACGCTCGGCGGCGAGATCGGCGTGCGCGTGTACCGCGGCGACGGGCAGGATCCCGTGAAGATCGCGACTGAGGGCGTGCAGGACGCCATCGACAACCTGCGCGACGTGGTCATCGTCGACACGGCGGGCCGCTTGCACGTCGATGACGAGATGATGGACGAGGCCGAGGCCATCAAGCGCGCGGTCAAGCCCGATCAAATCCTCATGGTGGTGGACGCCATGACCGGCCAGGACGTGGTGAACGTGGCCAGCGCGTTCGCTGAGCGGGTTGATTTCGACGGCGTGATCATGTCGAAGATGGACGGTGACGCCCGCGGCGGCGGCGCGCTGTCGATCAAGCAGGTCACCGGCAAGCCCATCAAGTTCATCAGCTCGGGCGAGAAGCCCGATTCGCTTGACGAGTTCCATCCTGACCGCATGGCGAAGCGCATCCTGGGCATGGGCGACGTGGTCAGCCTCATTGAAAGCGCCGTGGCGGTGCAGCAGGAGGAGATCGAGGCCGAGTCCGCCGAGCGCATGATGAAGGCGCAGCTCAACCTGAACGACTTCATCGAAATGAACCGCCAGGTACGCAAGATGGGCGGCGTCTCGAAGCTGATCAGCGCATTGCCGGGCGGTGACAAGGCCATGGCCTCCGGCCAGGTGGACGAGGGCGCCTTCGACCACATGGAGATCATCATCAACTCCATGACGAAAGCGGAGCGCGAAAAGCCCGACCTCCTGAACGGGAGCCGTCGCGCGCGCATCGCGGCGGGTGCGGGCGTCACCGTCTCGGACGTGAATCAGCTTATGAAGAAGTTCAACGAGACGAAGAAGATGATGAAGAAAATGATGCCCGCCATGGAGGAGATGCAAGGCGGTCGAAAGGGAAAGAAGGGCAAGAAGGGCCGTCGACGTCGAGGGATACCCGGCATGGGCGGCATGAGCATGTCCGATATCAAAAAGCTCCAGGACATGATGGGGCAGTAGCATGATTCCGCCGGCGACTGCCGGCGGATCTTCGTTTGCCGACGGTTGCCGGTTGCTTTCGGGCGGGTGCCGGCCTCTGCTATACTTGCCTGCGCGGCGCGTTCGCTCCGCGCAGGTTGACGGCGATAAACGACAGGAGGCGCGCCATGGCGCTCGAGATACGCCCGTATCGTGAAGAGGATCTTCCGGGCATGATCAAGGTGTGGAACGAAGTGGTCGAAGGCGGGGAAGCGTTTCCGCAGATCGAGCCGCTTACGATCGATACGGCGCGCGAGTTTTTCGCCGCGCAGGCTCTGACGACGGTGGCTGCCATCGACTCGAAGCTGTTCGGCTTGTACATCCTTTATCCGAACAACGTGGGTCGATGCGCGCACATTGCCAACGCCAGCTATGCGGTAGCGTCAAGCGCGCGCGGCGTCGGGCTCGGCCGTGCGCTTGTAGCGGATTCGCTCGAGCAGGCGGCAAAGAAGGGCTTTCAAGGCCTGCAGTTCAACGCGGTGGTGGCAAGCAACGAGGGGGCCATTCACCTGTACGAGGATATGGGCTTCACGCGCGTCGGCACCATTCCCGGGGGCTTCGTCAACTTCATGGGCGCCTACGAGGACGTGCATATCTTCTACAAGAGCACCGCACGCGAAAACCGCGGCTGCTGAGGCTAGTTCGCAGCCTGGTCTAGGCTGTTCCCAGCGTCTTGCGCCGTCGGTTTGCCGGATGGCGCAAGACGCTCTTTCGCAGTTACTCGGCAATGACGATTTCCGGATGCTCGCGGTCGATCACGGTGCGCGTCGTTACGGTTGCGCCTAGGTGTCGCTCCATGAGGGCGGCGAACTCGTCAAGCGCGGTTTCCAGCGTTTCGCGCCGTTCGGGTTCCAAGCACTCCACGACGAGGATCGCATTGCTCGAATCGTCCGAAAGCGCCGTGCGCTGCCCGTCGCGCCAGTTGAAGCAGCGGCATACGGCTCCGATGTTGTCGCGGTAGCACAGCTCGCCCGGCAGCGTGGGGTCGTCGCCGTCCTCTCCGATAGGCGTGAACGCGTCGCCTCCTTCGGTGATGCCCAGGCGGAAGTCGCCGACGAGCGAGTCGATGTCCTCGCCGCCGACGGGCAGGGCGTACTTGAGGGAAACGGCGTTGTAGATGTCGACCGAGGGCGTGATGGACCCTACAGGATTGCCCTTCAGCACGCGCTTGAGCAGGTTCTCGATCGAGCAGCGCGCGCCCTTCTTCGTTTTGAACTGCCGGTACGCTTCGCGCCATACCTTGACGGGCTCGTTTTCGGAAATCACGTTGCTGGTCAGGTAGGCGTTCGCCTGCTCGTTCGCGTCGCGCAGCAGCCTCGAGATTTCGGCGGCATCGTCGGCGGGCACGTCGCTTGCGCTTTTCATGCCGCGAACGACGATGATGCCGATGGCGGACTTGGGAAACAGGTTCCAAAACGAGTCTTCGGCGATGAATCTCTTCATGTTCTTCTCCTTCGTGTCGTCGCTGCTATCCTTCGTGCGTCGTAAGGTTGAGGCCGATGATTCCCACGGCAATCAACGCGATGCAGATGATCTTAGGCGCGCTTGCCGGCTCCTTGAGCACTACCATGCCCAGGACGGCCGCCCCGACCATGCCGATTCCCGTCCATACCGCGTACCCGATGCTGAGCGGCAGCGTTTTGAGCGCGTGCGACAAAAGCCCGAAGCTGATGATCATGCCGCCAACGGTAAGCAGGCTAGGGACAAGCTTCGTGAACCCTTCCGAAAGCTTGAGCTCGTATGCCCAGAACGTTTCGAACAGTCCGGCAATGATCAAGATAGCCCAGTTCATAATTCCTCCCAATAAAAAAGCATGCCGCCTCTTTCATCTTCTCAGGCCTACTGATGAAAGTGCGCATGCTCGCGTCTTGATCTACCCGGCGGCAGATATCCTATTTGATTGGTTTGGCAGAATACTACACTGCGTTGGGCGAGTCAAGTGCGCTCATTCCGCCATTGCGACGGTTGCCGCGCACATGTCGGACGCGCTCAAACGTGGGCTTTTCGAGGACGATTGCACCTCGCTTTGCGCGTTTGGCCTGAAACGCTTAAAATTCGGCTTGGTAATCCGCTTGTCAAACCGGTAGTTTCGCCGTATCATAAGCAATTGCTGTTTTCCCTACACCGTAATGACGGTGTTGAGGCATGAATCGTATGTAAGAAGCAAAAGGAGTTCATCTTCATGGCAGTTAAAATTCGCCTGGCCCGTCACGGCGCCAAGAAGCGTCCGTACTACCGCATCGTCGTTGCCGATTCGCGCTGCCCGCGCGACGGTAAGTTCATCGAGGAAGTGGGTCGTTACAATCCCTGCTCCGAGCCTGCCATGGTGTCTTTTGACATGGACAAGGTTGACCAGTGGATCAAGAACGGCGCACAGCCGACCGACACGGTCGCTTCGCTGATCAGGCGCGCCCGCGAGAACGCGTAAATCCTATGGCCGAGCAGACGGAAGACATCGTCGGTCTGGTTGAATCCGTTGTACGTCCGCTTATCGAGTTCGAAGACGATCTCGAGATCACGGCGAGCAACGCGGAGGACGGAACGATCCTCGTCGAGGTGCGCGTGCATGAAGAGGACGCTGGCAAGGTGATCGGCCGCCAGGGTCGTGTCATCAAGGCTATCCGCACCCTTGCCCGTGCTGCTGCTTCTCGTACGAACACGCATGTCGAAGTGGAACTTCTCGATTAAATGCGTGCATGGGTTAACGTAGCCGAACTGGCTCGAACAAAAACCTTATCGGGAGGGCTCGTCGCGCGCAGCGTGCCGGGTCTTCCCTTTTTGCTGTCCGAAGGCCTGGAGGTGGCGTTCGTTCCGCCTCGGCATGACGGGCCGCGTCGCGGTATCGTGGAAAGCGTGAAGCACGAGGGGAAAGACGCGTACCTGGTCACATTCGAAGGCGTGCACAGCATCGACACGGCAGAGCTGCTGGCTGGGTGTCATTGCCTGGTTCGACGGGCTGATCTGCCTGAAAATGCGCTGGTCGCGGTTGACGACGACCTTGCGGGCTACGAGGTGCACGATGCTTGCATCGGGTACGTGGGCGTTGTGGAGGACGTGCTCGAGAATCCCGGCCAAACGCTTCTTTCGGTTGCCCGAGCGGACGGGAGCGGATCGGCGCTCATCCCGTTGGTAGATGCCTTCGTTGTGGGTTTCGACGACGATGCCCGCCGCATCGACGTGGCCTTGCCCGACGGCTTGCTCGATCTGTAGCGTCCTTGCGCGGCGCTTTCCGTTTGCCTGAAAGGACCCTTCCGTGATCATCGAGACGCTCTCGACGTTTCCGTCCATGTACGATTCCGTTATGGGGTCTTCCATGATGCGCATCGCGCAGGAGAAGGGCCTACTGGAATTCAAGGCGCACGACCTGCGGGATTGGACGCACGACAGGCATCGCACTACCGACGACGACCCGTACGGCGGCGGCGACGGGCTGGTCATGAAATGCGAGCCCATCTTCGAGGCGCACGATGACATCGTAGCCAAGCATCCTGCGCGCCCCTGCACGATTTTTTTGAGCCCGCATGGGGCTCCTTTCGACGACGCGCTGGCGTGCGAGTTGGCGCAGGAAGACCGTCTGGTGTTCGTGTGCGGCCATTACGAAGGCATCGACGAGCGCGCCTACACGCTGGCTGATCGCGTGATATCGCTGGGCGATTACGTGCTCACGAGCGGCGAGCTGGCGTCCATGGTGGTCATCGACGCCGTGGTGCGCAAGGTTCCGGGCGTGCTGGGAGCCGAGACGGGCGCTCTCGGCGAGAGCTTCGCCGACGGCCTTTTGGAATATCCCCAGTACACGCGTCCGGCTTCGTTTCGCGGTATGGAGGTCCCGCCGGTTCTTTTGTCGGGAAACCACGCAGCCGTGGCTCGCTGGCGTCGCGAATGCAGCCTGGAGCGCACCTATCGCTTGCGCCCCGACTTGCTCGATGCCGTGGACTTGTCTTCCGAAGATCGGAAGTTTCTCGACGCCCTGTAAGGCGGCGAAGGCGGGCAGTCGCCTTGCTGCTCCGCGGCCTGGCTGGCCTTTGCCGCGTCGCGACCGGCCGATTCTCGCTCAGCGCACGAAAAATCACGTTCCGTGGCAGCTTTTGACGGTTTGAGGTCGTTTGGCCGGCCCGCTGGTTTCCTTCGAACGTTCGGTTTTGTCTTCGCAATGCTCTGACCTGGTGGAATGCAAAGCGGCTTGATTGCTGGCGAAAACAAGGGGTCCATCGACGACCTCTAACCGTCAAAACCTGCCAGCGAAGGCGGTTTTTCGTGCGCGCGCCGCGTTCGCCCGGCAGCTCGGGGGCTTCGCCTTGCTGCGGCTTTTGCTCTTTCGCCCTCTTTCGCCCGGTGATCGGGATTTTTCTGCAAACTTTGTCGAACGGGTCGGGCGGGTCGCTCGGACGCGCTATCATAGGCACTCGTGATCTCATTCGGGCGCCGCGCGCCCGCATCGAAAGGATAAGCAGGCTTCATGAATTCCGGTCAGCACGCCGATCGTCAGCGTCCGAGCATACTCAGGTCGTTTTTCAGCCTGGTCATCATGGTGGCCTTCGTTTTCGGGCTGTCGTGGTTGCTAAGGACCTACGTGTTCCAGCCGTACGAGATTCCTTCCGGCTCCATGGAAGAGACCATCATGACGGGGGACATGGTGTTCTCCGAAAAGGTGAGCTACTATTTCCGCGAGCCTGCGCCGGGTGACATCGTGACGTTCCAAGACCCCGAGATCCCCGGGCGCGTCCTGATCAAGCGCTGCATCGCCGTGGGCGGGCAGACGGTCACCATCGACGACAGCGGCCTGGTCTACGTGGACGGCAGGGCGCTTTCCGAACCTTACACCAACGGCTTGCCGTCGTATCCGCTGGCAAGCGATGTCACCTATCCCTACACGGTTCCGCAGGGCTTCATCTGGGTGATGGGCGACAATAGGACCAACTCGCAGGACTCGCGTTTCTTCGGCGCCGTGCCGGTCAGCTCGGTTACGGGTCGGGGGGCGCTGGTGTACTGGCCTTTGAGCAATTTCGGCCTGCTGGAATAGCGGGCGTTCGAACACACTGAGGGATTCCGTACGAGGACAAGGAGAGCCATGTCAACCGAAACTGCAAACGCTTTGGCGCAGCAGCAGGGGGCTGCCGATCAGCTGCCGCCGACGTTCCAGGACGTCATCATGAACCTGCAGCGCTACTGGGCAAACGCGGGCTGCGTTATCCTGCAGCCTTACGACAACGAGGTGGGCGCCGGCACGAACGCGCCCGCTACCACGCTTCGCTCGTTGGGACCCGACACGTGGCGCACGGCTTACGTGCAGGGCAGCCGCCGTCCTACCGATGGCCGCTACGGCGAGAATCCCAACCGCACCCAGCACTACTTCCAGTTCCAGGTGCTCATGAAGCCCTCGCCCGACAACATCCAGGACCTGTACCTAGGCAGCCTGCGCGCCATCGGCATCGACGTGGACGCGCACGACGTCCGCTTCGTGGAAGACGACTGGGAAAGCCCGACGCTGGGCGCCTGGGGCCTTGGCTGGGAGGTGTGGATCGACGGCATGGAGGTGACCCAGTTCACCTACTTCCAGCAGGTCGGCGGCTTCGAGTGCAGCCCGGTTCCGGTGGAGATCGCCTACGGCCTGGAGCGCTTGACCATGTTCGTGCAGGGCGTGGACAGCATGTTCGACATCGTGTGGAGCCGGGGAGCCGACGGGGTGACGTTCACGTACGGCGACGTGTACCTGGAAAACGAGCGCCAGTACTCCAAGTTCAACTTCGAAGTGGCCGACACCGACTTCCTGTTCCAGGAGTTCAACGAGCGCGAAGCCGAGTGCAAGCGCACGCTCGAGGCCGACTTGCCGCTGCCCGCTTACGACAGCGTGCTCAAGTGCTGCCATACCTTCAACCTGCTCGACGCGCGCGGCGTGATCTCCGCAACCGAGCGCATGGCCTACATCCTGCGCGTTCGCACGCTGGCGAAGGCCGTGTGCGCAAGCTACATGGAGCACGTGGTGGGCATCAAGCCCGCCGAAGACGTCGAGGCAGGAAAGGAGGAGGCACGATGAGCACCCTGCATACGCTCGCATTCGAGATCGGCACCGAGGAGATTCCGGCGTTCGATCTGCACAAGGCAACGCTTCAGCTTGAGAAGCTGGTCCCGGCCGCGCTCGACGAAGTGCGCATACCGCATGGCGACGTGGCCATCTACACCACGCCTCGCCGCCTGATCGCGATGGTGTCCGACGTGGCCGATACAACCGAGGCCCTTGACGAGGTGTTCCGCGGTCCGTCCGCTAAGATCGCGTTCGACGCCGAAGGCAACCCGACGAAGGCCGCCGCCGGTTTCGCGCGCGGCAAGGGCGTCGACGTCGAAGCGCTCGAGCGCCGCGAGGAGAACGGCGTGGAGTACGTGTTCGCTGCGAGAAGCGTTCCCGCGCGCGACGTGGCCGAGCTGCTGCCCGGCGTGCTGGAGGGCGTGATCGAGGGCATCTCGTGGCCGAAGTCCTGCCGCTGGGGCACCACGAGCGAGTACTTCTCGCGCCCGGTGCGCTGGCTTGTGGCCATGCTGGACGAGCGCGTGATCCCCGTTTCCTTCGCGGGCTTGACGGCCGGCAACCTGACGCGCGGCCATCGCTTCCTGGCGCCCGGCCCGCACGAGGTGGCCACGGCCGCCGACCTGCTGAACGTTGTCGAGGCTGCGCATGTGGTGACGAGCGAACAGGCTCGCGAGCAGGTCATTCGCGTCGGCGTGGCGCAGGCCGAGGCGCAGACGGGCGCTCGCGCCGAGCTGCCTGAGAAGACCCTGCTGGAGGTCACGAACCTCTGCGAGCAGCCGACCGTGCTGGTGGGAACCTTCGACGAGGAGTTCCTGCGCGTGCCCGAGGAGATCATCGTCGACGCCATGCTCATGCATCAGCGCTACTTCCCGCTGTACGATGCGAACGACAAGCTGACCAACAACTTCATCGTGGTGAGCAACGGCGACCCGGCGCATGCTTCCACCATCATCGACGGCAACGAGCGCGTGGTGCGCGCCCGCCTGTCCGACGCCAAGTTCTTCTACGAAGAAGACCTCAAGCGCCCGCTTGAGGCATACGTCGATCGTCTGGACGAAGTGGTGTTCCAGGAAACGCTCGGCACCATGAAGGCGAAGACCGACCGCATCGTGGCGCTGGCGAAGCACCTGGCTTGCGACTCGCGGCTTTCCGAAGCCGACGCCGCCGACGCCGAGCGCGCCGCGTATCTGGCCAAGGCCGACCTGGTGACGAACGCCGTGGTGGAGTTCACCAGCGTCCAGGGCGTGATGGGGTCGTACTACGCCGAGGCCGCGAACGAAAGCGACCAGGTGGCACGCGCCATCGCCGACCACTATCGTCCGCGTTTCTCCGGCGATGAGCCGCCCGCGTCCAACGTGGGCAAGATCGTGGCGACCGCCGACAAGCTGGACACCATCTGCGGCCTGTTCGCGGTAGGCCAGGGTCCGACCGGCTCGTCCGATCCGTTCGCCCTGCGCCGCAGCGCCATCGGCATCGTTGCCATGCTCGAGGCGGGGCTGCCCGTTTCCCTGGCGGCGGCCGTCGATGCGGCGCTGTCCACCTACCAGGCGGCCGGCGTGGCGTTCGATCGGGACGCGGTTCGCGCCGAGGTGTCGGACTTCTTCGTCACGCGCACGAAGGTCATGCTGCGCGACGGCGGCTGCTCGCCCGACGCCGTTGACGCCGTGCTGGCCACGGGTGTGGAGGAGCCGGCGCAGATTATCGCCCGCACCCGCGCGCTCGAAGCGGCCCGCACCAACGCGCCCGACGCGTTCGACAACCTGGCCGTCGCGTACGCTCGCGCCAACAACCTGCGCGACGCGAAGCTGGGCGCCGACGTGGACGAGGCCCTGGCGGCCGACGCGGAGCGCGCGCTCCTGTCCGCAACCGACGAGGCCGCCGCGCGCGTGTCCGAGGCGCTCGCCGCCGACGACTACGCCGCCGCGCTCGCCGCGCTTTCGGCTCTGCGCGCGCCGATCGACGCCTTCTTCGAGGACGTCATGATCATGGACGAGGACCAGGCGGTGCGCGAGAACCGCCTGCGCTTGCTGAACCGCTTCGTGGCCGTGTTTGCCCACGTGGCGGACTTCGGCAAGATGGCGAAGTCGGCCAAGTAGCGCCATGGGCGATTTCATCGTTCATGAGAACGCGACGCCGCTGCCCACCATCCATGTGGTAAGCGACTCGGTGGGCTTGACGGCTCAGGCGGTGGCCCGTGCGGCCGCCGCCCAGTTCGGCGTCACGAATCCCATCATCGAGGTGCTGCCGAAGGCGCGCACGTTCGAGGAGATCGAGGCGTTCATCGACGAGCACAGCGCTTTCCACCGGCAGCGCACGGGCGACGGCCGTATCCTGGTCTTCTACACGCTGGTGGACGCCGGCTTGTCGCGCAGGCTGGCGGAGTACGCCGCCTCGCGCGACGACGTAGTGGCCGTCGACCTTATGACGAGCGCCGTGGGGGCTATCGCGCGCATGACGGGGCTCGCCCCGTCCACGACGCCGGGCAGCGTGCACGTGGCCGACCAGTACTACTTCAGGCGGATCGAGGCCATCGAGTTCACCATCGCTCACGACGACGGCCGAAACCCGCAGGAGATCGCGCAGGCGGACATCGTGCTTTTGGGCGTGTCCCGCTCGTCGAAAACGCCGACGTCCATCTACCTTTCGCAGCAGGGCTACAAGGTGGCGAACATTCCGCTCGATCCCTCGACGGAGCCGCCGAAGGAGATCTTCGATGTGGAGCGCACCCGGCTGTTCGGGCTTATGACCACGGCGGAAGTGCTGGTGAGCATCCGCCAGAGAAGGCTCGGCCGTGCCGGCGGGGTGGCTTCGCGCTACGCCGATCCCGAGTTTGTCTACCAGGATCTGGAGAAGGCGCGCGCCCTGATGCGCAAACTCGGCTGCATTGTCATTCACACCGAAAATCGAGCCGTTGAGGAAACCGCTCAAGAGATTTTGCGCTACTATGAGCGCGTTCATCCGCCATCGGCTGATATGATGGGCTAGACCTGTGACTCAAGGTTCGAAACGGTAACGAAAAGCACTTCGGGTTAAGGAGAAAAAGTGACTGAAGAAGTCAAGCGAGTCTATGCGTTCGGCAAGGACGCTCAGGGCAACAACGTGACCGAGGGCAATACCAACATGAAGGCGATCCTCGGCGGCAAGGGCGCGAACCTTGCTGAAATGGCCAACATCGGTCTGCCCGTACCTCCGGGATTCACCATCACGTGCCAGACGTGCATGGAGTACGCCAATGCCGGCAACACCTGGCCCGAAGGCGCGCTCGACACCATCCGCGAGTACCGCGAGGATCTTGAGACCCGCATGGGCAAGAAGATCGGCGATGCCGAGGATCCGCTGCTCGTCTCCGTTCGCTCCGGCGCTCCCATGTCCATGCCGGGCATGATGGACACCGTGCTGAACCTGGGCCTGAACGACCAGTCCATCAACGGCCTGATCAAGCAGACCGAGAACCCGCGCTTCGCATGGGACTCCTACCGTCGCTTCATCCAGATGTTCTCCGGCGTGGTCATGGGCCTGGACGGCGACCTGTTCGAGAACGCCATCACCGCCATGAAGAACCTGCGCGGCGTGGCGTCCGACACCGACCTGACCGCCGAGGACCTGCAGGAGCTCGTGGCCGAGTTCAAGCAGATCTTCGCCGAGAACGTTTCCGCCGAAGCTTATCCGAGCCTCGTGGTGGACGGCGCGATGCAGTTCCCGCAGGACCCCATGGCCCAGTTGCAGCTTGCCATCGAAGCCGTGTTCGGCAGCTGGAACAACCCGCGCGCCACGCTGTACCGCAAGCAGAACAAGATCGCCGACGACCTGGGCACCGCCGTCAACGTGCAGTCCATGGTGTTCGGCAACAAGGGCAACACCTCCGCCACGGGCGTCGCGTTCACGCGCAACCCCGCTAACGGCGACAAGGAATTCTACGGCGACTACCTGGTGAACGCCCAGGGCGAGGACGTGGTGGCGGGCATCCGCAACACGAGCCCCATCGCCGAGCTCAAAGAGGTCGCGGGCCTGGAAGAGGCCGGTCGCGAGCTGGAGGAAGTGTTCGTGACGCTGGAGAACCACTTCCGCGACATGTGCGACATCGAGTTCACCATCGAGCAGGGCAAGCTGTGGATGCTGCAGACCCGCGTGGGCAAGCGCACCGCCGCCGCCGCGCTGCACATCGCCATCGAGATGGAGAAGGAGGGCCTCATCTCGAAGGAGGAGGCCGTCATGCGCGTCGATCCCGACCAGCTCGATCAGCTGCTGCACCCGCAGTTCGACAAGAGCGCCGACTACGACGTGCTGGCTCGCGGCCTGAACGCCTCTCCGGGCGCTGCCGTGGGCGAAGCCGTGTTCTCGGCCGTGGACGCCGTCGAGGTTTCCGAGGCTGGTCGCAAGTGCGTGCTGGTTCGCTGGGAGACCAACCCCGACGACCTGGCCGGCATGATCGCTGCCGAGGGCATCTTGACCTCGCACGGCGGCAAGACCTCTCATGCTGCCGTTATCGCGCGCGGCATGGGCACTCCGTGCGTGTGCGGCGTGGAGGCGCTGCGCATCGATGCCGAGAAGAAGCAGGCTATCGTGGTGGGCACCGACGTCGTCATCAACGAGGGCGACATGATCTCCATCGACGGCACGTCGGGCATCGTGGTGCTGGGCGCTGTCGACCTGGTGCTTCCCGAGCTTACCGGCGACCTGGACACCATCCTGGAGTGGGCTGACGAGTTCCGCACGCTGGGCGTGCGCGCCAATGCCGACAACCCCGAGGACGCCGAGCTGTCCCGCGGTTTCGGTGCTGCGGGCATCGGCCTGTGCCGTACCGAGCACATGTTCCTGGGCGATCGCAAGCAGATCATCCAGACCTTCATCCTGAACGAGGACGAAGCCGTGCGCGAGAAGGCCGTGAACGATCTTCTGGCTGCTCAAACGGGCGACTTCCTGGGCATGTTCGAAGCCATGGACGGGCTGCCGGTTATCGTGCGCCTGCTCGATCCGCCGCTGCACGAGTTCCTGGAAAGCCCGCGCGCCCTTGACGTGGAGATCGCCAAGCTGGAGGCTACCGGCGGCGACAAGGCGACTATCGCCGAGAAGCGCAAGCTCATGGAGCAGATCGACTCGATGAGCGAGGCCAACCCCATGCTGGGCCTGCGCGGCTGCCGTTTGGGCATCGTGTATCCCATCCTGCCGGTCATGCAGGTGCGCGCCATCGCCACGGCATGCGCCGAGCTCAAGAAGCGCGGCCTGGATCCGAAGCCCGAGATCATGATCCCGCTGGTGTCCGTGCTGCCCGAGCTGGAGAAGCTGCGTCGCGTGGCCGAGGAGGCCATCGCCGAGGTTGCCGCCGAGCAGGGCATCGAGCTGGACATCCCCGTGGGCACCATGATCGAGCTGCCGCGCGCTGCCGTTACCGCTGACGAGATCGCCACGCAGGCGGACTTCTTCAGCTTCGGTACGAACGACCTGACCCAGACGACGTTCGGCTTCAGCCGCGACGACGTGGAGGCCGAGTTCGTTCCGCAGTACCTGGCCGAGCGCCTGCTGCCGTACAACCCCTTCGCCACCATCGATCCGGGCGTTGCCAAGCTGGTCGAGATGGGCGTCGAGCTGGGCCACAAGGGCAATCCCGACATCGTGTGCGGCGTATGCGGCGAACACGGCGGCGATCCCGACTCCGTGAAGATGTTCCACAAGATCGGGCTGGACTACGTCAGCTGCTCGCCGTATCGCGTGCCGCTGGCTCGCTTGGCCGCTGGCCAGGCCGCCCTTGCCGAGAAGATGGGCGACGCGCGCGACAAGTAAGCGTCGTCAAATAGCGTGCATGCTCGAAGGACCCGCAGCGAACGTGTTGCGGGTCCTTCTGCGTGGGAGAGGGAGTAGCGCGCGCCTTCTTGGCGGCCTCGCGTTTGGACTCGAGCAATGCGGGGCCTGCTTGGTAAACCCGCGTCCGGGCTCGAGCGTTGCGGAGGGGGATCGCGCCTCGCGCGCCGGGGCCCGGATCCCGGCGGCGGTTGCGGTGACGGGGGAGGGGATTGCGCGCGAGAGACGCCGGGGTGCAAAGAAGAACGGCCCGGATTCCCAGGCCGTTCTTCAAGCAAGATGCATGTAGGCTGTCGGTTGCAAGCCTTGCGATATGCCAGGCGCTACGCCGTCTGAGCAGGAGCGTCCTCGCGACGAGCCATGGCTTGCTCGTAGTCCTTCGTTCCCACGAAGATCTCGTTGGTGTAGGGGTTTCTGCCAAGCTTCTTGCTGCGGTACGCCACGTACCCCAGCGCGGCCACGTTGGCCGCCAGCGCCAGCACCGATACGACGAGGTTCACGTTCGGGTCGTTCACGGACTGCACGGCGAACACGCTGTCGTCCAGGAACAGCGGGAAGCACTGCGCGAACATGCACCAGATGGCCAGCGTGAACGCGCGGTTCTGGATCCAGCCGCCCTTGTTCCACAGCATCGCCGCCACGGTGGGGGCCAGAAGCAGCGCCAGGCCGCAGTACCAGGAGTGCGTGGGCAGGCAGTTGTAGGTGTAGCAGAAGTTCCAGATGTCGTAGGAGATGATGAACACCCAGGTCATGTCAGGCCACAGCATGTCCTGCTTCTTCTTGGACACGTAGATGCCGAACCAACCGGTCATGACGAAGATGTTCAAGATGCCCGCGATGCCGTTGAACACGTTGTGCCAGCCGCCGTAGAGCGTGACGCCCTCGGTGGACACCCACGTGGTGCCCCAGGCGCGAATGGCGCTTTCGAAGTCGCTCACCACGGCGATCAGAATGTTGATGGCCACGATGACGAACGGGAAGCACTTGAACCAATGCGACTTGCCGATCTTTCCCCACTTGTACTTGAGTGCCATGAAGCCGATGCAGCCGATGGTTGCCGCGTACAGCTTCGCGTAGTGGAACCAGCTGTTCATGTACAGATGCGTGGGGTTGTCGAGCGACCACTGAGCGCCTGACATGGCGCCGATGGTGATGGCGATGAAGTACGCCGTCAGCCCTGCGGGCAGGATCAGGAAGCAGAACACGCCTCCCGCCTTGGAACGACGCGCCACTTCGTTGACCAGGATCAGGCAGATGAACACCATCGCCCAGCCGAGCCATTGGTACACGGCGTTCTCGCCGTACACTTGGAACAACATGGAACCCTCCTTCTTTCGGGTATGCTTCGCACAGGTCGCCTTTCGACCTGTTTCTTCCGGTATACGCGCCGCTTGGCGCTATTCGGTATCGTCGGTTTCGGGACGCCCTCTGTCCATGTGGAGCGTTTGCACGATAAGGTCTTTCAGCACTTCGTCGTCAGCGTCGGGGTGCGTTCGCAGGTAGCCCACGATTCCCAAGATAAGGACGTAGAACGTTTCGTAGACGTGGTCGATGCGCACGCGATGGCGCGCGCTGTAGTCCTGCACCGTGGTCTCTACAATGTAGGTGGCTATGCGGT
Organism: Paraeggerthella sp. LCP19S3_G8; assembly: GCF_052119225.1. NCBI lineage: Bacteria > Bacillati > Actinomycetota > Coriobacteriia > Eggerthellales > Eggerthellaceae > Paraeggerthella > Paraeggerthella sp. LCP19S3_G8. The sequence continues at coordinate 212,021 of NZ_JBQKFQ010000001.1, forward strand.
CGGCCACGCGGTTCACGAAGTCGATGTAGAGCGCCGCGTTCTCGCGCGAGGCGAGCGAACGGCGGAAGGCGTCGTGCTCGAACACGCCTAGGCGCATGAGCTTGACCACGCTCGAAAGGGCGTGCTCGATGTCGCCCGTGCGTCGCTGGGCGTTCCAATAATGGGTGGCTTCGATGAAATCGGCAACGTAGTCGTCAAGCACCGCCGACGTCACAGCCTCCTTGTCGGGGAAGTAGTGATAGAACAGCGAGCGCGTTACGCCCACGCGATCCGTAATGTCCTGGACGGACGTTTTGGAGAGCCCGCGCTCTTCGTAGAGCGCCCGAGCGGCTGCCACGATGTCCGCGCGGCGCGTAGCCGACGGCGCGCTTCGTGCCGCCTTGTCGTTCGCGGTGCCCATGGTTCCCTCCTTGCCGACGGTCGTTCTTCGCGCTTGCCTGCTTTCGCTAAGCCGCTTGCAAAGGCGATGGTGTCGATCCCCTGATGAGCGCAGCATACGCCCATCATTGACGGATCGTCAATTAACACTTTTCGCAAAGCGTCAATAAGGCCCGCCTGCGGAAGGAGCCAGCGCGGAAGGCGCGCTGCATGGGAGAGAGCGTCGTGAGCGTGCGAGTTGCATGGTGCGCGCCCTGCACGGAAGGGGCGCTGCATGGGAGAGCGCGCTATGCGGCGTATCGGTTACGCGGAAGGGGCGTCGTACGGCGCGACCGCCGCATTGCCGCAAGCGCCCCGCGTCCCCGCCGCTTTCGTTGACGAAACGATTCCGCTCGTCAACGGCGGGTTTCGCCGCGCTCGCAAAGATGCTAGCATGCGCTCCATAAAGTTCATTAGTGAAACGAAAAAGATACAACAATGAACTAAAGGGAAAAGGAGGGGCCATGGAGGGAAACGAGCCGAGCGAGAAGCGCTCCGAAAAGAGGAAATGGCCGATCGTGGCGGCGGTGGTCGCGATTACGGCGGTTGCCGCGGGAGGGGGCTTTTGGGTGTGGCACGAGCAGCCCGGCTTCTGTAACGCGATCTGCCACGATCCGATGGACGCGTACGTGGAGGGCTACTATCACGACGAAACGCTGCTGGCGAACGCGCACGAGCGAGCGAACGCGACCTGTCTGGAATGCCACGAGGCGAAGATCGATCAACAGGTGGCCGAAGGCGTGGCCTGGGTATCCGGCGATTTCGAAACGGACGAGGCGGGCCGCATCACGCGGACGGGCGTCACCGCCGACAAGGGCATGTGCGCGCAGAGCGGTTGCCATGATTGGGAGAGCGCCGTGGCCGCAACGCAGGATTGGGGAGGCCGGGCGGGCGTGAACCCGCATCGCTCGCATCAGGGGGAGGCCATCGATTGCAGCAACTGCCATGGCGTCCACGAAGCTTCCCAGATGTACTGCAATACCTGCCATGACTACGAAATTCCCGTCGGATGGAACGACGCTTCGAAGCGTTAGGGGCTGGACCGGGAACGCGGTTTCGATTGCCGTTCCCGAAGACCGAGGAGGGTGCGTATGAAGAAGACGGCTGTGGCTGCGGGATGCGCTGCGGCGCTGACGCTGGGCCTTACGGGGTGCGGCGCGGGGTTCGAGGGATCAGGATCGAAAGATGCGGCGAGCGCCGAGCAGCTGGCGCTGCGCACGGACGATCCGTGGGCGGCGCAGGTGACGGTCGATCCTGCGAAAAAGGCTGAAGGAACGCTGCACGACGGCGTGTACACCGGCACGGGCAAGGGCATGGACGGTTTGGTGACGGTGACGCTTTTGGTTCAGGACAACCGCTTGACCTGCATAGAAACAACGCAGGAAGGCGAAACGCAAAGCGTCGGCGGCTTTGAGGCCATCCGCGACGGCAAGTACGCGGCCCTGATCGACGCGGCGCAGGGCGCCGACATCGACGCTGTGAGCGGGGCTACCATCACCACTGCCGGCGTCAAGCAGGCGGTTGAGGACGCCCTTGCGCAAGCGGAAACAGGCGCAGGCGCTGCCGTCTCTGCGGGAAACTAGGGAGGGGATTGCGATGAAGGAGCATAACGGACGCAGCGCGGAGGGAATGTCGCGCCGCGCGTTCCTGACGGGCGCGGCGGCGGTCGTGGGCGGCACGGCGGCTGCGGCGGTCATGCCCGCAGCCGCGGCGCATGCGGTGCCGGCGGGAGTCATCGGCGATTGGGCAGCCGACGGGTCGAAGAACGTTCAGGTTCCCGACAGCGCGGCGACGAACGCCTCGTGGGAGGACGGCACGTATCGCGAGCATAACGCGGCAGCGTTTCCCGCAGACGACGCAACGCCCATTCCGCCGCGCGCGGTGCCGCAGAAGTGGGACTACGAATGCGATATCTGCGTGGTGGGCGCGGGCGGCGGCGGCCTGAACGCGGCGGCGCGCGCAGCCGAGCTGGGCGCGAAGACCATCTGCGTCGAGGCCATGGGATTGCACGGCGGCAACGCACAATCGGCCGGCATGTGCGGGATCTTGGGCGGCTACAGCGGGCAGGACGAGAAGCGCTTCGCCTTCCCGTCCTATCCTTTTGATCCGAAGGCCCTGACCGATTGGGCCATGGACGAGTATCACTATGCGGCCGATCCCAAGCTCATCTACAAGCTTGCCTGCGAGGGCGGCAAGAGTCTGGACTGGATGGCGGACTGCGGCGTGCGGTGGCGCTTGGGCGAGGTTCCCGTGTACGTGGCGCCGAAGAACTCGACGCTCGACCATCACGTGCTCAAGATGAAAGACGCCACGGACGCCATGTTCAGCTACGGGCAGCGCAAGGGCGTCGAGTACAAGTTCCAGTGCCCGGCGGTGGCGCTCGTGCGCGATGCGGGCGGTCGTATCGTGGGCCTGGTGGCCAAGGAGGACTTCGAGCGCGAGGTGTACATCCACGCGTCTCGCGCAGTCATTCTCACGGCGGGCGGTTTCTGCAACAACAAGGCGCTTCTGGAGAAGTACATTCCCACGGCGGCCATGGGCTGCGCGTCAAGCTACCTGGTGGGCGGCGAAACGGGCGAGTGCTTCCGCATGGGGTTGGGCGCGGGTGCCGACGTGTCCGGGTTCAACAGCTCCGCCAGCTTCGACGGCGGCGTGGACTGGCAGGCCGAAGGCGGGCAGTGGGCGCGCTTCCTCTACGACGGCATGACGCAGCTGTCGCGCCAGCCGTGGCTGACCATCGATCGCTGCGGCAACCGTTTGCGCTACCTGGACAGCCGCGTGGCCGAGGACGGCGCGAACGCCATCTACGCCTTGGGCGATCTGGCCACCATCCAGATGACGCCTCCGGGGCATCGCTCCTACATCATCTTCGACGCGAACTACGAGGATCACCTGGCGGGCTTCGCGCAGGAGCATTGCCGCAAGCTCATCACGCCCGACCTTGAGCAGATCGACAAGGTGCCCGAGCACTACCGCGACTGGCACCACGGCGTGCAGGACGCCATCGACGCCGACGTGTTGAAGAAGCGCGACACGTTGGAAGAGCTCGAACGCGATCTGGGGTTGGCCGAAGGCGTTCTGACCGAGGCCGTGGAAAAGTGGAACGCGTGCTGCGAGAAGGGCGAGGACGATTACCTGTACCCGATGCCTCCCGAATGGCTGCACGCCGTCAAGGAGCCGCCGTTCTACGGGTGCCGCATCGGCGGCAACCTGTACGGCACGAAAGCGGGCTTGCTGATCAACGAGGACATGCAGGTTATGGGCACCGATGGGCGGCCCATCGAGGGCCTGTACGCCGGGTGGCACACCGCCGGAGGGGCTTGCGGCGAGAACAGCTACGTGGGCGACCCTATCCTGGGTTCGCTCATGGGCGACGTCGGACTGGCGTTTTGCGGCGGATACCTGTGCGGCACCTCTGCGGTGGAGCACGAGATGACCGGCGCAGGCGCGTAAGGGAGGGGATGCGAGATGAAAGAGCAACTGAAGGGCATGGCCCGTCCGTACGCGATGCTGTTCCTGATGGCGCTGGCCGTGGCAGTTGTCGGGAGGATCGGTCTGGCCGCCATGGACCTGTCCGGCGCGCTAGCTTACGACTACATATCGGCTTCCGGGGTTCCCATCTTGGACGTGGTGTGCTCCATCCTGACGGGATCGGCCTTCATGGCGTTTCTGTTCCTGGCCTCGCTTGCGATGGTGCTGTCCACGGCCGGGGTCGCGTTGCACGGCCTGCTGTTCGCGCGCGGCGTGCCGGGCGCTGGCAAACCGGTGACCGCGTTTCTGTGGGGCTGGGCTACGGCGCTTGCGGCCATCGTGTGCCTGTTCGTCGTGCTTTCGGGAATCCTGTCGGGTGTGCAAGTGCATTCCATGAGCTCGAAGCTGCCGGCGCTGCCGGTGCTGGTAGCCGCGCTCGTCGTGTGGGCTGCGTTCATCGGCACGCTGCTCGGCACCGCGTCGATGGTGGTATGCGCGTGCCTGGCGCGTGCTCGGAACGAGAAGCGCGCAGGTTGGAACCTTGTGGCGGCCACGGCGGGCTGCGGCTTTGCGGTCATGGTGCTGACGGTGGGCACGTTTTCCGCCATCAACGCGGCGAGCATCAACGTGGGCGTCGTGGGAATGTGGCTTGCTGCCGACGTCGTGGTGAACCTGGGAATGCTGTTCGGCGCGTCCGCGCTGCTGAAGAAGACGTGCGCGTAGGCGGGCGCTGCGACGCCGGCGGGCTCCGGCGTCTTACTCGAGAGGTTGCAGGAGGCCGAGCGCTGCTTTGCGCTCGGCCTCCTTGCGCGCTTGCATGTCGGCGATGACGACGCGCCAGGCGCGGGCGAGCGCGCGACGCTGATGGTCGTCGAGGCGGCTCCACAGCTGCGTGCGCGCAAGGAGGTCGATGGTGCGCACGATGATCTTCTGCTGGCGCAGGCCCTGAGGCGTAGCGGCCGCGAACACGGCTTTGCGGTCGTGCGGGCTTGCCAGCCGTTGCGCCCATGCATGCCCGACAAGTCCGTCTACCGCCCGCGCGACGGCTACGGGCGTCATCTGCAGCTGCGTGGCAAGGTCGCCGATGCGCAAGGGCTCGTTCACCTCGCCAAGGCGCTGCAGCACGCGACATTCGCTGAGCGACGCGCCGCATGCGGTGCGCAGGGCGTCTTCCATCCCGCGTTTCACCAGTTCAAGCGATACGAGTGCGCGCGATGCAGCGTAGCGCGACGACGCATCGCCGCCCAGCGGCGGGTCGATGCTCGCGCCGGCGGCTATGGACGCTTCAAGGATGGCGCGGTGAACCGCATCCTCGGTTGGAAACAGCGCGTACAGGCGCTCCACGATGGCCTCGTTCGCTTCGGCCACATGGCGAACGCCCGCCTCGGTGATGCGCGCGGTGCGCACGCGCGCATCGGCCTTGCCGCCGCTTCGCGTGGCAAAACCGGCGTCTACGAGCACGTTCATAGCTTGGGTCACCACGTTGGGCTTGAGCGCGAGCAGCTTGCCGAGGCTCGACTGGGTTGCGCCCGTCGTCCGGGCGGCCAAAAGCTTCACGAGCACGCGGTACTGGGTCACGCTGAGGTCGCTTGCTTGCGCCAGGCCGCTTTTGAGCGCGCGATGAGTAAGGTCGAAAGCGACGAAGAACGTCGAATCGAGCTTCAGATCGTCTTCGTCGTGCGCGCCCGCGGCGGTGGCCATGCTGCTCCCCGTTCGTTGTAATTGTTTCAGTAGTGAAACAATAGTAGCCCTTCTCGGGGTTGCATGGCAGGATGACGGCTCGGTCGCGCAAACTCTCCACGCGCCGCCGCTCGCCGCTCGACCGTCGGCTTTCGTGCCGTCGGTCCCCGCTTCCTGCCACCGCGCTTGCGTGCCGCATGCGCGCACGCCATACTCATGCTGTCGCAGTGGCGCTTGATGCGCTGGAATGCTGATCAGACGGCGTCCCAACGCCGGAACCGGCATTCGCAAGCGATTCGTCCGAACTCGAAGAAGGAGCGAGGGAATGGCTGGAAGATCGATCATGCCGGGTGCGCGCCGCATCGCGACGGGAATCCTGGCGGCGACGCTCGTGCTCGCGCTCTGCCCGCTGCAGGCGATCGCGGCTGAGGGGGGCACCGTCGTGCACAAGAAGTCGGGCATGGACATGTCGTACACGATCGTGCGCGACGCGGGTGCCGCGCAAGGTGCGGTCGTGCTGGCCGGACTGCCGGAGGGAGCTGCGGGCATCGTCGCGGTCCCCGCCTCCATCATGGTGATGAAGGCGTGGGAGGATCCCGCCACCTACGCGGTGGAGGGCATCGCGGCGGGCGCCTTCAGCGGCGCGGCGGCCGCATCGGGCGCGGTGGATCGCATCGACATCGAGGGCGTCGTGGATGTGGACCCCGCCGCGTTCGCAGGACTCGCGGACACGACGACGTTCACCGTGCGCAATGCGGAGATGGTCGAACGGCTTGCGGCCGCGGGCATCGCGAAGGAGCGCATAGCCTGCGCGCCGCTGCTCACGAAGTACGTGGCGTTCGGCGACAGCATCGCCGCCGGCTACGCGCTGTCCGAATACGATAACAGCGACCAGTGCTACGATCAGGAACCCACGCCCTCCGACGCGTTCGTGTCGCTGGTGGGCGCGCACTTCGCCGACGCGTTCGGCCCGTCGGTGACGGACAACCTGGCTGCCTCGGGCTGGACGAGCACGCAGCTGCTCGACGCGCTGCAGGCGGGCGCCTACGACGCGGCGCTTGCCGATGCGACCGCGGTGAGCGTGACTATCGGCTCGAACGACCTGCTGGGGCGGTTCATCGAGATCATCGCCGAGGCGCTCGAGCCCATCAGCGATCTAAGCGATGCGGATGTAGCGCAGATAGAGGCGGCGATCGCCGACGAAGGTGCGGCGGGTCCGGACGCAGCCGCGCTGGCGGTGGACACGGGCGACGCGCTCGTTTCGGAAGCGGGCGACGCGCTCGTCGCCGTGCGCCCCGACCCTGTCAAAGAGCTGCTCGAGAAGGTGTCGGCCGCCATCGAGCGCATCAACGCGGCCCTTGTCGCCGACCCTGAGCTGCTCGCCGCCTGCGAGACGTTCGCGACGACGAACCAGCCGGCCATCTTGGATGCCGTCCATGCCCGCGCGCCGCGCGCCCAGGTGTATTGGACCACGTTGTACAACCCGTTCTACGGCCAGGTGCTCGACGTGCGCACGCTGTTCTCCAAGCTGGCCGCGCATGTGGATCCCGACCTGCTCCTGTCCATTGACCTCGGCAGCGCTGGCGCGCGCTACATCGAGATCATGAACGAGGCGTTCGTCCGGAACACGGAAGGCTACGCCGTCGTGAACCTGTACGAGCCGTTCAACAATCCCGGCTTGACGAACGTCTCCATCGGGCGCGCCGCCGACGGCTCGATCTCGTTCAACGTCGACCCGCATCCGAACCATGACGGCCATGCGCTCATCGCCGAGCTGGTGAACGGGGTCGTTGATGCGACCTACGCGCCGGGTGCGCCCGATCCCGCTCCGGTCGTACCCGATCCTGCGCCGATCGTGCCCGTTCCCGCGCCGACCGAGCCCGTGCCCGCTCCCCAGCGCCTCGCGTCCACGGGCGACGGGGCTCCGGGAGCCCTCGCTGTCGTTGCATGCCTTATGGCGACCGGTGCTCTAGGAGCGTGCGCGGCGCGCCGCAAGCGCGAAGGATACCGTCGATGAGCAGGCCGGCGACCGCTGCGGACACCGCCCGCGCAGTGCTGCGCCGCGTTCGCGACGCGCTCACGCCCGACCGCCTGCTGGCGGCGCTGTGCCTGGTCGTGGCGCTGGGCATGGCGGCGCCGTGGGCGCGGGTCCCCGTGGCGGAGCTTATCGGGCGCGAGGTGTCCTACTCAGTGCCCGATCTGCTGGCGGTGGGGCAGCTGACGGTCGAGCGCGCCCAGTCGCTCGAGGATCTGCTCGAGCAAGCGCGCGGCATCGCCGAACGTGCGGCGGGTATCGTCGACCGGGCCCAGGATGCGGCGGAGCGCGCCCAGGATGCGGTCGAGCGCGTGTCGACCGCGTTGGACGAGAGGGGGTAGGGCCGTGGACATCGAACTTATCCGAACGCTGCTCACAATTGCCCAGGTGCTCTGGATCGTCATGGCGTTGCTGCTGGTCGCAGCCGCTGTTGCCCTGCTCGTGCGCGCGAGGGCGCGCTACGGGCTGCTGATCGCCTCCTGCTCGTGCGCGGCGGCGTTCTCGCTCGCCTGGATCGTCCTCGTGCGCGCGGCCGATTCGTTCGCCCTCGGCACCGTGATGGACATGCTGGGGCCGTGGGTCGTGCTTGCGGTTCCCCGCGTGGTGGAGCCGGGCATCTGGCCGTGGATCGTCCTCGCGTGCTCCCTTGCGGGCATCGCGTTCGGCGTCCTGGGAGTCCGCCGAACGCGCGCGCAGCTGGGGCCGCGCATCTAGCGTTGCGCGAGGGCGCCGTCGACGAGCTTGCTCCGCGCGGTTAGCTCTTTGCGCGCCAGCGGCCGATGGTTTTCGCGATCTCGGTCTGCACGACCGAAAGGAGGGCGAAGCCGCCGACGAGCGCCCACTGCCATGCGTTCATGGAAGTGCCGCCGAATGCCTCGATGACGGGCGGCACCAGCAGCACGATCATCATGAGGGCGAAGCTTGCGCCCACAGCCCAGGCAAGCTGCGGGTTGCGCGTTTCGCCGCGGTCCCAAACGGGGTCGGTGGTGGAGCGCTGGTTGAGCGCGCGCAGCACCTGCGAGAAGGCCAGCGTGCCGAAGGCCATGGTGCAGCCGAGCGCGTCCCCTTCCGCTTCGCGGCCGATAGCGAACGCGGTCAAGGCCAAGACGGCGATGAACACGCCCTGGAACCCCACGCGGCGCGCGAGCTTTGCGTCGAGCAGGTTGTTCGCGCGCATGGGCGGGTGCTCCATGATGTGGCGGCTGGCAGGCTCTACGCCCAGGGCCAGCGCCGGAAGCGACGCCGTTGCCAGGTTCACCCACAGGATCATGACGGCGGTCAGCGGGGCGTTCCAGTTGAGGGCAAGCGCCGTCAGCAGCACGATGATCTGGGCGACGTTGTCGGCGACCAGAAACGCTACCACCTTCTGGATGTTGCGGAACACGCGACGGCCCTCGCGCACCGCGTAGACGATGGTGGTGAAGCGGTCGTCCATGAGGATCATGTCCGAAGCGTCCTTGGCCACGTCGGTTCCGGTGATGCCCATGGCAACGCCGATGTCGGCGGCCTTGAGCGCGGGAGCGTCGTTCACGCCGTCGCCCGTCATGGCGGTGACCTCGCCGCCATGCTGAAGCGCGCGCACGATGCGCAGCTTGTGCAAAGGCGACACGCGGGCGAATATCGAAGCGTGCTTGACGGCTTCGTCAAGGGCCTCGTCGTCCATGCGGTCGAGCTCCTCGCCCGTAACCACGAGGTCTCCCGGCCGATGGATGCCCAGGTCGCGCCCGATGGCGCGTGCCGTGGCGGCGTGGTCTCCCGTGATCATGACGGTGCGCACGCCTGCGGTTCGGCATGTTTCGACCGCGTGCCGAACGTCCGGTCGGGGCGGATCCATCATGCCCACGATGCCGATCAGCACCAGGTCGCGTTCGATGTCGTCGTCTTCGTCCGGCGCGCCCGCAAGCGCGCGGGTTGCGAAGGCCAGCACCCGCAACGCCTCGTCGGAGAGCGTTTGGGCCAGCGCGAGGGCATGCTCGCGGTCTTCGTCGGTAAGGGGACGGGGGCCGTCCTGGTCAAGCAGGTAGGCGCAACGCGGCAGCATCGAATCGAGCGCGCCCTTCACGGACACGACGGCCTGTCCCTCGCGGTCGTTCACCGTGGACATGCGCTTGCGGTCGGAATCGAAGGGGCGTTCGGCAAGGCGCGGGTACGCGGCGCGCAGCTCTCCCGGATCGATGCCGCCGTCGCGCGCGAGCAGGAGCAGCGCGCCTTCGGTGGGGTCTCCGATCACCGTGTCGCCGACGGCTTCCGATTCCGCAGGGGAGAGCACCGCGTCGTTGCAGAGCACGGCGGTGAACGCAAGGTGCTCGAAGAGGCGGGCGTGCTTCTCGCGTGCTTGCTCGGGGTCGAGCTGGCGTTTTCGAGCAAGGTCGGGCCCAAGGGCCACGCGCACCACGTTCATGCGGTTCTCGGTGAGCGTGCCGGTCTTGTCCGTGCAGATGACGGTGGCGCCGCCCAGCGTTTCAACGGCGGGCAAACGCCTGACCAGGGCTTCGTGCTGCGCCATGCGCTGAACTCCCAGCGCCATGGTCACGGTTGCCGTGGCAGGCAGGCTTTCCGGTATCACCGATATGGCCAGCGACACGGCCAGCAGCAACAGGGGAGCGAGCGGTCGCCCGTAAGCTAGGCCGATGGCGATCACGGCCAGCGCGGCTACCACGCCCACGATGGTGAGGCCCTTGCCGAAGGAGGCGAGCTTGCGCTTGATGGGCGTGTCCAGGCCGTCGCTTTCCTCGAGCATGCCGGCGATGCGCCCCACTTCGGTGTTCATGCCGGTCGCCACCACCACGCCTTCGCCGCGCCCCGCCGTGACGATGGCCGTGGCGAAGGCCATGTTGGCGCGATCTCCCAAGGGGGCTCCGGGAAGCGCTTCGGATGCGGCGTTCTTGTCCGTCGGCACCGATTCCCCGGTTAAGGCAGCCTCTTGCATGCGCAGTCCCGCCGTGCTGGTCAGCCTCAGGTCGGCCGGGGCCATGCTGCCGTCCCCGAGCAGCACGAGGTCTCCGGGCACCAGGTCGCGCGCAGGCACGACGGTCTCGATGCCGCCGCGCATGACGCGGGCTTCCGGCGCGCTCAGGCTGCGCAGCGCCTCCAGCGACGATTGCGCTTTCTGCTCCTGCACGATGCCGATGACGGCGTTGACCACCACGATGGCCGCGATGATTCCGGCTTTGACCCATTCCTGCAACAGGGCGGAAAGCGCGGCTGCGGTCAAGAGGATGAGGATCATGGGGTCCGACAGCTGCTCGCGCACCATGTTCGCCAACGTGCGCGGAGGCTTGGCGTTGAGCTCGTTCGGGCCGAATTCGGCCAACCGGTCATGCGCCGTGGAGGGCGACAGGCCGTCGGGGAAGGTGTCGAGCTCCTTGATGGCCTGTTCGCGCGACATGGCGTGCCAGGCGTGCTGCGCGACGTTTTGACGTTCCTCGGCGTTCTTGGGCGCGCGGATGCGAGCGGCGCTGTGCTGCTCGCGGCGCTTCGGTGGTTGATGGTTGCTCATAGGACCCCTTCGTCGTGGCGGTTGCGGTTCGCGGCCGTCGGGAATCGTTCGGCGGTGTTTCGTTCACCATAATCGGGCAAGCTCGTTGCTCGCCGAACCGTCATCTGCCGGTAGCCGAACCATTACCATCCTCGAACAAGGGGCATGATCGTCTTTTCGCAACGGTCAGTGCGCTACAATGACGAATCCGGTGAATTCTTGCCAAGGAGCTTTGCTCGGCTGCCGTATGCCGGTTGTCGCTCAAGCGCCATGCTCCTTGGTAGATAAACTATGCAAATACTAGACAGTATCCAATAAATCACATAGTCTGATATATATCTTGCCGATCATGCTTGCTAGGGGGCGCAATGCACGGAATGGACGAAGCTTGCCGCTATCTTCGCGCGTCGCATGCGCTGCGCGAGGCGCTGGACATCCCTCGCGGCGCTTCGCTTGCCGCGATTCCTTTGGGAAACGGGGAGCATAATGCGAATTTCGCCTTCGACCACCCGGTGACGGGCGCGCGCTACGTGCTGCGCATGAACTATGCGAGCCAGTTGGGCTTGCGGGAGCAGGCGTCGTACGAGCACGGCGCTCTGCGCGCCCTTGCCGTATCCGGCCGCACGCCGAGCGCGGTCTACGTCGATGAGACCCGAAGCGTCGTGGACAGGGGCGTTCAGGTCATCGGGTTCTGCGCGGGGCGCCTGCTCGATCTCGAGCGCGACGACGATCTTTCGAAGGCAGCGAAAAGCCTGGCCGACATTCACAGCGTTGCCGTTCCCGACGAATGCACGCTGATCAGGCCGAGAAACCCGTTGGCGGAGATCAGGGATGAGAGCCTGCGCATGTACCGGGTTTACGCCGGGTCGAGGTTCGTCGATGCGCACGTGGCGCGCGAGATCGAGGACCTTCTTGCAACGTGCGATCGCGTGGTGGAAGCGCACGAGGGCGACCCGATGCGCTCGCACATCGTGAACACCGAGTGCATCGCGGCCCATTTCCTGATTCCCGAAGCGGGCAACTTCGCCTACGTGGTCGACTGGGAAAAGCCGATCGTGGGCGACGCCGCGCAGGACGTGGCGTTCTTCGTGGCTCCCACCACGACGTTCTGGGACAGCGATATCGTGTTCGACGATGCGCGCCGCGATCTGTTCGTGCGCGCTTACATCGATTCCGTGGATGGGCGCTTCCCGACGGAGGGGTTCGTCGAGCGGTTCTTCGCTTACCTTACCCTCACGTGCTTGCGGGGCGTTACCTGGTGCGCTATGGCGCAGGTTGAATACCACGATCCCAACCGGCCTTTGAAGAACGACAAGACGTTTCGCAAGATTCAAGCGTATCTGTCGGACGGCTTCTTCGCGCAGTTGAAACGCCAAGCGTTTTTGAAGCGGTCCGCGTAAGAGCGCTGCACGATGCGCGCCGCTGAGCGATCTGGTTCGCACATATACTAGCTATGATCTACTATTAGATATATACTACTAGTGTACGGTTGATGAATCTCATGATCGTATCATGATGGCACAAGGGGAAGGAATCGGTATGGACAAGGTTGCGCAGCAGATGTACTCTCGCCGTCGTTTCTTGGCGTTGGGAGCGACGGCGGGGTTGACGATCGCGTGCGGCGGGGCGCTCGCGGGATGCTCGGGCGCTTCGGGCGGGGGATCCGACGCGGGCGCCGCCGCAGCTTCGATCGACTACGCTGATTGGAACGCGGTCCTGGAAGAAGCGAAGGGCCAGACGGTTTCCTGGTACGGATGGGGCGGCAGCGAGCCTCGCAACACGTGGATCGAGAAGGTTCTAACGCCGCGGCTGAAAGAGCGGTACGATATCACGCTCGACCTGGTCGGCATGGACATCAACGACATCCTCACGCAGCTTTCGGGCGAGATGCAGGCAGGCGTGAGCGAGGGGACCATCGACTTCATCTGGATCAACGGCGAGAACTTCTACTCCACGAAGAAGAACGGGTACCTGTGGGGCCCGTTCTGCGAGTACCTTCCCAATTTCAACGAGTACTGCGACAAAGACGCTGCCGACAACGCGTACGACTTCGGCAGCCCTACCGAAGGGTTCGAGGCTCCGTACGCCAAAGCGCAGATGCATCTGTGGATCGATTCGGCTTCCCATCCGAACCCGCCGAGGACCCTGCAGGAATTCACGGCGTTTTGCAAAGAGAACCCCGGCAAGGTGACGTATCCTCAGCCGGGCGATTTTACGGGAACGGGATTCATCGAGTGCCTGATTGCGGGCGTCGTCGGCAAAGACGAGTTCGAAAAGCTCTCGCGCATGACCGACCCGACGACCGAAGAAGTGAAGGCCATCGTCGATCCCGGACTGGAATACCTGCGCTCGCTCAACCCGTACTTGTGGAACCAGGGCGCAACGTTCCCGGCGGATTCCGCAACGGTCCGGTCCATGTTCGCCGACGGCGAGCTGGTTTTGGGCATGGGCTACGGAAGCCCCCAGTCCGACGTCGACAACGGGGCCCTTCCGAAGACCGTCAAGCCGTTTCTGCTGGACACGGGAACCGTGGGCAACACGAACTTCATGGCCATTGCGCAAAACGCTCCCCACAAGGCGGCGGCATTGGTGGCCATCAACGAGGTCATGAGCCCGCAGATGCAGCTCGACCAGTACAAGGAGCTGGGAAACATCAGCGTGCTCGACATGGAGAAGCTGCCGGCTGAAGATCGGGCGGCCTTCGAGGGAATCGAGCTGAAGGGCAGCGAGCTTGCGTTGGACGAGCTGCTGGGCGCGCGCGTTGCCGAGGCCGCAGGTCCGGTGGTTCCCCTTATCGAGCAGCTGTGGCTCGACGAGGTTGTAGGGAAGTAGTCGTCATGCCGCTGTCCCGTACCATAAGAAGACGGTTGGTTCCGTACGTGCTTGCGCTTCCCGCGGCCGTGCTGCTCGCCGTCTTCTTTTACGGGGTGGCGAACGGGGTGCTGCAGGGGTTCGGGATCATGCCGTTTCTCGGTCGCACGGATTTCACCTTGGATTACTACGTGCAGGTGTTCGCTCGGTCGGACTTGAAGGACTCCGTTTCGTACAGCCTGTACCTAGCGGCGGTGTCCTCGGTGCTGGCCGTCGTGGGCGGCGTGGCTTTGGCCGGGTTCATGACGAGAGCCAGATCAGGCCGGTTCGTTCGGCTGGTCGGCATTCGCCTGCCGCTGATGGTCATGCACGCTCTGGTTGCCTTGGCGGTGATCTGCCTGTTCGCGGGCTCGGGCCTCGTTCCGCGGCTCATGTGCTGGCTCGGCCTGGCTCAAGATCCGGGATCCGTCGTTTCGGTGGTGGGCGCTTCGTCGGGCTGGGGGATCATCGCGGTGTACCTGTGGAAGGAAGTGCCTTTCGTCGCGTTTTGCACGGCTTCCATCATGATGAACATAAGCTCGTCGCTCGGCGAGGCGTCGTCTACGCTGGGCGCGGGGCCGTTGCGATCGTTTTTCGAGGTGACCCTGCCCTTGTGCAAAGGTGCGGTGGCGAAGGCGTTTTTGGTGGTGTTCGCATTCGCGTTCGGATCCTACGAGGTTCCGTTCTTGCTCGGGCCGACGCTTCCCAAGGCGCTTCCGGTGCTCGCCTACATAGAGTTCCAAGATCCCGACATCCTCAATCGCTGCTACGCGATGGCGTTGAACGGCGTGATGGCTCTGATCTGCACGGTGCTCGCCGTCGCGTACTTCGCCATCGTGCAACGCGAGCGGAAGGAGCGGTGAGCATGGCGTCTATCGGCACGCCGAAGCCAAGCAAGCGAGCTTACGCAGCGCGGCAGGGCAGGTTGTCCAAGGTGTTCGTCGCCATGCACGCGGCGATCGTCTTGCTGCCCATCGCGGTGGTGGCCCTGTGGGCCTTCGCCGACAGCTGGGCCTGGCCCCACCTGCTGCCGCAATCGTTTTCCCTAAGAGGCGTGGAGCTGGTTTTGTCGGAGGGCCGCGACACGGGGCTTTCGATGATGGTCCAAAGCGTGCTCATCGCCTTGGCCGCGGCAGTGCTGACCACGCTCGTCGCAGCGTTGGCGGCGCGCGCCGTCAGCTGCTACGAATGGGCGGGGCGCAAGGCGTTCAGTTTCGGGCTCGTCACGCCGTTTCTCATACCGACGACGGTGTTCGCCATGGGCGTGCAGGTGCTGTTCATCAAGGCGGGCATCGCGCGAACGGTTCCGGGGGTGGTTTTGGCCCACGCCATCGTTGCGCTGCCGTATTCCGCCGTCATCATGATGGATATGACCGACGCGGTGGGCACGCGGCTCGAGGACGCGGCCAAAGCGCTGGGGGCGTCTCCGTTGAAGGCGGTGCGGCATGTGACCCTTCCGGCCTTGCTTCCGGGTATCGTGTCGTCGCTGTCCATGGCGTACATCATGTCGTTTTCCCAGTACTTCCTCACGTTGCTGATCGGCGGCGGCGCGGTGAGGACGCTTGCCGTGGTAATGTTTCCCTACCTTTCGGGAGGCGATCGAACCATTGCCGCGGCGTACGGGCTTGTGTTCATCGCTTCGACGTTCGCCGTGTTTCTTTTCTTCGAATGGCTGATGAGGCGGTTCGGTATGCGCGAGGACGGCGAGCTGTACGGGTGATAAGGCAACGGGCTACAGGAGGTCTGCATGCACCTTTCTCTTGATGGAATCGGGCTTTCCCTGGGAGGCAAGTCGATACTGGACGACGTTTCCTTCTCGGTTTCCAACGGGGAGTTCGTGTCGCTTCTGGGGGAGTCGGGCGCAGGGAAATCGACTATTCTGAAGATCGTCTCGGGGCTGATGCCCCAGGATTGCGGAACGGTTTCCTTCGACGGCGAAATCGTTGACGACCTGCCCTCGTATAAACGCCGCGCAGCTATCGTGTTCCAGGATATTCGCCTGTTTCCCAACATGAGCGTGCGCGACAACGTGGCGTTCGCGCTGAGGATGCAGGGGGCGTCCAAGCCTCAGCGCCACCGCGAGGCTGAAGAGCTTTTGCGGGCGGTTCGCTTGGAGGGCATGGGCGACCGGCGGACGAACCAGCTTTCGGGCGGGCAGCAGCAGCGTGTGGCGTTGGCCCGCGCCCTGGCGGGCAAGCCTCGGGTGCTTTTGCTGGACGAGCCGTTCAGCGGCCTTGACGAGCAGCTGCGCGACGAAATGCGCGCGCTTGTCCTGGAGCTTCATCGGCGCTTCGACATGACCTCGGTCATGGTGACGCACGATGCGCAGGAGGCGCTGGTCATGAGCGATCGGGTGATCTACGTGAGCGAGGGCCGGGTGCTGCAAGACGCTCCTCCTTCGGAGGTCTTGCTGGCGCCCGCGAACGAGACGGTGGAGGGGTGCTTCAGGGGATCGTCGGCCATCGAAGGAACGGTGTCCGACGGCACGTTTCGCGCGGGAAGGCTCGCGATTCCCGCGCCGGATGTTTCGGACGGTGCGGCCGTGCTGGTGTGCGTTGCCGGATGCGCGCCCTTCGTGCATGCCGTGATGAAGGATTGATCCGCGCCGCTCGCTCGAGGGAAGGCGTCCCCCTTACAACCCCAGGCGCGCCAAGGCTCTTTCCCATGAGAGGAAAGCGTTTTCCTTGAATGCCTCCGGATCGATTATTCGCGGAACGCCGATGGACGCTCGAGGCGCGGTTGCCCGTGCGCTCTCGAGGTAGCCGACGGAGAGGAACGCGGCGTTGAGCGACACGTCTTGCCGCTGCTGGTCGAAGAGGTCCGGTTGGGCCAGATAGGCGGCGGCCACAAGGTCCCAGCAGGTGAAGCCGTCCAGCCTGTACGCGTTCTCCATGGTGGAGAACCAAGGGTCGCACGTGCGCGCGATCCACGAGTCGCCGCCGAATCGCGCCAGGAAGTCGTTGCGGGAAAAGGTCGCCGGCAGGCAGTTCTGCGACGTGGCGATGCTGACCGGCGTCGGCGACGACAGCACCTCGAGCGTTGCCTGGGGGTCGCAGGAGAGGTTGAGCTCGTTCATGGTGCGTCCGTTGATGACCAGACTTTCCGTGACTCCTCCCATGAGCACCGTTTCGCGCAGGTTTCCGAAAAAGCCGGGGTCGATGCGCGCGGCCCCTTTCAGGTTCGTCAGCGATCCCAGCGCTAGAACGCTCAATGCGCCCCGGTCGTCCGCCGCCGCTTGCGCAAGGAAGCGCGATGCTTCGCTTGTTTCGTCGAGGGGGTTCGCGCAGCCTTTCAGAATGGGCACGTCAAGCCCCCATTCCGCGAAGATGCGCGTCGTGTTTTCGTGCACGACGTCGATGGACGAGTTCCCGTACGCAGTGCATGCGGCTTCGACCCGGACCGCATCGGGGTTGCCGAGCAGGTAGAGGAGGGCAAGGCCGTCGTCGACGTCGCATCGGGGCACCCCCATGGTGTTGTCGAAGTCGACGATGACGCGTTTCGGCGTTAGTGCGCTCATGATGTTCCTCTCTGGCAGCACGTGCGGCTTGGGCATGAAGAGCATTGTGAAATACTAGATCATATCTTATACTTGCAACAGTCTATAGTAAAGGGGCGGGGCTGCGACGGTGTTCGCAGCCCTTGCTGCTCGGACGTCGCGCGGCTTGCCGCGGGAGGCGATTCGGGCGCAGACCGTGGGGGGCGGATCTCGATGGGCGATATCGTGTTCGATCGGTTGGAGCGCGCGTTTTCGGCGTGCTCGGGTTGCGGGGCCTGCGTCGACCGCTGCGAGGTTCTGAGCGATGCCGGGATCTCGTCGTTGCGGGATCTGATCGAGCCGTTCAGAGGGGAGCCGTCCCTTGACGCGGTGCACAGCGTGCCGGAGCTTGCGCTTGCGGTCAGGCGCTGCTGCATGTGCGGTTCCTGCACGTGCTCCTGCCCGACGGACGTCGACGCCCGCAGCGTTCTTGCGAGCTTGCGCGAAGTGCTCGCCCGCGTTGGCGCGACCACCATGGAGGGGTTCGAGTCTACGCAGGTCGACAAGGAATGGCATATCTTTTCGGTGTACCGGGCCGTTCACGGCATAGGCTACGCGGACCTTCCCTCTTGGGAAAGCGCGCGCGAGCTGGGATCGGACACCTTGTTCTTTCCCGGCTGCACGCTGGCGAGCTACGCGCCCGAGCTGACGCGGGAGGTGTTCTCGTTTTTGCAGGATCGGGGCATGAATCCCGTGATCTCTACCGATTGCTGCGGAAGCCCCCTCAAGTCCGGGGGGCTGGGAGAGCGCGTCCGAGCTTACAAGAGCGATATGGTGCGCCGTGCGCGCGAGGCCGGTATCGCGAAGGTCGTGTTCGCGTGTCCGGGCTGCCGCGACGAGTTTTCCGAAACGGAAGAATCGGAGGGCATGGAGTTCGTCGCCCTTCCTCGGCTTTTGGCCGATGCTGGCGTGAAGATAGGCAAGGACCGCGTGCTTGCTGCGGCGGGTTCGTCGACGGGCGCGATGGCGCGCGCGGCTGTGTTCGACTCCTGCCACGACCGCGACGGCGCGTTCGGGGGTCCGCTTCGCTCCCTGTTCGAGGAAGGCGCGCTTTGCGAGCTTCCCCATTGCGGTCAACGCGCCCTTTGCTGCGGCGCGGGCGGCGCCGTTTCCCTTGTCGACCCCGACCTGTGCGCGCGGCGGGCGCACCGCATCCTCGACGACGAGGCTTCGAGCGTCGGCGCGGCCGTGCTGGTTTCGAACTGTCCCACGTGCTCCTACACGTTTGCGGCGCAGCTGCGCGCCGACGAGCGGGCGGGCGCGGCCGATGCGCCCGTGCGGTCCCTCAACTACCTGGAGCTTGCGTTCGAGAACGGGTTCGATTGGGATTTGGCGTTCTACCAGCTTGAAACCATGTGGTCGGGGGAATACGGCGCGTGGGTCTGCCAGCAGCTTCTCGGTTAGCGCGCGAGGCTTGTGGTGCGCTACAATGCTGCAACCGAAGAAAGGACCTTTCATGAGCCAGCCCCTCCGTCTTGACCGATTGCCGCGCACCGTCGAGCTCGAACGCGACGGCGACGGTCGCGCGTGCTTCGCGTACGTGGACCAGCGCCTGCTGCCGGGCGAGCTTTCCATAGTCCGCACGCATGATTGGCGTGCCGCCGTGCGGGCTATCGAGACGCTTGCGGTGCGCGGCGCGCCGGCTATCGGCGTAGCGGGGGCGGCCGCGGTGGCTGCGTGGGCATGCAACGAAGGAGCATCGGAGGCCGCGTCGCATGGATGCGCCGAGCAAGGTCCGCGCTTCTGGGAGCTGCTCGAGTCGGTTGCCGAGCGGATTGCGGGCGCTCGGCCCACGGCGGTCAACCTTGCCTGGGGCGTCGAGCGCGTCGCGGCTCTTGCGCGCGAGGCGCTGCGGGAGGGCGCGCTTCCGTCCGAGGTCGCCGAGACCCTGTTCGGCGAAGCGAAGCGCATGGAAGTCGAGGACGAGGCGGCGAACCGGGCCATCGGCGCGCACGGGGCATCCCTGCTTCCTGCGGGCGCGCGGGTGCTCACCCACTGCAACGCCGGCAGCTTGGCGACCGTGTTCTACGGCACGGCGCTCGGCGTGGTGTACGCGGCGGCCGAGCGCGGCGGGATCGAGCGGGTGTACGCGGACGAGACCAGGCCGGTGGGGCAGGGCGCGCGACTGAGCGTTTGGGAGCTTTCCCGCGCGGGCGTTCCCACCACGCTCATCTGCGACGGCATGGCGGCAAGCCTCATGGCGAAGGGCCAGGTGGACGCCGTTGTCGTTGGGGCCGATCGCATCGCCGCCAACGGCGATGTGGCCAACAAGATAGGCACGTACGGCGTTGCCGTGCTGGCCGCCGAGCACAACGTTCCCTTCTACGTGGCGGCTCCTACTTCCACCATCGATTTCTCCATTTCGGACGGTTCGCTCGTCCCCATCGAGGAGCGCGATCCGTCCGAAGTGCTGCCTTGCCCCATCGACGGCGTAGACGTGTGGAACCCGGCGTTCGACGTGACGCCCGCGCGCTACGTTTCCCGCATCGTCACCGAGCGAGGCGTCTTCTTGCCGCACGAGCTGTCGGACTAGGCGACAAGGCGGGGCAGGGGCCGCCAGCTTGCCTCCTGCTTCGCTTCAAGCCCGCTTCAAGTCCTGTCTCGTCGTTTCGTTTCCCCTGATGAAACGGCGCTGCATCTGGTACAATGCCGTTCAGGACGTCGGTTGCAAGGAGGATTCCATGCATGTCATCCATCGCGAAGACCAAGAGCAGCGAGAACACGAGACGCTTTCCGCAGATGCGGCGTTCGCCGATCAGAGCGAAGGCCGGGATCGCTCGGCCGAGCCGGACGTTCTGCGCACCGATTACCAGCGCGACCGCGACAAGATCCTGCACACGAAGGCGTTTCGCCGGCTCTCGCATAAAACCCAGGTGTTCCTGGCGGCGGAGGGCGATCATTTTCGGACGCGCCTCACGCATACGCTCGAAGTGGCTCAGATCGCGCGGACCATCGCGCGTTCCCTGGGCTTGAACGAAGACCTTACCGAGGCCATCTCGCTCGGGCACGACCTGGGGCACACGCCGTTCGGGCATACGGGAGAGTCGGCCTTGGCGCGCTGCCTTGCCCGCCACAAGGGCATCGATCCGACGTCTTCTCAGGCAGCGGCGCTGTACCGGCACAACGAGCAGAGCCTGCGCGTGGTCGAGCGCATCGAAAACGGCGGGAAGGGCTTGAACCTCACGGCCGAGGTGCGCGACGGCATCCTCAACCACACGGGCGATCTGCGGGCTGAAACGCTGGAGGGCCGCATCGTCGGCACGGCGGATCGGATCGCCTACGTGAACCACGACATCGACGACGCTATTCGCGCGGGCGTCCTTTCCGAGTCCGACCTGCCCGCCGCCACGCACGCCGTTTTAGGGTCCGACCACTCTACGCGCATAGAGACCCTTGTGCGCGACATGGTGGAGACCTCCGCCGCGGTCGACGACATTCGCATGAGCAGCACGGTATGGGACGCGATGATGGAGCTGCGGGAGTTTTTGTTCGAGCGCGTGTACACCGCGCCGACCGTCACGGTCGAGGTGGAGAAGGCGACGCACCTTATCGAGGACTTGTTCGATTACTACGTCGATCACGTGGAAGAGGTGCCGCGCGAGTACCGCGACATTCCCGAAAGCGACGACCTGCGCGCCGTGGCCGATTACGTGGCCGGCATGACCGACCGCTACGCCAAGAACCTCTACCAGCAGCTTTTCATTCCGCATTCCCTGCATTTTTGATGCGCAGCGCGTTGGTACGCGGTTTGCTGCTCGCCCTGCGCGGCCGTTTCGCGCTGATGCGTTCACGCTGGCGGATTGTCGCCCGAAACGTACGCTTTTCTCTTCGATTCCGTACGTTTCGGGCGACAATCCGTTGCGTTCGCTGCAAATCGGGCTTCCTGGCGGCAAGCTGACGGCAAGCGAGATTCCCCCATTGCGCATCTGCACAAAACTTGTATAATCGGGACGCTATGCTTACCGGGGATCACATAAAACAGTCGTTTCAAGCGGCGTTGCCCATCATGTTGGGTTACGTTGCCATCGGCATTCCCTGCGGCATCCTGTGCGACTCCATCGGACTGAACGCCTTGCAGGTGTTCTTGCTCTCGGCGCTGTTCTATTCCGGTGCGGGCCAGTTCATGATTCCCAATATGTGGCTGGCGGCTTCGCCCGTCGCATCCATCATCGCGAGCGTTTCTTTGGTCAACACGCGCCAGATGCTCTACTCGGCGGCGTTCGCGCCGGCGTGCCGCGGCGTGAAGAAGCGCCTGTCGTTTCTGTTCGCGGCTACCGTGACCGACGAAAGCTACGGGGTGAACGTGTCGAAGTTCGCCGAGGGGGAGTGGTCGGTCGGCCGCGCCACCATGGTGAACCTGTTCTCCCAAAGCTCTTGGGCGCTTTCGAACGTGGTGGGCGTGCTCGTGGGCAACGCCATCGGCATTCCGCTGGCCATTGCGGCGTTCGCCATGACCTCCATCTTCATCTGCCTGCTGGTCACCCAGAAGGTGTCGGCCGCTAACGTGATAGCCGCGGGCGTGGCCGTGCTGGGCGTGTTCGCGTGCAAGGCTGCGGGCTTCGGCGGTCCGGCGATCCTCGTGGGGTCGCTTGCGGGCGTTGCTGCGGCGCTGCTGTTCACGTGGGCAAGGGGGCGCGGATAATGGAAGCCATGGGATGGGGCGACTTCTTCGTCGTGTTCGCGTGCTGCGCGGTGACCATGCTGATATGTCGCGTGGTTCCCCTGTTCGTGCTCAAGGGGCGCAACCTGCCCGAAAACGTCGAGCGCGCGCTTGGGTTCATACCGCCGGCGGCGTTTGCCGCATTGGTGGCGAACGACCTGCTCACGCCCGGGATGTTCGACGCGGGCCTCTGGCCTGCCGCCGCTCCTTTGGTTGCCGCGCTGGTGGTTGCGCTGGTGGCATGGAAGACCAAGTCTCTTCTGTGGTGCGCCGTATCGGGCGTCGCCGCGTACGCGGTGCTCATGCTTTTCTAGGCGGGGTTTGGAGGTAGGCAAGTTTTTCCGAATAAGGCAAGGAATTGCCTTGCAAGCAGAAGCACATCGAGGTATACTGTCCAATCGTGTCTTTATGAGACAACACGAACGAGTTTTCACTGAACATATAAGAAGGAACGGGTCATGGATATCATTCGCGCCATTGAACAGCAGCAGATCAAGCAGGACGTCCCCGAATTCAACGTGGGCGACAACGTGAAGGTCCACTACCGCATCGTCGAGGGCAACCGCGAGCGCGTTCAGGTGTTCCAGGGCGACGTTATCCGCCGCCAGGGCGCTTCGAACCGCGAGACGTTCACCGTCCGCAAGATCAGCTTCTCCATCGGCGTGGAGCGCACCTTCCCCGTGCATTCCCCCAAGATCGAGAAGATCGAGGTCGTCCGTCGCGGTGACGTGCGTCGCGCCAAGCTCTACTACCTGCGCAACAAGGTGGGCAAGGCTGCCAAAATCAAGGAGAAGTCTTTCCGCTAAGCTCTGCGAAGCAACCTGTACAAGAACCCCTCGTTTCACACGGAGCGAGGGGTTCTTCTTTTGCATGCGGCGCTTCTGCTATGATGCGGGAGCGCCGATAGAAATCGGAGAGGGAGAGGGAACGCATGGGACTGACGGTGGCCGACATAAAGCAACGATTGCAGCAGGCTGACGAAGCCGAGTTCGCCGTGCTGGAGCGCTCTTTGGCGGCTGAGACGCGCAAAGGGGTGCTCGCCGCTATGGAGAGCGCGCGCAAGCGTCTTGCGGCGCAGGCTGCCGAGCGCGAGCGATTGGCTTCGATGTACGCGTACGAGCGCGAGCTGGCCGCAGCGCGCGGCGCGCAGGTGATCGTGGGGCTTGACGAAGTGGGGCGAGGTCCTTTGGCGGGTCCGTTGGCCGTAGGGGCGGTCGTGCTCCCCGACAAGCCCGTTATCGAGGGATTGAACGACTCGAAGCAGGTCAAGCCCGAAGCGCGGGAGCGTATAGCCGCTCAGATCAAAGAGACGGCGCTTGCTTGGACGGTCGAGTACGTGGAGCCTGCCGACATCGATGCGTGCGGCATGACTGCAAGTTTGGTCACCGCTTTTCGGAGGGCCGTTGCAAGCGTGGAGCGCGCGGGCGCGCGTCCTGATGTGGTTTTGCTTGACGGCAATCCCTTGCGCATGGATCCGCGCGAAGTGAACGTGGTGAAGGGAGACGGCCGCTGCGCCTCCATCGCTGCGGCTTCCATTGTGGCCAAGGTGGAGCGCGATGCGCTCATGTGCCGTTACGCCGAAGAGTATCCGGCTTACGGATTCGATTCGTGCAAAGGGTATGCGAGCGCCGCGCATATCGAGGCAATCAAGCGGTACGGCTTGACGCCCATCCATCGCGTCTCGTTCTGCACGGCGTTCACGCAGCCTGCTTTGTTCTAACGGTTTCTCCCCGAGCCCCGTCGGATGCTTCGACGGGGCTCGTTGCATTTCCGCCCGCCGCTGCCGGGGTTGATCGGGCGTTGACGCAGAGCGCGGAATGCGGCGCGCAGGGCTTCGCGCGCCGGACTGCATCAACCGCGGCCCCCGGACGGCATCCTTTTGGTTTCCCCTTGTCTGACCTGGATGTTTTCAATCCTGCTTGATTCGTGCTGGAAGCGCGCTGGAAACGCGCTGGATTCTTGCTGGGTTCGCGCGCGAAACGCGCTGCATCTTGGCTGGAACCCGCGCTGATTCGAGCAGATTCGCGCAGGGTCGGCGCTAGACGCACGTCATGTTTCCGCTAGGTGCGCTCGCTATGATAGAGCCACGACGAAAGGGGGAACGGTCATGGAAGATCGAACGGGAGTTGCCGAGCGGGTTGCGGCGCCGGCGCGCGACGAGGAAACGAGCCTGGAGGCTCGTTCAGGGGACGATCGGGGGAGGAAGCGAGGTCGGGGGCGCAAGAAGGGATCGGGCGCCGCTGCGGGCGCCGACTCGCACAACATCGAGCTTGGGAAGCGCGGCGAAGATGCCGCTGCCCGGTTCCTGTATCGACGGGGCTACGAGATCGTCGAGCGGAATTGGACGTGCTCGGCAGGGGAAGCCGACATCATCGCGCGAGATGAAGAGTGGGTGGTGTTCGTGGAGGTGAAAACGCGGTCGAGCTGCGAGAAGGGGTTTCCCTCGGAGGCGGTGGACCCTGAAAAGCGAAAGCGCTACGAGAACATAGCAGCTTTGTTTTTGAGGGACTACGACGTGGTCGACGTGCCGGTGCGCTTCGACGTGGTCTCCATCGTGCTGGTTGCGCCCGATCGCGCTATGATCCGCCATCACATCAACGCGTATTCGTCATGATGGCTGCGAGGGGGCGCTGCACGGTTCGCGCCGCTGCGGTTCGCGGCGTCGAGGCGGTGGCGGTGGACGTCGAGGTAAGCGTTTCGAACGGGATCCCCGGTTTCGCTATCGTGGGGATGGCCGACGCGTCGGTGCAGGAGTCGCGGGAGCGCGTAAAGGCCGCGCTGCGGTCATGCGGGTTTACGATGCCTGCGAGCAAAGTGGTGGTGAACCTTGCTCCGGGCACGCTCAGGAAGACGGGAACGGGGTTCGACCTGCCCATTGCTGCGGGCATCTTGTGCGCTACGGGGCAGGTGGACCCGCAGGCGGCGGAAGGGGTCTTGTTCGTGGGGGAGCTGTCGTTGGAGGGTGCGGTCAGGCCGGTTGCCGGCCTGCTCGCTCACGCGCTGTGCGCGAAGCGGTTAGGCTGCGCGTTGGCTGCCGCGCCCTCCGAGGGGCTGTACGCCGTCAAAGGCGTGGTGCATCGCTGTGTACAGAGCCTTTCCGACTTCCGCACGCTTCCGTTTCCCGTCATGACCGGGCGGCTTGCCAAGGGCAGCGAGGCATTGCCCGACTTTCGCGACATTGCGGGCCACAGCATGGCGAAGCGGGCCTTGCAAATAGCTGCGGCTGGAGGCCATGGGGTGCTCATGATGGGTCCTCCCGGCTCGGGCAAGACGATGCTGGCCTCGAGGCTGCCCTCCATTCTGCCTCCTTTGTCGAAAGACGAGGCGCTTGAAACGGCGGTGGTGCATTCGGTGGCGGGGGAAAGCCTGGAAGCCGTGCTCGGTGGCGCGCGCCCGTTTCGGAAGCCTCATCACTCGGCTACGCTGGCGGGTTTGGTCGGAGGCGGGTCTCCCGTTCGCCCGGGCGAGATAACCTTGGCCCACAACGGCGTTCTGTTCTTGGACGAGTTGGCGGAGTTTTCGCCTTCGGCGCTTCAGGGGATACGCCAGCCTTTGGAGGCGGGCCGGGTTACGGTTACGCGGGCGGACGGCAACATCGACTTTCCGGCTCGGTTCATGCTGGTGGCGGCGTCGAACCCGTGCCCATGCGGGTACTACGGCGACGAGGAGGAGCCGTGCACGTGCTCTCAGCGTCAGATCAAGTTGTACCAAGGGCGCATCGGCGGGCCCATCATGGATCGCATCGACGTACATATCGACGTGCGCCGCATACCTCCAGGCGAGGTGCTGGCAACCGGGTGCGGGACCGGCTCCGAAGAACTGCGCCGCGACGTGCTGCGGGCGCGGGAGTTCTCGTCGTGGAGGCGCGCGCGAGCCGCCGAGAGCAGGCCCGATACGTCGGAGGCCCTTGTGCGGGCCTGCGGCCTTTCGGACGACGACGAGAAGTTCCTCGAAGAGGTTGCCCAGGCGAGCCGCATGAGCGGCCGGGCCATCATGCGCACGCTTGCGCTGGCGCGCACGGTGGCGGACATGGAGGAGCGCGATCGCGTGGAGCGACGGCATTTGTGCGAAGCGGTGGGATTCAGGCTTCGGGAAGGGGAATCATGAGCGCGCGCGTGCAGGGGCGGCCTCTTTCGGGTCCGCGGCACGTGCTCGAGCTGGGCGGAGGTGCCTACCCGAAGGCCCTTGCGGTCGTATCCAACCCGCCGAAGAAGCTGTACGTCGTTGGCAGCGCAGATGCTTTGCAGGAGGGGATCGCCATCGTGGGAGCCCGCAAGGCCACCCCTTATGGGCGTGGCTGCGCCCAGCGGTTCGCGCGTATTGCCGCCGAACGCGGCGTGTGCGTGGTGTCGGGCGGCGCGCGCGGCTGCGACGCCGCCGCCCATCGAGCGGCGCTCGATGCGGGAGGGCTTACGGTCGCGTTTCTGGGCGGAGGATGCGATCGCCCTTACCCTGCCGAGCACAGCGGCCTGTTCCAGCAGATCGTCGATGCCGGCGGTGCGGTGGCATCCGAGCATGAATGGGAAAAACCGCCTTTGCCTCATCAGTTCCGCACGAGGAACCGCCTTATAGCGGGACTCGCGCGAGCCACGCTCATCGTGGAGGCGGGGCTGCCGTCCGGGACGTTCTCGACCGCCGACGAGGCGCTGGCTGCGAACCGCGACGTCTTGGTGGTTCCCGGCGCCATCACAGCGGCTTCGTCGCGCGGCGCCAATCGATTGCTCTATCAGGGCGCGACGCCGGTGATCGACGACGAGACTTTCGAGGACGCGCTGTTCTCGCTGTTCGGCTGCTTGAAGCAGGAGCGCTTTTGCCCGGAAGGGACAAGCGCGGAAGACGAGGATCCGGTGGCGGCCGCCTTGCGCGCGGAGTCTTTGGGCATGGAGCGCTTGATGGATCTTGCGCGCGAGTGCTGCGACGGGGAGGACGCGCTTCCTTGGCTCATGCAACGGCTTGTCGAAGGCGAGCGCGCGGGCCTTTTCGCGCGGCATCCGGACGGCCGGTGGGGACCGGTGGTCCGATGACGCGCGTGTTCGGAGCGGTCTCATGCCCGGTTTCGGCGGCTTCGAAGGGGCTGTTGCGGCGAAGCGGGGGAGTTTCGCGGTTTTTGCCTTGTGCGCGGCCGGGGTTTGGTATCCTTGCAGGCATGTCTAATTCAACGGTAACCATACTTGGAGCCGGGCTTGCGGGAAGCGAGGCCGCGCTGCAGCTTGCCGACCGCGGCGTTCGCGTCCGGCTTGTGGAGATGCGCCCGGTTTCGTCTACGCCCGTCCATGTGTCGTCGGACTGCGCTGAACTCGTGTGCTCGAACTCCCTCAAAAGCACGAAGCCGCAAAGCGCCGCCGGCATGCTCAAGCGCGAGCTTGCCCTGCTTGGCTCGCAGGTTTATGCGGCAGCCGAGCGCAACGCGGTTCCCGCTGGCGGCGCGCTTGCGGTCGATCGCGCCGCTTTTTCCGCCGACGTGACCGAGCGGATCGCGGCGCATCCTTTGATCGAGCTGGTTCGGGAGGAAGCGACCGGCCTTGCGGCGTACGCGCAGGGAACGGACGCCCTGGTGGTCGTCACGGGCCCGCTCACCTCCGATGCGCTTGCCGAGGACCTTGCTCGATTCACGGGCGGAGAGCATCTGGCGTTCTACGATGCCGCCGCTCCCATCGTCATGGCCGATTCCCTTGATTTCAGCAAGCTGTTTCGCCAGAGCCGCTACGAGGACGCCGAAGCCGGCGCGGGCGACTACCTCAACGCGCCGTTCAGCCGCGAGGAGTACGAGGCGTTCATCGAAGAGCTGGTGAACGCGGAGCGCGTCATCAAGCGCGACTTCGAGACGCGCGACCTGTTCCAGGCGTGCCAGCCTATCGAGGAGATCGCCCGCAAGGGCGCGGACGCGCCTCGGTTCGGAACGCTCAAGCCGGTGGGGTTGACCGACCCCCGCACGGGCCGGCGGCCTTGGGCCGCCCTGCAGCTGCGGGCGGAAGACGCGCAGGGCATGAGCTACAACCTGGTGGGCTTCCAGACGAACCTGACGTTTCCCGAGCAGCGTCGCGTGTTTCGCATGATCCCCGGTTTGGAGAACGCGGAGTTCGCGCGTTACGGCGTGATGCATCGCAACACGTTCGTCGATGCCCCGCGCTTGCTGGATGCGCAGCTGCGTCTTCGCCTTGACGCGCTGCCCGGTTCGACGGTCCCGGTGTTCGTTGCCGGACAGCTTGCCGGCACCGAAGGGTATTGCGAGGCTATCCGATCAGGCTTGCACGTAGCCCTGTCGACGGCGGCGTTCCTGAAGGGGCAGAACCTGCCCGAGCTTCCGCGCGACACGGCGTTCGGTGCCCTTATGGCCTACGCGACCGATCCTGCTACGGTGGACTACCAGCCCATGCACGTGAACTTCGGCATCATGGCTCCGCTCGACCAGCATATCCGCAACAAGCGCGATCGCTACGCTGCGTACGCTGAGCGCGGCGAGCGGGCGTTGCTGGCGTATCGCGACAGCCTTGCCGCTTGCGGTTTGCTGCCGTCGGCCGAAGCCGACGTTGAAGCAGGCCATGGGGAGGCGCGCGTCGATGCCCGCTGAGATCGGCGGCTCGCTTGACGCCGTCGATCGGCCTGAGTGCGACCCGGCTGCCGCAGCCATGGTCGAGGCGTTCTGCGAGGCTATGCGCGTAGAGCGCAACGCCTCGGTCCACACGGTGCGCGCCTATCGGATCGACCTGATGGACTACGCGCGCTGGGCATGGCGCGAGGACATCGATCCCTTGCATGCGAGCCATCGCCAGCTTCGCCGTTATCTGGGCGAGCTCGATCACGCGCAGTACTCGCGCACCACCATCAACCGGCGGCTGTCGGCTCTGCGCAGCTTCTTTCGCTGGCTCAACGTGACGGGCGCGGCCGACGAGGACCCCGCCAGCGTGCTGCAGGGCCCCAAGCAGCCCAAAAGCCTGCCTCACGTGATCCGACCTGCCGATATGGTGAAGCTGCTCTCCGTGTACGGGAAGCGGGACTCGGCCGGCAACGTGCGCGGCCAGTCGTATTCGGACATGCGCAACCAAGCGCTGCTCGAATTCCTGTACGCGTGCGGCGCGCGCGTCTCTGAGGCGTCCGGCTTGCTCTCGGCGCACGTGGACTTCGCAACCGGCCAGGTCAAGGTGTTCGGCAAAGGATCCAAGGAGCGCATCATCCCGCTGCACGACATGGCGGTGGCCTCGATGCGCACCTACGCCCTGATCGCGCGCCCCAACCTTCTGGGCGATCGCGCCTGTGACTACTTCTTCGTGTCGACGCGCGGAAACCGGATGGGCACGGACGCCATGCGCAAGATGTTCAAGGACGCGGTGCGCCAGGCCGGGCTGGACGGGACGCTTTCCCCCCACGACATGCGGCACACCTTTGCTACGGATTTGCTGGAGGGCGGCGCGGATCTGCGCACCGTGCAGGAAATGCTCGGGCACGCCAGCTTGTCGACGACGCAGATCTACACCCACCTGACGCCCGGTCGCCTCAAGAAGGTTCACGCGCAGGCCCACCCGCGCGGGTGACCTCTCGTTTTCGCCAAGCTGGTTGCGGTCTCGTGACTGCTGCTTGACGCTTTGCCGCCGGCGCGTAGGCTGCGGATCCGCACCCTTCATACTGGGTCTGGCGGCTTCGCCGCGCACAGGGAGAATCCGGGCGAATCGGCGGGAGGAAGCGTATGAGCAGGAAGATGAGGGCGTTCGGCTGCGCGGCGGCAGCGGTGCTTTCCCTGGTCCCGTTTCTCGGCGGCTGCTCGGCGTTCTGGCTTTGATCGGGCGTCGAAACTCGCCGAAACGGACCTGCCGAGCAAGCCTGCCGGACGCGCGCTTCTGTTTGCAAGCATGCGCAAGAAGCCTATAATAGCGAAGCGTCAATGACGGGTTTGCCGCGGTGAAGGGACGAGCTCATGCTGAAGATATCGACCGAGAAGCTCCTGCTGGTGGCAGGCGTCGTGTGGTTCGTCGCGGGCATCAACATCGCAAACATCGGCATTGCCGCGTACTTCAAGGAAACGGGATGGCTGTTCTGGGCCTTGGTCGGCGGGACGTTGCTGATCTTCACCTTGTTTCACATCTTCGTGTTCTCGAAAATGGTGGGCAAGCACGCCGAGCGCATCCGGGGCTACAGCGAGGACAAAACGCACGTTCTCAAGTTCTTCGACAAGAAGGGCTACATCGTCATGGCGTGCATGATGGGCTTTGGCATCGCCCTGCGCGCTTCGGGCTTGGTGCCCGACTGGTTCATCGCGTTTTTCTACACCGGGCTGGGCGCGGCCTTGGCGGTGGCGGGAGTGAGCTTCGTCCTGCGGTACTTCAAAAGCGCGAAAGCCGGCTGCCCGGTGCTGCCGAAAACGTACGCGCATCACGACAAGGACTAGCGTTTCGGACTGCGGAAGGCTTCTCGACGCGGTTCTGGGAAGCGAACGCCGTCGGGCGCTGCTCGGAGGAGGATCATGGCTCGGATATTTGTGGTCGAAGACGATGCGTCGCTGCGCGAGGAGCTTATGCGCCTGCTCGAGCTGCAGGGGCACTTCGCCTCGACGAGCACGGACTTCGGCCGGATCGCTGAGGCGGCGCTTGCCGACGATCCCGATTGCGTGATCTTGGACTTGAAGCTGCCGGGGCCCGGCGGGCATGCCGTATGCCGAGACATACGGCGGGCCAGCCAGGTTCCCATCATCATGCTCACCTCGTCCGACAGCGAGTTCGACGAGGTCATGAGCATGAACCTGGGTGCCGACGACTACGTGACCAAGCCCTACAATCCCGCTGTGCTGCTCGCCCGCATCCAGTCGGTGCTGCGGCGGGTCCAGCGACAGGAGCCGCCTTCTCGCATTGAGCACAAAGGCGTCGTGCTCGATGCCGGTCGCGGGCGGGTTTCGTACGAGGGCGAATCCACCGAGCTCACGCGAAACGAACTGAAGATCCTGCACCTTCTCATGTCGAATCGCGACGTCATCATCTCGCGTCAGGATCTCATGATGGAGCTGTGGCAATCCGATGCGTTCATCGACGACAACACCCTGACCGTCAACATCAACCGCCTGAGGAAAAGCCTCTCGTCTATCGGGGTGCCCGACGATTTCCTGGTTACGCGGCGGGGTCAGGGCTACCTGGTATGACGCCGGGTTCCTACTGCAAAGACCGGGCGGTGTTCATCGTCGTCGGGGCGGCGTGCGCCCTTGGGGTGGCCGGCATGTTCGCGGTGCTGGGCCAGGGCGTCGATGCGGCGGTTCTGTCCGCAACGTTCGTCGGAGCGTGCTGGGCGATCGCCTTGGCGCTGGACTACGCCCGTCGCCGGCGCTTCTGCCGAGAGCTCGAAACTCTGTCCGAAGAGCTCGACCAGGCGTATTACGCCTCGGCGCTCATGGAGGAGCCGTCGTTTCTGGAGGGCCGGCTTGCCTATCGCGCGCTCGAACGGGTGGGCAAGGCGGCGGCCGACGACGTGACGAGCCACAAGCAGGAAGCCGAGGCCTACCGCGAGTACGTGGAGCTGTGGATCCACGAGGTGAAGACGCCTATCGCCGCTGCCGCGCTCATGGCGTCGGGGCTTCACGGAAGCGAGGGATCCAGGATCAAGGGAGAGATCGACCGCATCGAATCCTATGTCGAGCAGGCCCTGTACTACGCCCGCTCCACGTCGGTCGAGCGGGATTACGCCATACGCGAGACCGCGCTTGCCCAGGTGGTGCGCGAAGCTTGCAAGAAGAACGCCCGCTACCTGATCGAGCGGGGGACCCTGCCGATCATCGAGCTGGACGACGACGTGCGGGTGTTCGCAGACGGCAAGTGGCTCGGTTTCATCATCGGGCAGGTGCTGTCGAACGCGGCGAAGTACGGGGCGACCTCGGTTCGGTTCTCGCTGCGCGAGGTCGATGCGGGCACGAAGGACGCGTGCTCGATGCTCGAGATCGCCGACGACGGTCGCGGCATTCCCGCTGCCGACGTGCCGCGCGTGTTCGAGCGCGGATTCACCGGTTCGAACGGTCGCGAGCGGGGGAGCTCCACCGGCATGGGCCTGTACCTGGTGTCCCAGATGTGCCGCAAAATGGGCTTGGGCGTGGCGATCGCTTCCGAAGAGGGGGTTGGCACGCGCGTGCTGATGCGGTTCCCGCACGACCGCCGCCGTCTGGATGCAAGCCGGTAGCCGCTGATCATCTGCGCCTTTTCCGCGCGACTTCGAACCTTTCAAATTCGTAAGGGCAGTGTAAGTTCGCCCGATGGCTCTTCGTTTCCACGCGGCGTACTATCGTTGCAGTCCGAAAAACGCAAAGGAGCAACCATGACTGAAGTGTACGCGACGCCGCAGGATGCCGCCGCAGGCGGCTACGGCAAAGTCGCGCCCGTAGGAGGCGCGCAACCCATTCTGTCCGTTCGCCAGATCCAGAAGGTCTACGGCAGCCGCGATTCCGTGACGCATGCCATCAACGACATCAGTTTCGACGTCATGCCGGGCGAGTTTCTGGGGATCATGGGACCTTCGGGTTCCGGCAAGACGACGCTGCTGAACTGCGTCGCCACCATCGATACGGTGACGAGCGGGCATATCCTGGTAGGCGGGCGCGACATCACCACGCTGCGCTCCCGTGCGCTCGCGAAGTTTCGCCGCGACGATCTGGGATTCGTGTTCCAGGATTCCAACTTGCTCGATACCCTGACCGGGTTCGAGAACATCGCGCTGGCGCTCACCGTCAAGGGCGAGCCGGCTTCCACGGTGAAACCTAAAGTAGAGGCCGTGGCGCGCACGCTCGGCGTGTCGGAAGTGCTGGGCAAGTATCCCTACCAGATGTCGGGAGGCCAGAAGCAGCGCGTCGCTGCGGCGCGCGCCATCGTGGCCGATCCCAAGATCGTTTTGGCCGACGAGCCCACGGGCGCCTTGGATTCGCGCAGCGCCCAGGCCATGCTCGACACGCTGACCATGATGAACCGCGACCTGGGCGCCACCATCATGATGGTCACGCACGACTCGTTCGCGGCCTCGTTCGCCGATCGCATCCTGTTCGTCAAGGACGGCGCGGTGTTCAACGAGATCCGACGCGGCGACACGTCGCGGTCGGCCTTCTTCGCGCGCATCATGGAAGTGGTCACGTTCCTGGGCGGTGACGTGCGCGATGCTGGCTAAACTCGCTGTTCGCAACGTTCGCCGCTCGGTGCGCGACTACGCCATCTACTTCGTGACGCTCGTGTTCGGCGTGGCGGTGTTCTATGCGTTCAACTCCGTGCAGAGCCAGTCGATCCTGTTCGATTTGGAGGGCGCGTCAACTGAGAGCATCTTCAACCTGACGGGCCAGTTCTTGAGCATGTTCTCGGTTCTGATCGCCTTCGTTCTGGGCTTTCTGGTGATCTATTCGAACCGGTTTCTCATCAAGCGCCGCAAGCAGGAGTTCGGCACCTACCTTCTTCTGGGCATGCAGCCCGGGCAGGTGTCGGCCATCGTGCTCATGGAGACGGTGGCGGTGGGCGCGGTGTCGCTCGTCGTGGGCCTCGTGCTGGGCGTGGCGCTGTCGCAGGGGCTGTCGTTTTTCACGGCGGGGCTCTTCAACATTCCCATGCAACAGTACCGGTTCGTATTCTCTCCGGAGGCGTTCGCCCAGACGCTTATGTGCTTCACGATTATCTTCGTGGTGGTTGCGGCGTTCAATACGCTGTCTATCAGGCGTTACAAGTTGATCGACCTGCTGTCGGCGAAAAGCCGCAACGAGGGTTTCCGCGTGCGCAGCCCCTGGGTGAGCCTGATCGGGTTCGTCGCGTCCGTGGCGCTGCTGGCTGCGGCGTACAAGACGCTCATCGATTGCGGGTTCGTGGACCTCGGATGGCAGTTCTATCTGGCGACCGCGCTCATGCTGGCGGGAACGCTCCTGTTCTTCTGGTCGTCGGCCGGGTTCGCGCTCATCGTGGTCGAGCGCACGCGCAGCGTGTACTTCAAGGGGCTGGCCATGTTCACCATGCGCCAGATCGCCAGCAAGGTCAACACGGCGTTCCTGTCGCTTTCGGTGATATGCGTCATGCTGTTCTTCTCGTTGACCGTGTTCTCCACGGGAACGGGCTTGGTGAGCGTGTTCACGGGGGATCTCGAGCGAAGCACGCAGTTCGACGCCACGCTTACGGCCAACGTGTACTTGGGCCATAGCGATTTGGCGCAGGATCGCCTTGAAAGGATGCGCGAGGAGGATCCCGCGGAGGCCGAGGCCTACCTTCAGCGGGAAAAGGAGCGCGCTCAACAGCTGCGCGAAGAGGGCGGATCCTGGAACTGGGACATCGCTGCGCGCATTTCCGCCGATGTTCCTTCGTGGAACGACTTCGTGAAGGAATCGGTTCAGGCCGACCTGTACCAGCCGACCGAAGGAACCACCACGTACGGCGAGTTCATGGACCGCTACCAGGTGGGCACGGGCAATTCCCTGAATGACAGCGGCATGCGTTCTCAATCGCTGGTGGTCGTGGGCGAGTCGCAGTTCAACGCCGTGCGCACGCTGACCGGCCAAGACCCGGTGAGCGTGGGAGAGGACGGCTATGCGGTGAGCAACGCCGTGACCGCGATCAAGGAGCTGGCGCGCGCGATGGCGGAAGAGGGACGCCAGGTGAACGTGGCGGACCGTACGCTCACGGCGACGGGCGCGTACGTGGAACAGGTGCTGGCCACGTCTCCGTTCGTCAACGATGCGGGCATCGTGGTCGTGCCCGACTCCGTGATCGCCGAGGTGCGCGCGTCCGAAGTGATGCCTTACGTGAGCTATCTGGACGTGAACTACTCCGTGGACGACGCGCAGGGCGACAAGATGCTCAACGATGCCCTGGCTCAGGCGTTTCCGCCTGACGACCAGCAAGCGAACGCCGGCTGGTCGTACGGGTCGCAGCCTTGGCCCGTGACCACGGTCATGACCAAGGCCGAGGTGATCGAGCAGGCGGGCGGCATGAACATGCTCATCACGTACCTGGCGCTCTACATCGGGTTCACCTTCCTGATCACCACGGCGGCCATGCTGGCCATCCAGCAGCTGTCGGAGACGAGCGACTCCCTGCCGCGCTACAGGGTGCTCGCGCAGATCGGCTGCGATCGCCGCATGATCTTAGGGTCGCTGCGCACGCAGGTGCTCGTGTACTTCCTGGCGCCCCTTGGGCTTGCCGTATGCCACGCGGTGTGCGCCGTCAGCGTGATCGGCTCGAGCATGTTCGACCTGTTGGGCGTGTCCGTGAGCGGCCCCATTCTGATGACGGGCGCGCTGACCGTGCTCGTGTACGGAAGCTACCTGGCGGTGACGTACTTCACGTGCCGGGGCGTCATCAAGGGATCGCTCGGATCGAAGCTTCTGGGATAGGCTCTCTGCGTGATCGAACGTGCGGGGCGTCCGTTCGGGCGTCCCGCATCATGTCGTCGGCCCCCTTGTCTCACAGAGGCGAGGGGGCCGACGGCTTATTTCCCAAGCAGGTGCCGAATGGCGGCCACGGGATGCTTTTTCAGCATGCGAGGACCGGCGTAGCGCATCACGGTGCGGATCCGCTCGCGCATTTCGGGCTTGTAGCACTGGTTGCCGCATTTCTCGCACGAGGTTTTCACGTCCATCTTGCGGCAGCGCTCGGTGCGCAGCGCGGCGTACTCGTCGAGGTGCGCGCATGCGGGGCATACGGCTTCGCCGCAGTGCGCGCGCTCTGTGCGCTCGGCGCTTCCGTGGTTTTCCGCGCAGTAGAGGGCGACCATCTGGGAAATGGTCCGCTTCTCGCGCTCGCGCCGCTTGGCTGTTCGGGGGGTGTCTTCCATAGGCGGCACTGTACCACAGCTTGCGCGCTGCGGCTCCGTATCGAACGAAATGTGCGCAAACCTTGAACAAGAACATACGAACAAATGTTTTTGCACCATCTCCGCGCGGCGTGCGCTACAATGATCGATTGCATGGAAATGATAGTTTCCAGGTATCTATATTTGCCCCCTTGAACCGGGGGCGGAGGATGCCTGTCGAACGATACAGGAAGAAAGAGCGGAAGCGCATATGGGACAGAACGCTATCGTTATCAAAGGTGCCCGCGAGCACAACCTGAAAAACGTCGACCTTGAAATTCCCCGTGACGAGCTGGTCGTCATCACGGGCTTGTCGGGCAGCGGCAAGTCGAGCCTCGCGTTCGACACGATGTACGCCGAAGGCCAGCGCCGCTACGTCGAGAGCCTTTCGAGCTACGCGCGCATGTTCCTGGGCCAGATGTCCAAGCCGGATCTGGACAGCATCGACGGCCTGTCGCCGGCGGTGTCCATCGATCAGAAGACCACGAGCAAGAACCCGCGCTCCACGGTGGGCACCACCACCGAGATCTACGACTACCTGCGCCTGCTGTTCGCGCGCGTGGGCGTGCCGCATTGCCCCGAGTGCGGGCGCGTCATCAAGAAGCAGACCACCGACCAGGTGACCGACGAGATCCTGGCGCTCGCGCCCAACGCGAAGGCCATCATCATGGCGCCGGTGGTGGCCGGCCGCAAAGGCGAGTTCACGAAGCTGTTCGCCGATCTGCAGAAGGAGGGCTTCAGCCGCGTTCGCATCGACGGCGAGATCGTGAAGCTCGACGGCGAGCCGCGCACGCTCAACAAGAAGATCAAGCACTTCATCGACGTGGTGGTGGACCGCGTGCAGTTGAAGGAGAGCGCGACGAGCCGCATCGCCGAAGCGGTGGAGCTGGCGACGAAGCTGGCGGAGGGGCGCGTGCTCGTGCAGGTGCTGGGCGAGGACGGAAAGCCGCTCGGCGAGGGCGGCGGCAAGTCGAGCGGCGCCACGGGCGGCTTGGGCGAGGGGGAGCATATCTTCTCCTTGGCGCTCGCGTGTCCCGAGCACGGCCATTCCATGGACGAGCTGCAGCCGCGCGA
Source organism: Paraeggerthella sp. LCP19S3_G8 (assembly GCF_052119225.1). Lineage (NCBI taxonomy): Bacteria > Bacillati > Actinomycetota > Coriobacteriia > Eggerthellales > Eggerthellaceae > Paraeggerthella > Paraeggerthella sp. LCP19S3_G8. The sequence goes on from NZ_JBQKFQ010000001.1 coordinate 249,003, forward strand.
TTTCAGCTTCAACGCCCCTTACGGCGCCTGCCCGGATTGCCTGGGCATCGGAAGCCGCGAGGAGGTGGACGCGTCGCTCGTGGTTCCCGACCCGTCGCTCACCTTGGCCGAGGGCGTGATCGCCCCGTTCAAGACCGGCAACTACTATCCCCAGGTGCTGCGCGCGGTGGCCGAGCACATGGGCACGGACGAGAACACCCCGTGGGAGGACATGCCCAAGAAGGCTCAGGACGCCATCTTGCACGGGCTGGACGGTCAGAAGGTGCGCGTCGACTACGTGACGGTGGACGGGCGCGAAACCTACTGGTACATCGAGTGGGAGGGCGCGCTCGCCGCCGTGCAGCGCCGCTACCAGGAGGCTCAAAGCGATTCCCAGCGCGAGAAGCTGGCCACCTACTTCGCCGTGGTGCCGTGCCAGACGTGCGGCGGCAAGCGCCTGAAGCCGGAGATCCTCGCCGTGACCGTGGGCGGGAAGTCGATCCACGACGTAACGGAGATGAGCGCGGCGGATTCCCTGCAGTACTTCGAGGGGCTTTCCTTCGACGGCCAGGACGGCCATATCGCCGGGCCTATCGTGAAGGAGATCAAGGCTCGCCTGAAGTTCCTGGTCGACGTGGGCTTGGACTACCTGACGCTCGAACGCGCCACGGCCACGCTGTCGGGCGGCGAGGCGCAGCGCATCCGCCTGGCCACGCAGATCGGCGCGGGCCTCATGGGCGTGCTCTACATTCTGGACGAGCCGTCCATCGGCTTGCACCAACGGGACAACGAGCGCCTTATCGCCACGCTCGAGCACCTTCGCGACCTAGGCAACACCGTCGTCGTGGTCGAGCATGACGAGGACACCATCCGAAGCGCCGACTTCGTGGTGGACATGGGCCCGGGCGCGGGCGAGCACGGCGGGGAAGTGGTGGCAGCCGGCACCCCGGAGGAGGTCATGCGCACGGAAGGGTCGCTCACGGCCGACTACCTGTCGGGGCGTCGCGCCATTGCGGTTCCCGAAACGCGCCGCAAGCCGCGCAGAGGGTCGCTCAAGCTGACGGGCGCGACCGAGAACAACCTGAAGAACGTCACCCTCGAAATCCCCTTCGGCACGCTGACCGTGGTGACGGGCGTGTCGGGCTCGGGCAAAAGCTCGCTGGTCACCGACACGCTGGCCCCGGCGCTGGCGAACCGCGTGAACCGAGCGCATCGCCGCACGGGAGCGTACCGCAAGATCACGGGCCTGGACAAGATCGACAAGGTCATCAACATCGACCAGAGCCCCATCGGGCGGACCCCGCGCTCGAACGCGGCCACGTACATCGGCTTGTGGGACGACATTCGCGCGCTGTTCTCCTCGACGCAGGAGTCGAAGGCGCGCGGCTACGGGCCCGGACGCTTCAGCTTCAATGTGAACGGCGGCCGCTGCGAGGCGTGCAAGGGCGACGGCCAGATCAAGATCGAGATGCACTTTCTGCCGGACATCTACGTGCCGTGCGAAGTGTGCGGCGGCGCGCGTTACAACCGCGAGACCCTGCAGGTGACGTACCGCGGCAAGAACATCGCCGACGTGCTCGACATGACCGTTGAGGACGCCCTGGCGTTCTTCGAGAACATCCCCGGCATCAAGCGCAAGCTGCAAACGCTGTTCGACGTGGGCCTGGGCTACATCCGCCTGGGACAGCCCGCCACCACGCTGTCGGGCGGCGAGGCTCAACGCGTCAAGCTGGCCAGCGAGCTGCAGCGCCGCCAAACCGGCAAGACGTTCTACATCCTGGACGAGCCCACCACGGGCCTGCACTTCGAGGACGTGCGCCAGCTGCTCATCGTGCTGCAGCGCTTGGTGGACGCGGGCAACACGGTGCTCGTCATCGAGCACAACCTGGACGTCATCAAGTGCGCGGACCGCATCGTGGACCTGGGTCCCGAAGGCGGCGACCGCGGCGGCACGATCGTGGCGCAGGGCACGCCGGAGGAAGTGGCCCAGGTGGAGGGCAGCCACACCGGGTCGTTCGTGAAGCGCATGCTCGGCTAACGGGCAGATCGCGCCGTTTATGCGGCGCAATGCATATATTGCGAGAATTTACCGATTCTTGTCTTTACCAAGGCCGTCGCGCGTGAGACTATACGCGGCGGCCTTGGCGCTTGACGGCGCCGGGGAAGCATTCGGAATCGATCAAGAGTCGGAGGAGACGTGGCGGAAGCGGTAGCGGCGACGGGTGGAAGGCGCCATGTGGCGCGCGGTGTGGCGTGCGCGTTGGCGGGCGGCATCTGCTGGGGCTTTTCGGGTACCTGCGCGCAGTTGCTCATGGAGTACGGCGCGCCGGCAACATGGATCACCTGCGTGCGCATGCTGATAGCCGCCGCATTCTTCCTGACCATAACCGCCATGCGCAACTGGCGCGACCTGGTGGCGGTGTTTCGCGACTGGCGCTCGCTTGCCGAGATAGCCGCCTTCGCGGTGTTCGGCGTCGTGCTCACGCAGATCAGCTACCTGTACGCCATCGAGTACACGAGCGCGGGGGTGGGCACCACGCTCGAGCAGGTGGGTCTCGTCTTCATCATGCTGTACGTGTGCCTGCGCAAGCGCCGCTTCCCGAAGCTGCGCGAAGCGGGCGGCCTGCTGCTTGCCCTTGGCGGCATGCTGGTCATCGCGACCCAGGGCGACTTCGGCGGCCTGGCCATTCCGGTGGAGGGCCTGGCCTGGGGCCTTCTGTCTGCCGTCGCGCTGTCCTTCTACACGCTCATGCCCGTGCGCGTCCTGAAGAAATGGGGCGCCATGCTGGTGACGGGCCTGGCCATGCTGTTCGGCGGCTCGGCGGCCTCTGCGGTGTTCCAGCCCTGGACGGTGCCGGTCCAGCTTTCGGGCGGCGCGCTGGCGGCGCTTGTGGCCATCGTGCTGGTGGGCACGCTGGGCGCGTACATGCTGTACCTGCAGGGCGTGGCGGATGCCGGCCCGGTGAAGGCGAGCCTGCTCTGCTGCGTGGAGCCGGTGTCGGCTACGTTGCTGGCGCTCTTTTGGCTGCATACCCCCGTTTCGGCGTGGGACATGCTGGGCTGCGCCATGATCGTGGTCATGATCTTCCTGGTGACCGAGCGCGAGCCGAAAGCGGCGCCCGGCGATGCGGCAGGCGCGCTGGCTGCGGATTTCGACGATCCGCCGCTGTTCGCCGGCCGGGCGTCGGTTCTGGGCTACTACTCCGCGCGCCCTGCCGCGCGCGAGGACTTCGATCGCGTTGCGGCGCTGCTGGACGTGGGGCACGAGACGTTCGCCGAACTGGGGATCGACGAGGGGCGCAGCAAGAAGTACCCCTCGGCGCGCCGTCTCATGCACAGCATAAAGAACGGCACCACGCACGTGATCGAGGACGGCAACGGCCGCGTCATCGCGGTGTTCGCGGTGTCGTTCTCGCCCGACAAGAACTACGACAACGAGCTTGACGGCGCGTGGCTCACCGACACGAAGGCCAGCCCGCAGCCCTACGCCGAGCTGCACTGGGTCTCGGTTGACCGGCATGCGCGGAGGCGCGGCGTGGGCATGTTCATTTTGGACAAGGCGGATCAGATCGCGCGCGCGGGAGGCCGTTCGAGCGTGCGCGCCGACGTGTACCCGCAGAACCTTCCCATGCAGAAGCTCTTGGAGAAGCACGGCTACGAGCGATGCGGCGCCATGGTGATACGCGACGTGTTCGGGCGGGAGAAGCATCGCGTGGCCTACGAGAGGGTTCTACGCTCGCAGCTCTAAAACGGCCGTTTGACGGGGAGTTTTCGCTCAACTGCAAAAAAGTTTCCAAAGTATGCAGAAAGTTCTTTACCGGAGCTGTTCGCGCGTGCGAGAATGTGCTGACGAACAGGCAAGCGCCACCCCGATCGAACGCGACGAATCGATGGACAGTCAGCCGGAGAGCACGCACCCCGACCTCATGCCCCGAAGCGCCTCGCTCGGCGTGGCGGAATGCACGAGGGGAGGGTCGGAATGAGCCAGGTAGCTGAGGCGACGAGCGCGAACGATGGGGGTTCTTCGAGCGAACAGTCGCGCGGGCGCATTTTTCGAGGCGTCGTGTTCGCCGCGCTGGGCGGTATCTGCTGGGGCTTCTCCGGCACCTGCGCCCAGTTTCTCACCGGGGACGCCGCCGTTCCCGTTTCGTGGATTACGTGCGTGCGCCTGCTGTCGGCTGCGGTCATCTTCTTGGTGGTGTGCATGGTGCGCGAGCCGCGCAACCTGTTCGCGGCCCTGCGCGACGTGCGCTCGGTCGGACGCATCGCCGCGTTCGCGCTGCTCGGCGTGCTGCTCACCCAGATAAGCTATCTGACGGCCATCTCCTACACGAACGCCGGCACCGGCACCGTTTTGGAGCGGCTCGGCCTTATCCTCATCATGTTCTACGTGTGCCTACGCACGCGGCGGCTGCCCAGGATGAGCGAGGCCGCCGGCCTGGTGCTGGCCATCGCGGGCACGGTGGTCATAGCCACGAAGGGCGACCTCGGATCGCTGGCCATTCCTGCGCAAGGCCTGTTCTGGGGCCTTGTTTCCGCGCTCGCCCTGGCGTTCTACACGCTTCTTCCCGGCAAGGTGCTCGAGAAGTGGGGAAGCTTCATCGTGACGGGTTTGGCCATGCTCATCGGCGGCGTGGTGGCGACGGTGTTCGTGCAGCCGTGGACTATTCCCGTGACCGTGAGCCCCATGATGGTCGGCGTCATGGCCGCCATGGTGATCGTGGGCACGTTCGCCGCGTACCTGTTCTACCTGCAGGGCATCACCGACGCGGGTCCCGTGCGCGCCGGGTTGGTGGGGTGCGTGGAGCCGGTGTCGGCAACGGTCATCTCCGCGGTATGGCTGGGCACGCCGGTTGGCATGTTCGACATCGTGGGCTGCATCATGATCATCGCCATGGTGTTTCTGGTCACCGATCGCGGCAGCGGCAACGGCAAGGGGGCGGCTGCCTACGACGGTGCCTCCGAAGATCTTCCGCTGTTCCAAGGCCGTGCGTCCGAGCTGGGATACTACGCCGCGCGCCGGGCGACGCGCGACGATTTCAGGCGCGTGCAGTTGCTGCAGGAGGAGACCCATCGCGCCATCGCGCGCCTTGGAGTTGACGAAGGGCTGAAAAAGTACCCGTCGTCGCGGCGCATCATGCGCTCGATCGACGCCGGCAAGACGTACGTGGTGGTGACGGCGGGCGAGGCGAGCGACGGCGATTCGGAGAAGCCCGCCGAGCGCGTGCTGGGCATGTTCGCGGTAAACCCGGCGGGAGATCCCGCGTACGGGCGCGCGACGGGCGCGCGATGGCTCACCGATTCGCCCGAGCCGCCTGATGGCGAGCCTGATTACGCCGCGTTGCACTGGGTGTGCGTTCAGGAGAAGGCGCGCCGGTGCGGCGTGGGCGCCTATATCCTGGGCACGGCGGAGCGCATTGCGCGCGATGCCGGACGGCGCAGCGTGCGCGCCGACGTGTACCCGGAGAACCAACCCATGCGCGCGCTGCTTGAGAAGTGCGGCTACGTGTTCTGCGGCGATATCGAGATACGCGATAGGCTGGGCCGCGTGAAACGCAGGGTGGTCTACGAAAAGTGCTGGTAGCAGGTTAGCGCGCGCCTTGGTCGGACGTATCGGCAAAGGCGCGCGCCAACGTTGGAACCTGTCGAGATTCTGTCTGGTTTGCGCATCCGCCGCCGGCCTGCGCGCGCAAGGGTATAATAACCGGCATTATGTCTCCTCAATCACGTGAAAAAATAGCGCTGGCGGTGTTCGCCGCCTTGATCGTGCTCAGTTTGGGCGGCTTGGGATGGTACCTGGTCGCCGGGCATTCGTGGAACGTTGCGGCTTCCAACATCGACGACACGTTCGGCAACATGGACGGCTACACGGCCATCGTGTACGCGGGCACGGTCCCGCCCGAGGACCCCGATGCTGACGATGCGCTTGTCCCGGACGCGGGCGTCGGGTCGGCTTCTCCCCAAGAGTCCGAAGCGTCCAAGAGCCCCGAGGGCGAGCAATCGGCGGCTTCGGCAGCTGCTTCGGCTTCCGAGGCCGATGCCGCGCGCGCGAAGCCCGAGGCGCTTGACGAAGCGGCTCGCAAGAACAGCGCGCTTGAAACGGCGTCGTCGGCGGCCAGTTCTACGGCATCGAAAGCGAAGAAGCCGTTGACGGTCGAGGAAGCCCGTGCAAGCTACGAGGGCAAGGGCGCTACGGTGTTCGAGCTGGATACGGAATCTCCCGAGCGCTACGCCGAGGGCACCATCCTCAAGAAAGGCGCGCACCGGTTCGGTGTGTTCAGCGTGGACCGCCCGCTGTCGAAGCGCGCCCTCGAGAAGCAGGTGGCGTATTTCGTCGAGCACAAGGTCGACTTCATTGTGGCGGTGACTAACGACAAGGCGCATCTCGAGGGAGTATCCGGGGTGGACATCGTGGTGTCGACGCAGGACGAGGGGCTGTTCGTCATGGGCGAAACGCTTTCCGGAACCTTCTACGTCGACGCGCCGGAAATCGGCAAGGTCGGCGCCATCCTCATATCGCCGAGCAACGTGGTTTCCGCCAAGGTCATCGAGGACCTGTAATAACTCGTTCTTGCTGTATGCAATGCGCGGACGAGTCCTCGTTCGTCTCCCGGAAGGGTCGCTGCTACCGCTCCCGTTTTCCTGCGCGCCGTCTGCCACCGGAAACACGCCGTTGGCCTTCGCACCTCGTCAGAGGGCATTTTTGATGGAATGCCGTTCACCGAGTAAAAACAGCCCGGTTACGCATGTACGCGCATAAAGCCCCCCGTTTCATCAGAAACTGATGAGGTGGCTTTCGGCCGAAATGGTACGATCGCGACAGCGAGGCAGCGGAGGGCTGCTGCCCGCGGCCCTGCATGCGAACCGGGCACCATGCGAACAAGACGACGTCTCCCATGCCCTCGGCGCCGTTTCGCTCGTTGGTTCCCGAAGCGTGCATTCACTGGACGAGAAGGAAGGAGAACGAGGACATGAACCTGTCACGCAGGGGCTTTTTCAAAGCCGCTGGCGCAGCGGCAGCTGCGACCATGGCGTTTGAGCTGTCCTCTCAGTCGGAGGCGTTCGCGGTAGAGCCGTCTTCAGACTGGAAGCTCGTGAACACCGAGGAGTACACGAACATCTGCTGTTACTGCTCGGGTGGGTGCGGGGTTATCTGCTCGACGCGCGACGGCGAGCTGATCAACCTCGAAGGCGACCCCGATCATCCCATCAACCAGGGCGGCTTGTGCCCGAAGGGCGCGACGATGTTCCAGTTGCGCAACGTGGTTGATCCTCAGACGCGCGAGGTCATCAAGAACCCGAACCGTAAGACGAAGCCGCTGGTGCGCCGCCCCGGTTCTTCCGCATGGGAAGACATCACCTGGGACGACGCTATTGCGGAGATCGCGCGCTGGGTCAAGCAGACGCGCGACGCCACGTTCGAGGAGACGTCCAACGGCGTCACGGTCAACCGCACGCCCGGCATCGCAAGCCTGGGCGGCAGCCAGCAGAACTCCGAGGAAGAGTACCTTATCTTGAAGATGATGCGCTCGTTAGGGGTGATAGCCATCGACAACCAGGCTCGTGTTTGACACAGCCCCACGGTTGCCGGTCTGGCAGCTTCATTCGGTCGCGGCTCGATGACGGGCCATTGGTGCGACTACCAGAACGCCGACGTCATCATGACGATCGGCTCCAACAACGTCGAGAACCACCCTGTTTCCGCGAAATGGGTGCAGAAGGCGCTCGACCGGGGCGCGACGTGGATCGTCGTCGACCCCCGCTACACCCGCTCGGCCGAGATGGCGGACATCTACTGCCCCATCCGCTCGGGCACCGACATCGCCTTCTACGGCGGCTTGTACAACTACATCATCGAAAACGACCTGTGGCAGCACGAGTACGTGTTGAACTACACGAACGCCTCGTACCTGCTCGATTCCGAATACTCGTTCGACGTGAACACGGGCATCTTCTCGGGCTTCGACGACAAGACGGCCACGTACAACAATCATAGCTGGCACTACCAAGTGGAGTCCGAAACGCAGTGGGACACCTCGGCTGCGGGCGACTACGCGTGGGTGAACAAGCCCGGCACGCCGGCGTTCACGCCCCTGACGCTGGAAACGCCCAAGAAAGACGAGACCCTCCAGGATCCGATGTGCGTGTTCCAGCAGTTCAAGAAGCATTATTCTCGCTATGACCTGGATACGGTGTCCAGCATCTGCGGCATGGACAAGGACCTGCTCGAGAAGGTGTACGCCACGTACGCCGCAACGGGCGCGCCCGACAAGTCCGGCACCATCCTGTACGCGCTCGGCCAGACGCAGCATCACTACGGCGCTCAGAACTGCCGCGCCATGTCCATCCTGCAGCTTCTGCTGGGCAACGCGGGCATGCCGGGCGGCGGCGTGAACGCCATGCGCGGCGAGCCGAACGTGCAGGGCGCAACCGACATGGGCATGATGGTGCACGAGCACCCGGCCTACCTCAAGTGGCCGACCGAGTACGGCACGCCCACGCTGCGCGATTGGTGCGAGAAGGAAACCTACGCCGACGGCTACTACACCAACAAGCCGAAGTTCCTGGTGTCCTCGCTCAAGGAATGGTGGGGCGACGCGGCCACGGTCGAGAACGACTACGGCTACGATTGGTGGCCGAAGGTTCCCAAGAGCCCGGACTACACCATCATGAGCTCGTTCGAGCTGATGAACAAGGGCGTTATCAAGGGCTACTTCAACTGGGGCATGAACCCGTGCCACTCCGCTCCGAACGCCGGAAACGTGCGCCGCTCCATGGCGAAGCTCGACTGGCTGGTCGTGGCCGACTGGGTTATCACGGAATCCGCCACCTTCTGGGAAGCTCCCGACATGGACGCCTCCCAGATCGACACGACGGTGTACTTCCTTCCCGCCGCGTTGATCTACGAGAAGCCCGGCATCATCCTGAACTCGGGCCGTTGGCTGCAGTACCGCTACGCGGCCGTGGATCCGTGGGAGGAAGCGAAGCCCGACTACGAGATCTGCGACCTTCTGTGGACGAGCATCGTGGACCTGTACAAGAAGGAGGGCGGCGCCAACCCCGATCCCATTCTGAACGCGAAGTGGGACTACTACGTGGACGGCAAGATCGACCCGCGTCCCGTGGCATGGGCGCTCAACGGCTACAAGATCGCCTCGTCCGACTTCGGCAAGGCCGATGTGGATCTGCTGGGCACCTACGGCGATTTGCAGGCGGACGGCACCACGGCGTGCGCCATGTGGATCTACACCGGTTTCTGGGCCAACAAGAAGGCCCCGCTCGATCCGGCCGAGCAGCCTATCGGCCGCCGCAACACCGAGGACAAGTCGGGCATCGGCTTGAACTCCGAGTGGGCGTACTGCTGGCCGTCGAACCGCCGCATCCTGTACAACCGCGCGTCCGCCGACCTGGCGGGCAAGCCTTGGAACCCGCAGAAGAAGCTGGTCGAGTGGACCGGCGAGAAGTGGGACCAGGTGGACGTGGCCGACTTCGTAACGGTCAAGAACGGCACTCCCGTTCCGCCGAACAACAAGGCGTTCTTCATGCTGTGGGAGCAAAATGCCCGTCTGATCAGCTACGGCATGAACGACGGTCCGGTTCCCGAGCATTACGAGCCCTTCGAGAGCCCGGCCGACAACCAGATGAACGGCTCGCAGAACTCGCCGTGCATCCGCTTCGCCGAGTACGAGTCGGTGAAGAAGGGCGACCGCAGCCAGTATCCCATCGCCGTGACCACCTACTCGGTCACCGAGCATTGGCAGACCGGCGGCCAGACCCGCTGCTGTCCGGCTTTGCTGGAGGCGTCTCCCGAGCAGTTCATCGAGATGTCCGAAGAGCTGGCAGCCGAAAAGGGCATCGCCAACGGCGACCTGGTGCGCGTGTTCAACAACCGCGGCTCGGTCAAGGTGCATGCGCTGGTGACGCCGCGCTTCAAGCCGTTCACGGTGAACGGCCAGACGGTTCACCAGGTGGGCATGACCCATCACTTCGGTTGGGCGGGCGAGTTCGGCACGGGCGACGTGGTGAACGACTTGCCGCCGAACGTGGGCGATCCCAACACGTTCGTACCCGAGTACAAGGCGTTCCTCGTGGACGTCGAGAAGGCGTAAGGGAGGGGATGAGAAATGACTGAGAAAGCAATCCTGTTCGACTCCTCCCGGTGCTCGGCGTGCCGTGGGTGCCAGGTGGCGTGCAAGATGTGGAACAACCTGCCCTCCACGCTGGAAAAGAACGGCAACCCTTGGACGGGGTCGTACCAAAGCCCGATGGATCTGAACGGCGACACGCGTCTTCTGATCAGCTTCCATGAAGAGGCCGGCGGAGACAAGGGTGTCATGTGGTCGTTCGGGCGCCGTTCGTGCCAGCACTGCGCGGACGCTCCGTGCGCGACCATCTGCCCGGGCGGCGCGCTTGCCAAGGACGAGGAAACGGGCTTCGTGTCCGTTGACGAGTCCAAGTGCATCGGCTGCCAGTACTGCAAGTCGGCATGCCCCTTCGACGTGCCGCGCTACCACGGTCCCAACAGCAAGATCAACAAGTGCACGGGCTGCCTCGACCGCGTCGAGCAGGGCATGCAGCCGGCATGCGTGACCACGTGCCAGCCCGAGGCCCTCAAGTTCGGCGACCGCGAGGAGATGCTGGCCATCGCTCGCGAGCGCGTGGCGTACCTGCAGGGCAAGGGCTTTGCGGACGCGTGCGTGTACGGCGAGGACGAAATCGGGGGCCTGCATGTGATCCAGGTTCTCAAGCATGGTGTCGAGGCTCATGGCCAGGTTGAGAACCCGCAGGTCAACCCCATGGTTGGTCTGACCCAGATCATGAAGCCGGTCACGGGCGCCGTTACGGGCCTGACGGTTGCGGGCTTGGCCGCCATGTTCGTCTTGGGCATCGGCTACAAGCGCGACAAGCTGGCGTACAACGCCGAGACGGAGGACACGTTGTCCGTCGACAGCGGAAACGTGCTCAAGCACGGCGACGGCCAGGACGAGGAGACGGTGATGGAGCACATCACCGAAAACCTTCCGGGCAAGAAGGGAGGCAACTGATGAGCAAGGGACCCGTTGCGGTTTCCGCTGAGGAAGCCGCCAAGAACAAGGCCTTCTTGGACCAGATGGCGGCAAGCGGCAAGCAGCGCTACATCAAGCGCCATTCGCTGCAGGCTCGCCTGACGCACGGCATCACGATCATCGCGTGCATCCTGCTGTGCATCTCCGGCTTGTTCGTGTTCGTTCCGGCCCTGGCGGCTGCGGTGGGCGCGGACACGGTGTTCGCCATTCGCATGTCGCACCGCGTGCTGGGCGTCGTGTTCGTGGCGGTGCCGCTGATCAGCGCCATCATGGCTCCGAAGGGCGTGAAGCACGTCTTCAAGAACCTGTTCGATCGGTGGGATTCCGACGACAAGAAGTGGATGATGCTGTTCTTCCCGTACCTGTTCATGGCGAAGTGGATCCACATGCCCGACCAGCGCGAGCTGAAGTCCGGCCAGCGCTTCGCCGACGGCATGCTGTGGTTCGCCGGCGCGCTCATGGGCGTGACGGGCGTCATCCTGCTGCTGGGCACGACGGTGTTCGATTTCGGCGGCGGCGTGTACGGCGTGATGCTGTTCCTGCACGACGTGGGCTTTTTGCTCATCGCCGTGTTCGGCCTGGCGCACATCTTCTTGGGCGCGGGCATCTTCCAGCCGTATCGCGGCACGGCCAAGCTGATGTTCGGCGACGGCATGGTGTCCGAGTCCGACGCCCTGTACCACTGGGGCCACTGGGCACGCGAGGAGATCGCAAGCGGCAAGAACATCGTGGAGAAGTAGAAGTAGTTACAAGTAGAGGCTTTCGTTGCCGGGCGGGTTCGCGCCCGCCCGGCACGGCGCAGGTCTTCCACAGGGGCGCTCTCGAGCGCTTGCCGTTGGGCAAGCCCGAAGTTTCGCGCAGAGCGTCCCGATGGATAACCTGATGCTCGATGCATGACGAGAACATACGACGAGAGGGAACCAGGAATGAACCTGAAGCGGATCGACGCGGCCATTGCCGCGTACAAGACGAAATCTGAAGACGCGGACGCGGCCCGTTTGGCGTTCTTCCGCGAGGTGTGGGGCGTGCAGGACAACGTGGCAGCCGAGGCCGCCGCGTTGTCGTACGAGGTGCCCGCCGCCGAGGACCTGCTTGCTTGGCATGCCGCATCGGGGCCGGTGCTCGCCCATGCGCCGGTGGAGATCGACTCGGAAACGCTTGCCGACGCAATCGAGCGCACGGCGGCGTGCCTGCTGGACAGCGGCGGCTTTCCTGCTACGGTGCAGGAGGCGTTCGCGCGCACGAAATGGGATCGAGTGGTCGCGGCGAGCGACGTGGCGCGCGCGGGGAGCGATCCCGCTGCGTACGTCGAGTCGTTCGGAGAGCTTCTGCGCGATGACGGCATGGACGAAGACCCTGCTCGCGTAGGGGCCTTGGCCGCATCCTTGGCGTTGCGCGCGCTGCTCGACGGGCCGGCGGCCCAGGTCAGTTCCGCGCTGCGCAAGGCGGGCGCGGCCGAGCCGCATCCGATGCGCTGCCCGGTGTGCGGCGGCGCCGCTACGGTGGCGCGCGTGGGCGACACCCAGGCGGTTCAGGGCCGCGGCAAAGAGCTGTGGTGCGGCCAGTGCGGCACCGCGTGGGATTTCGAGCGGGTTCGCTGCGCACGGTGCGGCACGCAGAACCAGGCGCACCTGCACTACTTCAACGTGGAGGGCGACGACGCGCACCGTATAGCAACCTGCGACGAATGCGGCGGCTATGTGCGCACCGTGTACCAGGAAGACGTTCTGGCGCCGTTCTCCTTCGAGGTAGAGGACGTGGTGATGGCGCGCTTGGACTTGATCGCCTATCAGCAGGCCAACGCTCAAGCGGCGGGCGAGCGCTGATCGCATCGGCGCATCCGCAGCCGCGGGCGCGCAAAGTGCGCTCGGCTGCGCGCCGAGTGCAGGGAAAACGAACGAAAGGAGGCCGCTTGTGGCCATCGTGGAGTACGCCGCGCCCGTCCCGCGGGAGACGGCCGAGCGACCTATTCGCATCTACTTGAACGACGCCCCGGTGGCGGTCAGCCAGGGAAGCCCCTACGGGCTGCACGAGCTTGCCGTGGGCTATCTGCTGTCGGAGGGATTGCTGAGCGATCGCGATCGCCTGGTCGAGGTCACGGCGGATCCTGAGAAGGCGGAGGTGTACGTGGCTTCCGGCGAGCGCGCGGCCGACGGCTACGTGCCGCTGCATCGCGTGACGTCGGCGGGCTGCGCGCAGTCGGCGCTGATGCGCAGCGGAGCGTGCGTGCCGGATGCGGCGCGGTTGTCGACGACCGCGCGCTTCGATGCCGACGCGCTCCTGTCCTGCATGGACGAGCTGTGCGAAAGAAGCCCGCGGCGCAATACGGGCGAGTGCGTGCACGGCTGCGGCCTGGGCGCGCCGGGGGAGGACCGCCTGCTGCTGGTGCGCGAGGATATTGGGCGCCACAACGCCATGGACAAGCTGATAGGGCAGGCGTGGCTCGATCGCGTGGACGTTCGCGACAAGGCCCTGTTCATCACCGGGCGCATTAGCGCGGAGATGGCGCTCAAGGCGTACCGCGGCGGGTGTCCCGTGCTGGTGTCGCGCAAGTCGGCTACCGACGAAGCAGCCCGGCGCGCGGCTTCTTTGGGCGTCACGCTCGTCTCGCATTGCCGCGACGGCCGCCTGAGGGTGCTGTCGTGCCCCGAGCGCATCGCGGGGTAAGGTATTCCAAGCGATCGAACGATGAAACGATGAAACGAAGGGCCGCTCACTGAGGCGGCCCTTCGTCGCGATGTATGCGTCAGCGCAGGTCGCTTACGTGCTGGCAGGCGTCGCCGTACGGCGCGTAGCGATAGGAGGCGACGTGCTCTTCTCCGTTCGCGGGGTCGAGGGCCAGGAAGTTGTCCAACGTCAGGTTGTCGGGGTCCTGAACGTCTTGGTATCCCATCAAGCAGATCCAATGCTCGCCGTACGGACCCGATACGTGTATGACGGTGGGCCTGCCTGCGGCGATCTCGTCGTAGGCTTCGCGCAGCAGGGCCGCGTCGGAGCCGAGCGAGCGAAACGAGGAGTTTCCTCCGCCCCATCCGGGCCAGGTGCAGCACCCGCATCCGTACGCCTCGTGTCCGTTTGCCTGGCCGGTAAGGATCGCGTCGCCGTAAGCGCACGCGTAGGCGGGGCAGCAGATGGTGTGGCCGCCGTTGAGCTGGTTGCCGATGGCGGCGATGAGCGCGGGATCGTAGTCGAGCCGCTTGTCGGATCGCTCGGCGGCGACCCGTGCGGTCTCTTCGGCCATCCTCTGCTCGGCAAGAGCCTGCACCTGATCGAGGTCGGGGGTCGAGTCTTCGTGCGCGAACGGCAAAAGGTCGACGAAGGCCGCTTGGCTCAACGGGAGGGATTCGCCGGTTTTTCCGAACAAGGGCTGCGGTTCGGCGGCGTAAGCGGCCGGCGCGCACGCGGCGCCGAGCGCCACGGCGAGCGCGGTTCCGACCGCGCAGGAGAAACGGGTAGAGCGCGATGCCATGCAAGCATCCTTTCCTCGGCCGCGTAGGGTTCGTTGTTCTGGTGTGGTTGCGACCGCGAGGCGAAATGGTAACAAAACGGCAACGCCCCATGTCATAAGCGCGCGAATGTGCGAGGAACCGTCACAAGCAGTCCTCGAATCCTTCACAGTAGTTTCGACGGCTCTCCTGCACTGCGGGCTCTCGCGCCGGAGAGCGCAGCGTGTTCGCCGAGCGGCGCGTTCCCGTTGGGCGCGCTTCGGTTTCGGGTTGGGGGATCGGTCCGAAAACCGAAGGCGCGGAGATTGCGGCACGGGCAGGGGGCGGCAAAGCGCAAGCGCGTTCCAAGTTTTGTGAGCAGTACATTGCGCAGCGTTCTGACCTGGTATGACGCATATCGTACCCCGTTTGCATGACAAGGAAAAACAGGGTATTGAGTACAAAATCACAGGTTTGCATGATAGCCGGTACGCCTTCGATGGGGCATAGTGAACGCCATCGAAACCGGTGCGGCCCATCAAGGAGGTGCGCGCCACCAGAACGCTGTAGGAGGCGCTTTACATGAAGATTCTTGGTATGGGTGTTCCCGAGCTCGTTATCATCCTGGCTGTCGTGCTGCTCATCTTCGGCCCGAAGAACCTCCCCAAACTGGGTGCGTCCCTGGGCAAGACCGTGAAGAACCTGCGCGAAGGCATGGGCGGCGGCAAGGACGACGCCTCCGACGCCGTGGAGCTGGCGGTCGAGGACGTCGTGGAAGACGACGAGCCTGCCGCTCAGCCCGTGAAGAAGACGGTGCGCGCGAAGAAGACTTCGCAGACCGCCTAGCAACCAACCTGATCACTCTCTATTTTCGGCGCGACCCCTCCCTCCCTCGCGCCCGCAACGCCCCGCCGCATCCGTGCCGCGGGGCGTTGCGTTTTCGGGAGCAGGAAGCCTCGCGGGCGTTCGGGCGGCTCCCGCGAGGCTCCTGCTTTCGTTCGTGTTCGATGGGGAACGGATCGTCTTTCGCGTCGCTTGGCAGAGCGCCGCAGCCATGCGGGTTGTTTCGGCGGCGGTCTTAACTCACGGAGAACAGCCCCGAAAGATAGCCATGGCTGCCGGGCATGCTCTCGATCGACCTGCTTCCGAGGGGTTCTATGCTTTCGGCATCGTATCGGTGCATCGCCCAATCTCCAAGCACGTATATCGAGCCTTCGGTTACAACCATGCGCTGCGCTTCATGCGGGAAAGCATGCTCCTCGATGGCTCCCGTCGCCAGATCCACGATGCTGAGCGCGCTGTCGTCTTGCCCCTGGACGACGTTGTAGTGGGCGACGTAAAGCTTGCCGTTCGCGAAGGCCATGCTCGAAGCGCCGCCCTTGCTCAATTGAATGGCGCCCGCCGTGTTGTCTTCGGTATCGAGCACGCCGATCTGCCTTCCCGTCAAGCCGGTGCCGCAATAGTAGATGCTTCCGTCATGCGCAACCGTCCGGTAGACGTCCGAGTCGTAGGCGCCGCAATCGATCGATTCCTCGAGGGTCAGGTTCTCGTCGTAGCGCAAGATCGTCGAAGAGCCGTCGTCAAGAGACGATGCGAAAGCGTACAGGCTGTCTTCGTGCCAAACGAGCTTCGACACGTAAACTCCTTCGACGGACGCGCTCGATACGCTCCCGTCGTCGATTCGGCAGCGATCGATGCGGGTTGCGTGGCTCGTCGCGTTGCAGGTGAAGACGTATTCGTCGCTCGCAGCTACGTCGTTCACGGTCGGCTGGTCTACGGCGTATGCCTTGGTGGAGAGGGAGTCTAGATCAACTTGGAGCACGGCGCTGCCGTCTTTGGCCTTGCTCCTTCCCAGGGACATGGTGAAAAGGCTGCCGTTGCAAACCAGGGGATCGCAAAAGACGTTGCCCACTGCCGCATAGTTCAAAGGAAGCTGCGCTACCTCGTTCATTTCCTTATCGTACAGAACGACCCTGCTCGTCTTGGCCGTCTCGCGCGTTTCGATGATGCCGATAGAGGCGTTGGCGGAAGCATCCCGTTCGTCGTTCGAAGCGCAGCCGTAAAGGCCGATTGCTGCAAAGACCATCGTGCCAACGAGAAAGAGTATCGAAGCTCGTTTCATGGCGAATCCTTTGATCGCGAAAGGTGCAGGCGTCGCGTTTCCGTAGGACCCTTGAAACGATTATAGGCTATCGAAAAAGCGCCTCGTCAAGACTGCGGCGGAATGATCCCCCTACGGGTTCGGGCGTTTCGATGCCGGGTTGTTGTCGACATCGTTCGATTGGCCCGTTCTGCAGGGTATTCTCAGCACGTCTGCTTCAGCGGTTCGGGGAGGGATGCCCTTGCGCGCCAGGAGCCTTCTTTTTCGCCGCCTCGCGTGGTTGCGCACGAAAAACCGCCTTCGCTGGCAGGTTTTGACGGTTTGAGGTCGTCGAGCGCGCGCTATGGGCATCCTTTCTCCGGCGTTGCTTTCGACCGGGCTTCTGACCAGGTACGATGTCGAAGCGCTTGCGCTCTGCAAAACGAAGGGCGGAAGAGACGACCCCTAACCGTCAAAACCTGCCAGCGAAGGCGGTTTTTCGTGCGCGGCGGCCTATCGGGGCTTGCAGGCGGACGAAACTTTCGTGCCGTGCCGTGCCGTGCCGCATGGGGGGAGGGGTATGGGCTCCCGGCACGTCTGCGCTTTTGAACTTCGGAGACTCGCGGGAGTTCGGACGGTTCCCGCGAGCGGTTCCCATCTCCTGCTATCATGGATGTGTACTGCGTATCGTATCGAATGGAATGGAGGGGTCAGTGCAGCTCGGCTTGCGACTCGACCGGATAACCGAGCCGTCCGCGGTGCGGGCCATCTTGGGGTTCGCCTGCAATCAGGGGTTCGTGTTCTCCCTGTTCTACCTGGGCGCCAACCGCGCCTTCGGGGAGGGGGAGTTCGCTTTCGAGCGCGCCGATTTGCTTCTGACCCTGGCGTTCATGGTGCTTTCGTTCGCGATGCTGCGCAACGCGTCTCTTCGCGCGCGCGATGCGCTGCTGTCCCGCACGCTGCTTTGGTGCTATGCGGGGCTGCTGGTGCTGGGGTCGGTCGTGTCGTCTTTGGCTGGGACGGGTGCATGGGGCATCGCCGTGGAAGGGCTGCTCGTGGGCGTGCCCGCCGGGTTCATGCTGGCTGCTTGGGGCCGTGCGTTCGGTGTTCGCCCGGTTGATCGCTGCGTGCCCGAGGTGTTCATTGCCGCGGCGGTCGCTGCGGGGTTGTGCTTGGTGTTCTCCCTTATCCCGGTCGAGCATGCGCTGCTCGCTCTCAAGCTGCTGCCGTTGGGAAGCGCGTTCGCGCTGCGCGGCTTGGAGCCTTTCGCGCGAGAAGAGGATGCTTCGTCGCGCAAAGGGCCGTCCGCCGGGCTGCAGAGCTTCAGGTTCGGCGATCTGGTCGCCACGCGCGAGCAGCATGACGAAACGGCGCGCCTGTCGAAGAAGATCATCGCGGGAACCGGGTTGTTCGGCCTGACCGCGGGTTTCATGGAAACGTTCGCGTCGGATCCGGGCATGGCTTCGACGCCGGCGTTCTCGGCCAGCTTGCTGCTGCTGGTCCTGTTCTGCGTGGCGGCGCTCCAGCTGATCTCGAGCGGGGCTTCGGCGGGTTCGGATGCCGCCGATCAGCAAGGCCCCCTCGACGGCGTGTACCGCCTTGCCGTGCTGGTGATGATGGCCGGCTTTCTGTTCGTGCCGGTTCTGGGGTCGTTCGGGGTTCCGGGCGAGTCCATCATGCTGGCAGGCTATCTGGGGCTTACGTACGTGCTGGTTTCCCTATTCCTGGTGATGGCGAAGCTGACCGGCCAGGATGCGGCGCTGTCCTTCGCGCGGGGCTTCGCCATGCTCTACTTGGGCGAGATGGCCGGAATCGCCTTGGGCAACGCCATCGAGCTGTTCGAGCCCGTCGAGCAGGCTCCGTACGCTATCGCCGCGTTCGCAGGGCTAGCGGCCCTGTACGCGTATTTGTTCCTGTTCACCGAGCGCGACTTCCGCGCGCTCTCGGTGATCGTGCGCGACGCCGATCGATTCGACGAGGCGTGTCGGGCCATATCCCAGGATCATGCGCTTTCGAAGCGCGAGTCCGAAATCCTGCCGCTTGCGCTGCGCGGCCGCACCGGCGAGCGCATAGCGGGCGAGCTGTTCATCTCGAAGAGCACGGTGGACACGCATTTGCGGCGCATTTACGCGAAGACGGGCACTCATGGGCGTCAGGAACTCATTGACCTGGGCGAGCGCACGGTGCGCCGCCTTGGCGGCAAGTAGCGCGCTTCAGGGCTTTCGCCCCGGCGTGCAAGGAGGACTGCATGGTTGACGAAGAATTGAAGAGCGCGCTGCTTCGCCGTTTGGGCGACGAAGCCGTGCGGTTCGATGTGCCCATGGCGCAGCTCACGACATTTCGCGTCGGGGGTCCGGTGGACTGCCTGGTGGAGCCTCGCGACGAAGAGGGCCTTGCCTTCGCGTTGCGGGCGTGCCGCGAGGCGGGCGTCGAGGTGCGCATCGTGGGCCTGGGCAGCGACCTGCTGGTAAGCGACGAGGGTCTGCGCTGCGTTGTGGTGCGCATCGCCGACAACCTGTCGGACGTGAGCGTTTCGGGCAACATCGTGCGCGCCTGCGCGGGCGCTTCGAACGCGAAGGTCGCGCGCGTAGCATGCGAGGCCGGGCTGGCCGGATACGAATTCGCCAGCGGAATTCCGGGTACCGTCGGGGGCGCCGCCATCATGAACGCCGGCGCTTACGGGGGAGAGTTTCGCGACGTGGCAAGGTCGTTGCGCTGTCTGACGCCGGATGGCCGCATCGTGGAGGTGAGCGCCGAGGAAGCGGACTGGTCGTATCGTCACAGCATGATGGACGACGAGCGCTACGTGGTGCTGTCCGCGGTTGTGGAGCTTTCCTTCGACGATCCCGCGGCCATTGCGGAGCGCATGGAGGATCTGGAGCGGCGTCGGGCCGAGAAGCAGCCGCTCGAGCTGCCCAGTGCGGGCAGCACCTTCAAGCGCCCGGAGGGCTACTTCGCAGGAAAGCTGGTGCAGGATGCCGGCTTGCGAGGATATCGCGTGGGCGGGGCGCAGGTTTCGACCAAGCATTGCGGCTTCGTGGTGAACGTGGACGGAGCGAGCGCCGCGGACGTGCGCCGCGTGATAGCCGACGTGCAGGATCGCGTTCAGGCGAGCGCGGGCGTTAGGCTGCAGCCCGAGGTGCGGATGTGGGGCTTTCGGGAGGAAGCGCGCTGACGAACGCTGCGAGCAGCGTGCCGGCGAAGCGCTTGCGCCTGCCCGTCTCTATATGATATAAAAGAAGTAACAAATAATCGAGAGCGACGATGCTTCGCAGACGAGGGGGCGGGCGTTGATAGACAAGGCTATCTTCGCGCTACAGGGCGTGCGCGCGGCGCTTGTCGTATTGGTCGCATTTGCCTGCGCGCGTGCGTTCGCCGTGGTGGGGCAAGCTTGGGCCCTTGCTGCCGCGATCGTGGATTTGTGGAAGGGCGCTTCGGTGTCCGACCAGGTTTTCTGGATAGCGCTGTTCGTCGCATGCTTCGTTGCGCGGCAGGTTCTTTTGTACGCGCAGGAAACGTACCTCGATCGCTACGCGGCCGCGCGGGCCGACGAACTGCGCCAGCGGCTGCTCTCGCGCGTGTTCGAAACGGGCGCGGCGGTGGTGCAGAAGCACGGGACGGGCAACGTGACCACCCTTGTTTTAGAGGGCGTCGACCAGGTGGAGACCTATATTCGCCTGATTCTGCCGAAGGCCGTGGGCGTCGTGGTCATCCCCCTGGTGCTTCTGTGCTGGATATTCCCGCTCGATTGGGTTTCGGGCGTGATCGCGCTGGTGGCGTTTCCCTTCATTATCCTGTACATGGTCATCTTGGGACATACGGCGCAGGACGAGGCCGCCAAGCAGCACGCGACGTTTCAGATGCTGTCGAA
The DNA here is from genome assembly GCF_052119225.1 of Paraeggerthella sp. LCP19S3_G8. Taxonomy (NCBI): domain Bacteria; kingdom Bacillati; phylum Actinomycetota; class Coriobacteriia; order Eggerthellales; family Eggerthellaceae; genus Paraeggerthella; species Paraeggerthella sp. LCP19S3_G8. The sequence goes on from NZ_JBQKFQ010000001.1 coordinate 269,424, forward strand.
CACGTTCATCGACGCGCTGCGCGGCATCGACACGCTCAAGCTGTTCGGTCGCGGTCGCTCCTACGGCAGCAGCATCTACGCGGCGAGCGAGCGCTTCCGCGAAGCAACCATGAAAACCCTGCGCGTGGCCACGCTGTCGAGCACCGTGCTGGATTTGTTCGCAACCGGCTCGCTGGCGGCTGTGGCGATCATGCTGGGGTTTCGCCTGGTGGACGGGACGCTTGCCTTTTTCCCGGCGCTCGTGGTGCTGGTGATGGTTCCGGAGTACTTCAAGCCGGTGCGCGAGTTCGCCGCCGACTACCACGCCTCGCTCGACGGAAAGAACGCGCTGGTTTCGATCCTCGGCATCGTCGACGAGCCGCAGGCCGCGCCCGTCGACGATGCTTCGGATCCCGTGCCGACCTGGGGGCCGGACTGCACGTTTTCCGCCTGCGGCGTGGGTTTCTCGTACCCGGGTTTCAAGGCGCTCGAGGACGTGCGGTTCGAGGTGCGCGGCTTCGCGCGCGTGGGCATCGTCGGTGCGAGCGGCGCTGGCAAGAGCACCCTGGTCAACCTGCTGGGCGGCTTCGCCGATCCAAGTGCGGGGTCGTTTCGCGTGGGTGGCGCGACTGCGGCCGGGCTGCATCGGGTCGATTGGCAGCGGCAGACGGTCTACATTCCCCAGAATCCGTACGTGTTCCATGCCACGCTGCGCGAGAACATCGCGTTTTACCGCCCCGATGCCGACGAGGCGGACGTTTCCTGCGCAGTCGAGGCGATGGGCCTTGGCGATCTGGTTTCCCAGCTTCCTGACGGCTTGGATACGGTTATCGGCGAGGGGGCCCGGTCCCTTTCGGGCGGACAGGCGCAAAGGATAGCCCTTGCGCGCGCGTTTCTGGATGCTGATCGGCGGATTCTCTTGTTCGACGAACCGACGGCGCACCTGGATATCGAGACGGAATGGGAGCTCAAGGAGCGCATGCTGCCCCTCATGGAGGGGCGCCTGGTGTTTTTCGCCACCCACCGGCTGCATTGGATGTCCGATATGGACTACGTGCTGGTGGTCGACGGGGGCCGCGTGGTGGAGGCGGGTCGTCCCGAAGAGCTGGCCGTGCACGACGGGCCGTATGCGCGGCTTGCGTCTCGGTTGGGCGGTGATGTCGCATGAGCGGCGTGGATGCGAAGGGGGCGAGGGCTATGCGCAGGACGTGGCGCGAGGATCGCTGGGTCGTGCCGTTCTTCAAGCGGTACCGCAAGGTGCTTGCGCTCGCGCTGTTCCTGGGCTTCGCGACGTTCGCTTTCGCGGCCGGCCTCATGTTCACCTCCGGCTTTCTGATAAGCGGCGCCGCCGGTGTGCCCGAATCCATTTTGGCCCTTAATTTGCCGCTCATCTTCGTGCGCATATTCGGCATAGGCAAGCCGCTGCTTCATTACCTGGAGCGGCTGTGCAGCCACGACTGGGTGCTGCGCATGACGTCCGACCTGCGCCTGAAGCTGTACCGGTCGCTTGAGAAGGATGCTCTGTTCTTCCGCGCGACGCATCGTACGGGCGATGTGCTGGGTCTTTTGTCCGAGGATATCGGGCATTTGCAGAACCTTTATTTGAGAACGGTGTTCCCGACGGTGATCGCCTGGGCGCTGTGGTTCGCCCTGGTGGCGGCTGCGGGGTTCTTCTCGCCGTTTCTGGCGTGCATGCTGCTTGTCATGCTAGGGTCGGCGGTCCTGCTGCTGCCTGCGGTTTCGGTGCTGGCATGCGGCGCGCGCCGCATGCGCTACAAAGCGCTGCGAAACGATCTGTACGCCGAGCTGACCGACAACGTGCTGGGCGTGTCCGACTGGGTGTTCTCCCAGCGCGGCGACGAGTACCTGACGCGCTACCGCGCGGCCGAGCGCTCCATGAGGGAGCTGGCCGCCGCCGAGGAGCGCTTCGCCCGCCGCCGCGACGTGGTGCTGCAGGTTCTGTTCGCCGTGACGGCCGCCCTGCTCCTTGTTTGGGCGGGTTCGCACTTCGGCGGGCAGGGCGCCGATACGGCGAACTGGATCGCAGCGTTCGTGCTGGGCTTCTTCCCGCTCATCGACGCGTTCGCGCCGCTGTCGGCGTCGGCGGTCGACGCGTTCTCGTACGGCGACTCGCTCGAGCGCTTGAACGAGCTTCCGGATGCCGACGAGCGCTCTGCGAAGCAAGCCGCGCAGCCGTGCGCGCCCCTCGATATGCTGGTGGAGGGCGTAACGTATGCGTATCCGGGATCTGCGCGGCCCGTGCTCAAGGGGATGCAGCTTGAGGTTCCCGCAGGCCAGAAGGTCGCGATCCTGGGACGCAGCGGTGCGGGGAAGAGCACGCTCGCATCGCTCATGCGAGGCGATCTCGCTCCCGACGAGGGGCGGGTTACGCTCGGCGGCGTGCCGACGCGCGACCTGGGCGACGACGCGTGCGCGTACATCGGCGTGATTCAGCAGCGCGTTTACCTGTTCAACATGACGCTTTTGGAGAACGTGCGCATTGGGAGGCCCGACGCGTCCGTTGACGAGGTGCGAAACGTTCTCGAGCAGGTAGGCTTGCGCGACATGGTCGGCCGGCTTCCCGATGGGCTGGACACGATGGTCGACGAGGCTGGCCTGCGGTTCTCGGGCGGCGAGAGGCAGCGCATCGCGCTTGCGCGCGTGCTTTTGCAGGATGCGCCCGTTGTCATCTTGGACGAACCGTGTGTCGGGCTGGATCCTTTGACCGAGCAGGCCCTGCTGTCCACGCTCTTCAAGACGCTGGCCGATCGCACCGTCATCATGATCACGCATCACCTGCTGGGCGCTTCGGCTTGCGATCGGGTGGTGTTCGTGGAGGACGGCCGCGCGGTTTTGGACGGAGCTCCGTGCGAGCTCGAGCGAACGAGTTCGCGCTATCGCCGCCTGCTCGCGTTCGACCGGGGGCGGCGGCTGCAAGACGTCGACGAGTCGTGCGAGGGCTGAGGCGCTTGCGGTTTCTGCTAGTATGGAGTCATGGACCAAGACCGCCCGACATACCGAGACTTTGCCGTATGGGCACGTCACCCGCTCGACGAGGTCGAGCGCGATTGCGAGGTGCAGGCGTTTCGGGCCAGCGGGCCGGGCGGGCAATGCGTGAACACCACGGACTCGGCGGTGCGCATGGAGCACCGCCCAAGCGGGATCGTCGTGGTTTCGCGCGAGTCGCGCAGCCAGTTTCGCAATAGGCGGCTGTGCTTGCAGAAGCTGCATGCCGCGTTCGAGCGCGCGGCGATGCCCCCGAAGGCTCGCCATGCCACGAAGCCTTCCCGAAGGGCGCGCGAGGCGCGCCTGGCCGACAAGCATCGCCGCGCCCAGGTGAAGTCGCGGCGCGGGCGCGTGGAGGGGGAGTAGCTGCGGTTTTGCCGAGTCGTTGGGACGGGCGGCGCTCGGGTTTCCCCCTAAGTGCGCTCCGGTTCGTCGTCGATGCGCTCGATGAGGTAGCCGTATTCGAATATCTGCCCAAGACAGAAGATGATGCCCGCCGCAACCAGGGCGACGATGCCCGTTTCGTTGAATATCGTGAAGTGAGTCTGGCCGGTGACGAAGCTGAGAAGCGCATATCCCAGCCACCTCGGCAGCAGCACGGCGGCGAGCAGCAGCACGGCTACCGTTTTGATCTTGCGCGGCAGCTCTTTGGAGAAAGGGGTTTGCTCGCGCGCGATGCGAAGGAGCGTGAGGGCTACGTACACGAACAGGATCGCAAGGAGCGCCAGCTGGACCAAGCTGGTGACGGTCCTCACGACAAGCCGGTCTCCGGGAATGGGGTTCAGGCTTGCCAGGGAGGGTAGGCCGAAGAACGCGAGGGCGATTGCGATTGCCGCCGTCAAGATGAAGAGCGCGACAGCCGCGATGGTCGCGTTCCGCTTGATCTTTCGCCTGATCTGCTCCATAGAGGGTCCTTTCTTCGGTGCTTGCCATCGTACCTCATAACATGATGGCGAACGGCGAAACCATGACGTTTTACGTTAGATGATCCCGGGTGCTGCGGAAAGGCGCGAGCGCCTCGCTGCGCCATCTTCGTCCAGGTTCTGTCAAAATGAACGAGTTTTGCTGGTCCTCAAACCAGGATAAATGCAGCACGCAAGTCTCTGACCAGGCATGATGAAAAATGCCCCTTTGCAACCTGCCTGCGAGAGGCGGAAAATCCCCGCAAAACTCGTCCGTTTTGACAGAACCTGGAAATCTCTGCGGCGAATTGAAGCGTTCCCGCCAACCTTGCCGATCCCCATGCTCAATCCGAAAAACCTGCCGGGTTTTCGGATCGCAAGCACGAAAGGCGCCCCGAAGCGCCCCGGCATCTCGCTGCTCGGGGCGCCGCGCAGGCGTCGAGCGATCCTCGCACGCGGCGCATCCCGCACGCCGCCGCACGCAGCCCGCCCGTCGTTCGCCGCACACAGCTCGCCTGCCGCATCCGAGCGCGCGTAATTCGCCGCTTCGGCGCGTCTGGTGATTCTTGGAACTTTGCGCCTTGTCGGTCTCGCTCCGGTATCCTTGTTGGTCGCTTACAGGAACCCCGACATTTCAAGGACGGCATCCATGCTCAAGGTGAACCGTGCGGTACTGCACGTTTTCGATTTCGTTTCGTGCGTCAACGTCTTCTCTCAGGAAGAGCTTGACCTGGACAGTAAGAACGCCAAGCGCTACGTGACGAGCCATGCGAAAAAAGCGCTCGGCAACCTGGACAACAAGCGCGGCGAGTTCTCCGAAGACAGCATGTTCGCCGAAGAGATTCGCGCGTATTTTCTGGGGCAGCGCGACTTCATCGACTTGTCCGTGCAGGTAGCCGAGTTCATCGCTACCGAGCTGGGCCGCATGGAGAAGGCCGAGTCGACCGATCTTCTGGTCATCGACTTCGAGGACGACGCCGACTCTAACGTGCGGAACATGACCGACGAGGAGGCCGAGGCGGCCTATCGCGGCGAAGGGAAGCGCTACTTCGCGCTCCTTCTGCTGGAAAGCAAGCAGGCGTTCATGCACGAGGTGGGCCGCGGCGAGGAGGGCGGCACGCGCGTGGACGTGGCGCGTCACCATGCGATCCTTCCGAACCCCTCACAAAAGGTTGCTTCCTACGCGTTGATCGAGTCGAAGTCGCTCGCGGTGCTGTTCTGCGACAAGAAGCGCACCATCGCTGGCGAAGACCGCTGGCTCATCCCCGACGGGTTGCTGCAGTGCTCCATGGAGGCGTCGAGCAAGGAGGTGTTCGACACGGTCGCCCGCATCGTGGAAGAAGTTGCCGAGGAATACGGCGCCAACACGGCGATGGCGGTTTCGAAGGCGAAGGCCTATGTGGCCGAAAACGCCGAGGAGTCGGACGAGCTTGCGCCGTGGGATCTTGCTGACGAGGTGTTCGAAGACGAGCCTTTGCAGAAGCGCTTTGAGGAAGCGCTCGCCGAGGAAGCGCTGCCGGAGCGCGTGGTCGTGGAGAAGGCGGTGGCCCAGCGCGTGGCGAAAAGCCACAAGATCGTTACCGATACGGGCATCGAGGTGAAGTTCCCGGCCGAATACTCGCAAAGCCCCGAGTTCATCGAGTTCGTCAGCGCGCCGAACGGGCTGATCTCCATCGAGCTGAAGAACATCGGGCGCATCGAGAACCGCTAAGCGCCCGCGGCTTCAGGAGGGGCGAGGGACCGATCGAGCCGTGGCGAAGCGGGAGGGGGATGCCCCGTTGCTGCGCCTTGCCCGGTCGGTTCTGGGATTTTGTCCATCTGCCCCTGCGCCGCTGGCAGAGTTTTCCGGCTTCCTCCTTTCTTTCCGATCAAGTTGCTATACAATAGATTAACTTTTCATCCGACAGGCACCGCCGACCACGCTCGCTGGCGACGATGCTGCGATTCGCCAGAAGGAGGTCTAGCGACTATGGAGCCGAACATCGAAGAGGTGGCAGGGCGCATTCGGGCGCTACGCGAAGACCTCGACATCACCATGCAGGAAATGGCGGATGCTACCGGACGTTCCGTGGCGGAGTACGCCGCGCAGGAATCCGGTGATCAGGACCTGTCGTTCACGTTTCTGTACAAGTGCGCCGAGCGGTTGGGCGTCGACGTCATTGAGCTGCTGACCGGCGAAAACCCGCATCTGTCCGGCTACTCGCTCACGCGCGCCGCCGATGGCCTGTCCATCAAGCGCCGCGCAGGCTTCGAGTACCTGCACAAGGCTCCTCACTTCAAGAACAAGCTGGCGGAGCCGTTCCTGGTAACCGCTCCTTATCTGGAAGAGGAGCAGGACCGCCCCATTCACCTGTCCTATCACGTGGGACAAGAGCTCGACTACATCATCTCGGGACGCATGCGCTTCGCGTACGAGGACCATGTTGAAGAGTTGGAAGCCGGCGATCTGCTTATGTACGATTCCGGCCGCGGCCACGGCATGATCGCCACCGGAGGCGAGCCGTGCACGTTTCTGGCCATTGTCATGAAGCCCCACGGGGAAACGATTATCTAGGCGCTGCCGACCGCCGCTCGCGCACTGCGGGCGATCGCGCGCCTGACAGCGCCTTCAATTCGATGATCGTATCCGTCTCGCGGCGGGCTGGCCGCCGCATATCCTGCAAGGAAGAACACCTATGAGAAACATCAACCTCCGTTACGTGAACGAAGCCTACGACTGCGAAGGCAAACTGTCCGATTTCCAGGTCAAATGCCCCGAAGCCTTCAACTTCGGCTACGACGTGGTGGACGACATCGCGCTGAACGACCCCGATCGTCGCGCCATGGTGTGGTGCAACCCCGAAGGCGAAGAGCACGTGTTCACGTTCGGCGACATGAAGCGCTGGTCGGACAAGACCGCCAACTTCCTGGCGGACGCCGGCATCGGTCGCGGCGACTACGTCATGGTGATCCTGCGCCGCCATTACCAGTTCTGGTTCGTGGCCACGGCGCTGGCGAAGCTGGGCGCGGTCATGGTGCCCGCCACCTTCATGCTCAAGGAACACGACCTGGAGTATCGCCTGAACGGCGCTTCCATCAAAGCCATGATCGCCACGTCGCTGGGCGACATCGCCGAAGTGACCGACGCCGTGGAGGCGTCGTGCCCGTCGCTCACGGCGAAGATCCTGGTGAACGGCGCGGGCGGCGGTTTGACGCCCGAAGACGAAACGGGTGCGATCGTGCTGCCCGAAGGCGAGCTCATCGGCCCCGCCCTGTCCGGGCCGGAGGGCGTGTGCGCGGCTCCCGCCGTGCGCGAGGGCTGGCTCGATTTCAACACGGGGGTGCGCGCCGCCTCCGACGAGTTCGCGCGCCGCGAGACGGCCGCCGCCGATCCCATGCTCATGTACTTCTCGTCCGGGACGTCGGGCAATCCGAAAATGGTGCTGCACGATTCCGAATACGCTATCGCGCACCTGGTCACGGCCAAGCATTGGCACAACGTGGATCCCGAAGGCGTGCATTTCACCATCGCGGACACGGGTTGGGGCAAAGCCGTGTGGGGCAAGTACTACGGACAGTGGCTCATGGAGGCGTGCGTGTTCACGTACGACTTCGACCGGTTCCATCCGTCCGAGATCCTTTCGCTCATCGGGCGCTACGGCATCACCACGCTGTGCTGCCCGCCCACCATGTACCGCATGATGATGGCCGAGGACATCGATTCGTTCGACCTGTCCACGCTTGCGTACTCCACCACGGCGGGCGAGGCGCTCAACCCCGACCTGTTCGATTTCTGGAAGGAGCACACGGGGCTCACCATCTTCGAAGGGTTCGGGCAGACCGAAACGCCGCTGACCATCGCGAACCTGACGGGGTCTTCTCCGCGTCCCGGCTCCATGGGCAAGCCCATCCCGCTGTACAACACGCAGATCCTGCGCGAGGACGGCTCGCGATGCGAAACGGGCGAAACGGGCGAAGTGTGCATCGACGTGCGCGAGAAGGCTCCCGGCATCATGCTGGAGTACTACCGCGATCCCGAGAAGACGGCGGCGGCCATGCACGACGGCTGGTACCACACAGGAGACACGGCCTGGCGCGACGAGGACGGCTACTTCTGGTACGTCGGCCGCAACGACGACGTCATCAAGTCGAGCGGTTACCGCATCGGCCCCTTCGAGATCGAAAGCGTGCTGCTCGAGCACGAGTCCGTGCGCGAGTGCGCGGTCACGGGCGTGCCCGACCCGGTGCGCGGCAAGGCCGTCAAGGCCACCGTGGTGCTGGCGGAAGGGTTCGCGGGCTCCGACGCGCTCACGCGCGAGCTGCAAACCTGGGTCAAGCACCGCACGGCCCCGTACAAGTACCCGCGCATCGTGGAGTACGTCGAGGCGCTGCCGAAAACCGTGAACGGCAAGATCCGCCGTGCGGCCATCCGCGAGGTGGACGAGAGCGCGAAGCCCGTGGAAGGGCTCGTGTGATGAGCGCGCAGCGCTATGCCCCCGACGCGTCGGTGGTGGTCGTGTGCGGCCACTACGGCGTGGGGAAGACGAACTTCTCGCTCAACCTGGCCTTTGACGCGCGCGAGCGCGGCGTGGACGTGACCCTGGTCGATTTGGACGTGGTGAATCCCTACTTCCGCTCGAGCGACTACCGCGCGCTGCTGGAAGAACGGGGGATTTCCGTGATCGCTCCGGTGATGGCGGGAACCACGCTCGACAGCCCCAGCTTGTCCGGGGCCGTCGGCCCGGCCGTCGAGTCGGCTCGCAAGGACGACGGGCGCGAGCGCCTGCTCATCATCGACGCCGGGGGCGACGACGTGGGCGCGACGGCGCTCGGCCGGTTTGCCGGTTCGGTTGCGGCGGCTCCCTACGAGATGCTGTACGTGGTGAATCGCAGCCGCAACCTTACGCAGGACCCGGCCGAGGCGGTCGACGTGCTGCGCGAAGTGGAGGAGAAATGCCACCTGCGCGCCACTGCGATCGTGAACAACACGCACCTCAAGCAGGATACCGACGAAGCTACGGTGAGGCAGGGCGTGCCCTTCGCGCAAGCGGTCGCGGAGCAGGCGGGCCTGCCTTTGGCGTGCACGACGGTCCCGATAAGCCTCGCAGACCGGAAAACTGCCCTCTTTGGACTGAATGACGGTCGGCAAACGCTCTATCCTGTGCAAGTATATGTACGTACTCCTTGGGAATAATGCGAGAGTACGCGTTTCAGCGGGTTTGTCCGTCTGATGCGCGTTGAGCTCCTGTGCCCGCGGCGCGGCGCAGGAGCCTACAAGACGAGGAAGGTTCCATCATGCCGAGAATACTGGTAGACGATCATTTTTGCAAAGGGTGCGGCCTGTGCGTCGACGCGTGCCCGACGCACATCATCGAACTCGATCACGAGCGCATCACCGCGAAGGGCTACCATCCGGCGCGCCTGATCGATGCCGAGCGTTGCACGGGCTGCATGTCCTGCGCGCTCATGTGTCCCGACGTCGCGATTACGGTGGTGAGGTAGCTATGGCAGAGAAAGTGCTCATGAAGGGCAACGAGGCGATGGCCGAGAGCGCGATTCGCGCCGGGTGCCGATTCTTCTTCGGATACCCCATCACGCCGCAGACCGAGCTTGCCGCGTACATGTCCAAGCGCTTGCCGAAGGAAAACGGCACGTACCTGCAGGCGGAAAGCGAAGTCGCGGCCATCAACATGGTGTACGGCGCCGCGTCTGCGGGCGCGCGCGTCATGACGTCCTCCTCGTCGCCGGGAATCTCGCTCAAGGGCGAGGGCATCTCCTACATGGCCGGCTGCGATCTGCCGGGCGTCATCGTGAACGTGCAGCGCGGCGGCCCGGGCCTCGGCGGCATCCAGCCGTCGCAGTCCGATTACTGGCAGGCCACGCGCGCAACCGGCCACGGTGACTTCCAGATCATGGTGTACGCGCCTTCAACCGTGCAGGAAATGGCCGACTGCGCCTACCTGGCTTTCGACAAGGCCGACGAGTACCGCATCCCCGTCATGATCTTGGCCGACGGCATGCTGGGCCAGATGATGGAGCCGGTGGTCCTTCCCGAGCGCAAAGAGCAGCTGCCCGAGAAGCCCTGGGCCACCACGGGCCACAAGAACGCCCGCGCCCACAACATCATGGACTCGCTGTACCTCAAGGCGGAAGACCTCGAGCGCCTCAACCGCGAGCGGTTCGAGCGCTACGACCTGATCAAGGCCAACGAGCAGCGTGCCGAGTCGTTCATGGTCGACGACGCCGACATCGTGCTGGTCGCGTTCGGCGCCTCCGCCCGCATCGCGCGCAGCGCGGTCGTGTCGGCTCGCGAGAAGGGCATCAAGGCCGGCCTCATCCGTCCGATCACGCTGTGGCCGTTCCCGACCGACGCGCTGGAGCACGTCATGGGCACCGCCAAGACGTTCCTGTCGGTCGAGATGAACATGGGCCAGATGGTCGACGACATTCGCTTGGCGGCCGCGGGCCGCGTTCCGGTCGAGTTCTTCGGCCGCACGGGCGGCATCATCCCCACGCCGGTGGAGGTGCTTGCCAAGATCGAGGAGCTGCAGGGAAAGGTAGGTGCGTAGCATGAGCGCCGAAGAGAAGATCGTGTTCGAGCGTCCGCATGCGCTCCTTCCCGTCATCACCAATTACTGTCCGGGCTGCCCGCACGGCATCGTGCATCGTTTGGTGGCCGAAACCATCGACGAACTGGGCGTCGAGGGCGACACGATCGGCGTCGCGCCGGTCGGCTGCGCCGTCACCAACCCCGACTTTTTCTCCTGCGACATGGTCCAGGCCGCGCATGGGCGCGCGCCGGCGGTGGCCACCGCGGTGAAGCGCGTGCTTCCCGACAGCGTAGTGTTCTCCTATCAGGGCGACGGCGACCTGGCTTCCATCGGCATGGCCGAGACCATCCACGCGGCAACGCGCGGCGAGCACATCACCGTCATCTTCATCAACAACGCCATCTACGGCATGACGGGCGGCCAAATGGCTCCCACCAGCTTGCCGAACCAGGTGACGCAGACCTCGCCGTACGGCCGCGACGTGTCCACGGCGGGCTACCCGGTGCGCGTGTGCGAGATGCTGAGCACGCTCGACGGCGTGGCGTACCTGGAGCGCGTGACGGTGGACAGCCCCAAGAACGTGCGCAAGGCGAAGAAGGCCATTAAGAAGGCGTTCCAGAACCAGATCGACGGCGTGGGGTACTCGCTGATCGAAGTGGTGTCCACGTGCCCGACGAACTGGGGCCTCACGCCGCAGGATTCGTTTGCGTGGATGCGCGAGAACATGCTGCCGTACTATCCGCTGGGCGTGTACAAAGACGTGGTGGCCGACGGGTTCGCCAATGCAGCCGAGGCTGCGTCGGCGCGCAACGCCGATTGCCCGGTGGCGCATCCGGTGACGGAAGGGGGTGCGCGATGAGCCGCACCATGAACGCCGTTCTGGCGGGCTTCGGCGGCCAGGGCATCCTGTTCGCCGGCAAGATCATCGCCATCTCCGGCCTGATCGAGGACCGCGAGGTTTCGTGGCTGCCTTCCTACGGTCCCGAGATGCGCGGCGGCACCGCGAACTGCAGCGTGTGCCTGGCCGACGATCCCATCGGCAGCCCGCTCGTGCTGACGCCCGACGTGCTGGTGGTCATGAACCAGCCTTCGCTCGACAAGTTCGAGGGCAGCGTGCAGGAAGGCGGCACCGTGGTGGTGGACTCCACGCTGGTGCAGCGCATCCCCGAGCTTCCCGGCGTGAACGTGTTCGCCGTTCCGGCCACGCAGCTGGCCGAAGAGAACGGCTACAAGGGCCTGGCGAACGTGATCCTGGTAGGGAAGCTGTTCGCCGAAACCGGGTTCTGTTCCGAAGAGACGCTTAAGGCGGCTGTCGAGAAGTGCGTGCCCGCGAAGAAGATCGCGAAGCTCCCGGCGAACCTTGCCGCGCTTGAGCTGGGAATGAAGTCGTAGGTCGTGCCGAGGGGCGCATCGCAAGAGCGCCCCGCCCGCGCGCGGCGCGGGCGAGTGAGGTGGAGGGAGCCACATGGTAGCTGAACTGGCCGAGATCGGCCTGCGCATCAAGGGCCTGCGCGAGGCGTGCGACGTCACGCCCGAGGACATGGCCGCCGAGCTTGAAGTGTCGCTGGAGAAGTACCTCGAATGGGAGGAAACGGGCGCTGACGTGCCTATTTCCGCCATTTACCACCTGGCGCACACCTTCGGCGTGGAATTCACCGAGATCCTGACGGGAACCGCGGCGAAGCTGAACACCTATCAGGTGGTGAAGAAGGGGGAGGGCCGCGAGGTCGATCGCTACCCCGGCTACCACTTCGAGGATCTGGCTTGGCGCTACACCGGCAAGATCATGCAGCCTTTGCTGGTGGTGCTTGATCCGTCGGACGAGCCGGCGAAGCTGGTTGCGCACACCGGCCAGGAGTTCAACCTTGTCCTCGAGGGCACGGTCGTCGTGACGTGGGAGGACAAGGAATTCGAGTTGCACGCCGGCGACAGCATCTACTTCAACCCGGAGCATCCGCACGGTCAGCGTTGCGGAAGCGACGTGCCCGCCAAGTTCGTCACCATCATCGCGGAGTGCCCGATCCGCCGTTCTCCGAACGGCGGATCCGCTCGACGCTGCGAAGCGCTGCGGCGGCCCATCTTGCCGCTCCAAGCCCTCGTCGCGTACCCACGGTACGCTTCCTCGGGCTTTCACGGCAATCTGAGCCACCGCAGCGCTTCTCGCTGACCTTGCTGGACCGATAAGGCGTGAGAAAGGAAAGCTGCGCCCGTGAATCACATCTTGAAGAAATACTGTTCGCGCATCGAGTTCGATTCGTACGAGGACTTTTACGAGAACTTTCAGATCGACGTGCCCGAGGCGTTCAACTTCGGTTTCGACGTAGTGGACGAATGGGCGCGCGTGGAGCCGGGCAAGCAGGCGCTCGTGTGGTGCGACGACCATGATGCCGAGCATGCGTTCACGTTCGAGGAGCTTGCGCGTCTATCGAACCGCGCCGCTCACGGCTTCGCGCGACTGGGCATCGGCAAGGGCGACGTGGTCATGATGATCCTGCGCCGCCGCTGGGAGTACTGGGTGTGCGCCGTGGCGCTGTGCAAGCTGGGCGCCACCATCATTCCTGCGTCGTTGCAGCTGACGAAGAAGGACATCGTGTACCGTGCGGCCAGCGCGCAGGTGAAGGCCGTCGTATGCGTGAACGACGAGTACGTGTGCGAGCAGATGGAAGAGGCGCTGCCCGAGTCGCCGTCCATCGCAAATCGCATCATCGTGGCCGGTCAACGAGACGGTTGGACCACGTTCGACCAGCTGATCGAGGGCGAGTCCGACGAGTTCGAGCGCCCCGTGGGCGAAGCCGGCGTCACGAGCAAGGACATCATGCTCATCTACTTCACGTCGGGCACCACCGGCATGGCGAAGGCCGTGTGCCACAACTTCGCGCATCCTCTGGGCCATATCATCACCGCGAAGTACTGGCAGCAGGTGGAGGAGAACGCGCTGCACATGAGCGTGACCGACAGCGGCTGGGCGAAGTTCGGCTGGGGCAAGATCTACGGGCAGTGGATTGCCGGCGCCACCGTGTTCGCCTACGACATGGACAAGTTCGTGCCGGAAAAGCTGCTGCAGAAGATCCAGGACCATAAGCTGACCACGTTCTGCGCGCCGCCCACCATGTACCGCTTCATGCTGCAGGAAGACGTGAGCGCCTACGACCTGTCGAGCGTGCACACGTTCGCCACGGCAGGGGAGCCGCTCAACGCCGAGGTGACGCTTGCGTGGGAGCGGCTGACGGGCAAGAAGATCCGCGAGGGTTTCGGCCAGACGGAGGGCCCGGTGCTGCTGGCGACGTTCCCGTGGATCGATCCGCGTCCCGGCTCCATGGGCAAGCCGTCCCCGCTTTTGAACGTCAAGCTGCTCGATGACGACGGCGTGGAGGTTCCCGATGGCGAAGAGGGCGCGATCTGCGTCACGGGCCTGAAGGAAGCGTATCCGCCGGGCCTGTTCGTAGGGTACTACCAGGACGAAGAGCGTACGCGCGAAGCCGTGGGCGGCGCGTACTACAACCTGCACGACATGGCGTGGCGCGACTCGGACGGGTACTGCTTCTTCGTCGGCCGCAACGACGACGTCATCAAGTGCTCGGGCTACCGCATTGGGCCTTTCGAGGTGGAAAGCGCGCTCATCGAGCATCCGGCGGTGGTCGAATGCGCCGTGACGGCTGCGCCCGATCCGATCCGCGGCAAGGTGGTCAAGGCCACGATCGTGCTCGCTCGGGGCTACGAGCCGTCCGACGAGCTGGTCAAGGAGCTGCAGAACCACGTGAAGCACGTGACCGCCCCGTACAAGTACCCGCGCATCGTGGAGTTCGTCGACGAGCTTCCCAAGACCATCGGCGGCAAGATCAAGCGCAAGCTGATCCGCAACAACGACGGTATCGAGGACTAACGGCGATCGGGCCGGCCTCGTTTCCCGGCCCGATCGGCTTCAACGGCGCTCTCGGATAGATTTTCGCCCGAACCGTACGGTTTCCAAGCGAAACCCGTCCGTTTCGGGCGACAATCGTTTCTACCACAAGCCTGCTGCGTACACGAGGATGCCCAGCATGATGACTGCGAGCGCGATCGCCTTGGGGCGGCTGACCCGCTCCTTGAAGATGAAGACGCCGAACACGGTGACGTAGAGGTAGCTGGTCGCCTCGAGCACCGGCGCCATGGACAGCGGGATGCCGCGAAACGACACCACCAGCATGAACGTGGACGCCAACATGAGCACGTATCCGCCGATCACCAGCGGGTTGAGGTATTCCTGCATGAAGCTGCCATGCGGCTTCACCGCTTCTTTCTTGAGCATGACCTGCGCGATGGAGCTGACGAACACGCCGAGCGCGCCGATGGCGATGTAGGGGATCATCTCAGCGAAGGGCATGGTCGACCGCTTCCTTCGCCGGTTCGGGCTGATCCGCGTCGGCTGCGTCGGCGCGCGAGTACAGCACCACGCCGGCCACGACGATGGCCGCGCCGAGCACCTTCAGGAAGTTCAGCTCCTCTTGGAAGAAGAGCACTCCCCAAACCAGTCCCCAGAACACCGTGATGGCCCGGTTGGAGAACGCCGTGGTCAACGGCAGGCGCTTTATCACCTGCTGCCAGCCGATAGCGTACAGGAACAGCACCGCCAGCACAGCGGCGTAGAGCAGGTAGAATCGCACGTCGTCGAACGCGAACGAGGCGGCCATCTTGCCGAACAGGTCGGTGAGCGAGTACAGCACGAACAGCAGGTGCAGCGAAACGAACGATTTGAGGTTGACGTGCTTCACGATTACCGACCCGCAGAAGCGAAGAACGCGCACGCAGCTTCGATGACGTGCGCGCGATGCTCTTCGGGAAGCGCGTAGTACAAGGGCAGGCGCACCAAGCGCTCGCTTTCCTTCGTGGTGTGACGATCTTCTCCGAAGAACCTTCCGAACTTCTTGCCCGCAACGGAGGAATGCAGCGGAACGTAATGGAACACGCAGAGAACTCCCTGTTCGCGCATGTGCGCGATGAACGCGCTGCGCTGCTCGAGGTCCCTGCACTTGAGGTAGAACATGTGGGCGTTGTGGGTGCAGTCGGGCGGTACGACGGGCAGCGAGCACGCTTTCGCTTCGGCGTACGGGGCAAGCGCCTCGTAGTAGGCGTTCCAAGTGGCCAGACGGTCGTCGTTGATCTCGTCTGCGCGTTCGAGCTGCGCCCACAGATAGGCCGCGTTCAGCTCGCTGGGCAGGTAGCTCGAGCCGTAGTCGACCCAACTGTACTTGTCCACCTGGCCGCGGAAGAACCGCGACCGGTCGGTGCCTTTCTCGCGCAGGATCTCGGCAGCTTCGTTGTAGGAGGGGTCCTTGGTCAAAAACGCGCCGCCCTCGCCCATGGAGTAGTTCTTCGTCTCATGGAACGAGAAGCAGCCGAAGTCCCCGATGGTGCCCAGGGCCTGCCCTTTGTAGGTGCTCATAACGCCCTGGGCAGCGTCTTCGACCACCAGGATGCCGCGGCTGCGCGCGATGCCGTTGATGGCGTCCATGTTGCACGCCACGCCCGCGTAATGCACGACCACGATAGCGCGAGTGCGCTCGGTAATCGCCTGCTCAACCTGATCTTCGTCGATGTTCATGGTGTCGGGGCGTATATCCACGAACACAAGCTTGGCGCCCGCCAGCACGAAGGCGGTCGCGGTGGACGAGAACGTGTAGCTGGGCAGGATCACCTCGTCGCCCGGCTTGATGCGGCACAGGAGCGCCGCCATTTCGAGCGCGGCCGTGCCGCTTGTGGTGAGCAGGGATTTCTGCACGTCGAAGCGCTGCTCGATCCACTCGCTGCAGCGCTTCGTGTAGGGGCCGTCCCCGCAGACGTTCCCGCTTTCGATGGCGTTGCGGATGTAGTCGTACGCTTGCGGCACGCGAGGCGGCTCGTTGAACGTGATCATGAGGATTCCTCGCTTTCAGCGGATGCGTTGTTGAAGGTGGCGGCGCTTGGGGCGCCGGGCCTTGCGGGTCGCCAGGAAGCTTCGCCGACGTCCGTGAAGCTGCCGTCGGCTTTGCGGACGTAGACGTGCGGGGCGAAGCGAATGAAGAACCCGGGCGTGAACGACATCGAATAGGCACCTGCGTGCTTGATGACGATCAGGTCGCCTTCTGCGAGTTCCGCCTCGTTCTCCAGGATGCAGAGCCGATCGCTTTCCATGCAGGTGTAGCCGCAGAGCACTTGGCGTGCCAGGCGGCGCGGGGCGGCTTCGGGATCGTGCCGGACGATCTCGTAGGCGTAGGCGGTCTTCTTCATCTCGTGGTCGATATTGATGCGGGACAAATCGCATGTCACGAATCGATCGTAGGTGGTGTCCTTCGCGTCGAGCACGCGTCCAACGTAGCGTCCGGGGGTGCAGATCACGGCCCCGCCCGGCTCCACCAGCAGCCGCGTGCGCTCGGGGTCGAACGTGGCGGACAGCTCGGCGGCGATGGCCTGGGCGTAAGCGTCGTAGGCTCCGCGGTTCGCTTCGCCTCCGCCGAAGAAGCCTCCGCCGATGTCGACGAATTCCAGGTCAAGGTCGAGTTCGCGAGCTATGACGGCCGCATGGCGCGCAAGGGCGCGGTACACCTCGACCGTGCGGCTGCGCGTGGTCACGTGCATGTGCAGCCCTGCGATGCGCACGTTCGGCCCGATCGCGCGGACGGCCTGCACGGCGCGCGCCAGCTCGCCGTTCTCGTAGCAATAGCCGAAACGTCCGCCCGCGGCTCCCGTGACGGTTTGACCGGGGCAGTGCGACTCGAGGTCGATGCTCGCACGCAGGCCGACGGAAAGCACGCGATCGGTCGTGCGCGCGATCTCCGCAAGCCAGCGCAGCTCGCGCGCCGAGTCCAGGTTGACCAGGCTTCCCTGCTCAAGCGCCGATTCGAAGCGCGCCCGTCCCTTGATGGGCCCGTTGAAGACGATGCGCTGCGGTTCGAATCCGCATGCGAGCGCCAATTCGTACTCCTCGTCCGAGACGGCTTCCGCCATGCAGCCGCACGTGCGCGCCGTGCGAAGAATCCAGGGCAACGGGTTGGTCTTGATCGAGTAGGCAACCTCGGAGGCGGGGCTCCAATGCGCATGCAGCGCGCGGGCGAAGTCGTGGAAGTTGTCCGCCAGCTCCGTTTCGTCGAACACGAAGCAGGGCGTTTCCAGCTGGAAGAGGGATTCGTTCATCGAGAGGCTCCTTCGCCGATTTGGTTCTCGGACGAGACGTTGCAGCGAGTCCTGATCAGAAACTGGGGGTTCTTGTTGGTCGTCATGAACAAGCGGCCGACGTATTCCCCGATCACGCCCATGAACAGCATGATGACGCCCGAGCACACCAGCATGGTCACCATGACCGAGGCCCAGCCCATCGGCATCGTGGGGTTGTGCAAGCGCTCGAAGAACAGCCAGATCGCGCCCACGAGTCCCGCACCGCCCATGAGCAGGCCCAGCACCGAAGCGATGCGCAGCGGCGTTACCGAGAAGTTCAGGATGGTCGACCACAGTCGCAGCAGGCTTTTCAGGGTGTATCCCGACTGGCCTTCCGCGCGGTCGTAATGCTCCACTTCCACGTTCACTATGCGGTCGGTCGTGCGGAATACGAGGCCCTGCACGTACACCGAGGCGCTTGAGTACTCGACCATGACGTCGCTCACGCAGCGGCGCATGATCAAGAAGTTGCTGTCGGTGACGCCTTTCGGGCATCCAGCCAGCACGCGGATGGTGAACATGGCGAAGCGCGAGCCCAGCCTGCGGTACCAGTTCTCCCGATGCTGGCGAAAGGCGGCGAACACCACGTCGACGCCGTCTTCCAGGCCCGCGATGAGCGCGAGGCATTGCGACGGGTGCGTTTGCATGTCGTCGTCCATGAGCATGACCGCATCTCCGCTCGCCTCGTGCAGACCGGCCATGATGGCGTTGTGCTGGCCGAAGTTGCGCATGAGGTCGATGCCCTTCACGCGCTCGTCCTCGGCGCACAGCTTCGAAATCTCCCGGAACGTTCCGTCTTTCGATCCGTCGTTGACCAGGATGAACTCGTAATCATAGCCGGCATTGACCAGCTCGGTGCGGGTCATGCGCACCACGTCACCGATCATGCGCTCCGAATAGTAGCAGGGGATGACAACGGATATGTTCATGAGACAGGCTGCTCCTTCGCAGTCGTTTCGCTCGCTTGGGATGCGCGGCAGGCGCTGGGAAGCCGGTTGGGCACGGCGAGGTCCTTGCCGTCGGGGTCGGCGATGGAGAAGTTTTCGAACATCCGCGCGCTTGCGGCGTCCAGCTCGCCGTACGACTCCGCTGCAAGGAACGCGCGCGCGGCATAGGGCTGTCCGCCGCGCGCGTTCTTGACCGTTTGCCCTGGTGCGTAGTACAGAAGGGTCTCCTGCACGCAAGGGCCTTGCAGCGCGGCTTGCGCGGCGTCAAGGCTTGCCACGATGCCGTCGCGCGCGTGAAAGTACAGCCCGCAGCTGCATTTCGGCATGGAGCGCGCGTCGTGGGCTTCAAGGCGGCGTGCAAGGGCGTCGCGGTCGAGCGCCGTGTCAAGCAGCAGATCCTCCACGGACAAGCCGGACGCGTATTCCAGCAGCTCGTGCTCGTAGCCGAACACGCGGCCCGTCACCTCGCATACGCGTATGCCCGAGTCGGGGGACCAGAAGAACTGCATGCATAAAGGGCCGTGCTCGATCCCCGCGAACTCGACGATGCGCTGCGCGTATGCGAGCGCATCGGGCAGGACCTCGTCGGTGAAGCGACTCGGGTACACGATCCTGCTGACATGGGGAAGATCCTCGAACGCGCACGCGGTCTTTTCGCGGTCGGCTACGGAAACGGGGAACACGCGCCCGTGCGACGCCCAGGTGATCATGTTGAACTCGTGCCCGTCGTCGTACTCTTCGAGGACCACGCTGTTCGCGCGCCTCGATTCCTCTGCAACCGAGGCAGCCGATTCGATCGCTTCGGCTGCGGTGCGCACGACGCGGACGCCGTACGAGCCGTAGGCATCGACCGGCTTGATGACGCAGGGGAAGCGCAGGGACTCGCACGCCCGTTCGACCTGGTCGAGCGGCACGACGCAGCTGTTCGGGTAGGGCACGCCCAACTGGTCGAACATGTTCTTCATGAGCTGCTTGTTCCTGAGGAATTCCAACTTGTCCAGCGAACAGGGGGCGGGAAGGCCCGCCGCATGCGCAACGCGGCAGCCCTCTTCGAACAGCACGTCGGAAAACGAGGTGATCAGCGCGTCGACGGCTTCGTCGCGACATAGGTTGACCAAGGCTTCGGTGTCCGTGACGGGAATCGTGAACGAGGCATCCGCGAACGCGCGGGCGGGGCCGTGCTCGTAGCCGTCGGCCACGAGCACGCGGCAGCCGCGTTCCTTGGCGCGTTGCACCAGAAGCGCGAACTCGTCCATCGAGCCGAGTATCAAAAGGGTTTTCCGCTGGTCGTGCATGGGGTTACCTCGAATTCCGTTCGTGCTCTTCTTGCCGCTGCGGGCTTGCCTGCGCGTCCGTGCGCGCCGATGCCGATGCGGTCGCCTGCGCGCGCCGTACACGGGTGCTCAGGATGCGACGCACGAGTGCCAATCCGGCAAGCGCGGCCAAGCCGACGCCCGACAGGATCATGCCTTCTCGCAGGCCCGGGGTCAGGTAGCGCAGCTCGATCTCGTGATGGCCGGGTTCAAGCTCCAAGGCCATGAACGCGGTGTTCGCCCGCTTGATTTCGGCGGGTTTTCCGTCCACCGTGGCGGTCCATCCCTTCGAGTACGGCACGCTCAAGAAGAGTGCTTTGGGCTTGCTTGCGTCGATCGAGGCCGTGATCTCGTTCGTGCCGAACTTCAAATCTTCTACCGGATCGGCTTTCAGCGCATCGATGCGGTTCGACATGTTTTTCACAGGCTGGCAAACCACCGACATGTTCGTGAAGCGATAGTCTCCCTTGAGGTCGAAGTGCAGCGTGATCGATGTTTGGGGCTCTTTCGAATACCCCATGTTGACCAGCCATTCGTCCTTGCCGCCGTACAGATGGGAGGCGTTCGTGTAGTTGTCGATCTGGCGCATGCCGGGCGCTTTGTCGGAGCCGAGTCCGATATTGTAGCGTCGGGGTTCGGTCCAGTTCATGTCCTTTTGAAGCAGAAGCGCCTTGCGGAACCAGGCGAGGTTGTCGAATTCCCCTTTGCGCTTGGACTCTTCGACAGGCGACACGCCTTTGAAGTGCAGTCCGTCGACGTAGAAGTACGTCTCGCTGTTGGCGATACCTTCGAAGCTCAAGGTCAGCGTCGCTCCCGGCCTCAAAACGCGTATCACGCCGTCTTCCACCGAAAGGCCGTTGCTTGCCGACACGACGGAGGGCACCGTGCGGGATTCCTGCTTTCTGTCGGTTACGGGAAGCGACGACTCGTCGAGCACCACGCCCTGCAGCAGCGCTTCCTGCCGCTGGGCGGGGGAGAGGGAAAGGTACTCGCTGCGGGGAACGTACGAATCGTAGGCGAAGGCCAGCGGCAGGACGTTGGATCCTTCGTGCACCTGGTACGGGATGTCGCGCACGACGCCCGACGCTACGATCTTGTTCGGATCGTCGTACAGGTACACTGGGGGAAAGCCCGCTTCGGTGCTCAGGTAGTACTTCACGCCCATGAGCGACTCCAGGATTGCTCGGCCTCCCAGATCGTTGTACGAGAAGTTGATGTTGGTCCTGTTGAGGGCAAGCTCGGTATGGAAGTCGTCGATGGCGCTGTTGTACGAGCTGTTGTAGAAATCGAAGCCCTTGATCCCCAGCACCAAGCTGTCGTTGCGCGTGCGCTCGATGGCCGACGAGCTTCCGTCGTAGCGCCACAGCCCGGGAGCGTTCAGGTCCGAGACCAGGTGGTTGGGGGAGTCGGACGTGATGCGGGGGTAGGCGTAGCCCAACGGCGACGAGAGCTTGCCCACGCCGCCTTCGTCAGGGGATACGAAATAGAAGGCGTTCACGGTCAGGCCCGCCGTCAGGCAGCAAACGACGGCCATCCGTCGCGTCTTGGCCGCCATGCCCCGTTGCGCCACGACGAACAGGGTGGCCGCCAAAACGACACCGGCGGCCAGCATGGCCTCGGTGCGCATGGGCGCCACGGCGAAGACGATGGCCCCGTAGGCGATAGACGCGATGACCAGCACCTTTACGGATCGCTTGTCAAGATGGAGCATGCTCGGAAGCATGCGGGCCACAATGAAGCAAACCACCAGGGCGTAAGCCCATACCCAACGGTTGGTGGCGTAGTTCATGCCGTTGAGGAAGCTTCCGACGGCAGGGACCATGAGCATGATGGTGCCTGCGACGAACGCGATCTTGAGCGACGTGTTCTGCCGGCGCTTCGAAAAGAGCAGGACGCAGGAAAGAAACGCCAGTCCGCCGAACCCGATGTAGCAATCGCTCCCGACGCCCGCCATGCTCAGGAACCCGGATGCGAGCGAGGTGTAGTAGTGATGCGAATAGAACAGCGGGACGGTGACCGAGTTGTCGGTGAATCGCTCAAGTCCAAACAACCCGACAAGCGAAGGAACCAGCGCGAAGCAGGCGATCAAAACGCCGATGGCCAGGAGGCCGAAAAAGCGTAGGGTCCAACCAAGGAAACGCACCGCGTTGACGCTTTTCTGCGTTTGGAAGACGCGCACCGCGCAGTAGGGGAGCAGCAGCAAGCACGCCATGTACGAGAAGTAATAGGATATGATGAAGAATGCGGCGACTGCTGCGATGAACGTGTAGGGCCGCTCTTTCGCGATCACCTTTTCCACGCCGAGCAGCAGCAAGGGGAACAAGACGAGCGGCCACGCTCCAGCCGGCCAGTAGGCAACCGCCATCGCGGTGCCGCACAGCGCGTACAGCAAGGCGCCTACCAAGGTGGGGAACCGCCCGATTTTGAAGCGCAAGGCAAGAAGCGAGAACGCAGCTCCGGCCAGGTACAGGCGAAACACCACAAGGAATTGGAAGAGGTATTCCGAATAGCGTTCCGGGCACAGGCCGGAAAGCAGGTTGAGCGGGTCGAAGAACGTGTCGAGCGTGGAGGGAACGTCCATGCCGTAGCCCAGTTCGTGCACCCAAAGCGGAATCTGGAGCCCTTGCCCGGAAAGCAGGTTGCTGACGATTTCCCTCAGCCATTGGCCTTCGTACACGAAGAAGGGATAGTACTGCTCGATGCCGTCGATGTTCCAGATCAAGGCGCGGCCGTTGGACGGGTAGACGAACAACGTGATGAACGCTACAACGATGAAGGCCGCCGTGTAACAGCCGAAGTAGACGCGTCGTTTGCGGGACGGGTCGTTTCCCTCCCAAGCGCGTATGTGCTGCTTTTTGCGCTCGACCCTGCTTCGCAGGCTCGAAGATGCTCGATCCGTGGTTTTGGAGGGCGCCAAATTTGCTC
This sequence comes from Paraeggerthella sp. LCP19S3_G8, assembly GCF_052119225.1. NCBI lineage: Bacteria > Bacillati > Actinomycetota > Coriobacteriia > Eggerthellales > Eggerthellaceae > Paraeggerthella > Paraeggerthella sp. LCP19S3_G8. The sequence continues at coordinate 292,196 of NZ_JBQKFQ010000001.1, forward strand.
GCTTCTGATATGGAACAACATTCTCGATAAAGTGCACGATTTATCCAATTCTATTCTACTACGGATCTTCGGAACGGAACTCGTGGGAACCGGTCGTTTCCGATTTGTAATTTGCAGTTTGGAAGCGGGCGCGCCTCTCGCTTCCGCAGCGGCTCGGTCTTTTCGTCAAGCGGTTCGCCGTCGAGAACTTAGCTGCGAGCTAATGCTTTTATCGGTACGTTTCCCTAGCATATGCGGCATCTGCCCAGTGAAGGTTTCAAAAACCTCATGAAGAAAGGAACCATATGCGCGAATATCGAAGCTCCGAATACCCGGACGGCATGGGCCGAATGCGGGTCCATGCCCTTCCTCTGCCCTTGTCCGCCATGGCGGTGGCGGGATTTGTCTTGAGCATTGTTGCGCTTGCGCTTTCCGCCGTGCCCATTATCAACAACATCGCGTTTCTTCTTGTGTTGCTGGGCTTGCCGTTCTCTATCGTTGGATTGGTGGCTGCGAACCGCAAGACGAAAAGAGGGAAGGCTTTGGCGATAGCCGGCATCGTGCTTTGCTCGCTGTCGCTCGTCGTCGTGATCGCGTCGCAGAATGCGTACAGCACCGCTGTTGAGGAAGCGTTTTCGGGGCCGAGCGTAACGGGCTCTTCCGATTCGGCTCAGCTGCAGGGCGCTCAGGAGAATACGGCTTCCGCACAAGGGGCTGACTACAGTTCCATGGCGGTTGGCTCGGCAGCCGATTTGAGCAATGGACTGACGGTGAGCGTCGATTTCGTGCAAACCGGACTGGTTAATTACGATGGATCGCCCATTACCGGCGTTACGGTAACCTACGTCAACAAAGGATCGAGCGAGGCGTCGTTCAACATGTTCGACTGGAAAGGCCAGGATGCGAACGGCGCGCAGCGCTCGACAACGGTTTACATGAATGGCGAGAACGCTCTGAGCAGCGGAACGCTTGCGGCGGGAGGAACGGTTTCCGGCAACGTCTACTTTGACGGCGATGTTTCGAAGGTCCTCTACTACTCGTCGGTTTTCAGCAAGAGTTCCCAGGTGGCATGGAATATCTCGTAACGAGGGCCTGCCGTGTTGCGAGGATGCGGGATACGTGCTGATACAATGGAAGCAAGGAAGAAGCGAAAGAAAAGGAAGCGTCGCGTGAAGGAGCCTCTGACCGAAGAACTGCTCGAAGAGCTTCTCGAGGCTCCCGATCCGATACGGTTCGCCGAAGAGAACCACATTGCCACGCGCAGTCTTTCGGATTACTTGGAACAGCTTCTTGACGAAAAGGGTCTTGAGCGGGCTCGCGTCGTTCGAGAGGCGAACAGGCTGCTGCAAGCTGCCGGATCGAACGGGCTTTACTGCAAGAATCGACGCGACGCGATAGTCATATTCTGCCTTGAGCGCGGGCACAGTCTTCAAAAAACCGATGAAGAGCTGTATCGCTTTGGGGAAGAGACCATTTGCTGACGGGCCGCTGTTCGCTATGGTCCGCTTCCGATCCTTCGGGATCTGCTACCATGGGTTTCACTATGCATGATGAATTGGCCGAACACTTGAACGCGCTCGAGCGGGACGAGTGCTACCGCGTCGACGCGGTTTTGAAGAACGCCGCTCACGAAGTGACCGAGCGGGTATTCTTCGTCGGCGCGAACGGCGCCGAACTCGGCCCGTTCGTCAGGAAGCGGATCGATCGCGCATCCGGCTTGGGAGCCGCCTATCGCAACATGTGCCGCGCGCAAAGGTCGGGCCGCCGTTTCCGCTATCTTCCGCGCATTATCGAATGCTGCGAGGCGGGCGGCGAGTTCGTCGTGATCATGGAGCATGTGGATGGGGAGACGCTTTCGGACGTCGTGTATCGCTGCGATCCTTCCGTAGCCCTCGCCTGTGACGTGTTTCCACGGCTGTGCGACGCGGTTGCGGAGCTGCACGAAGCGTTCGATCCCCCGATCATCCATCGCGACCTCAAGCCTTCGAACATCATGCTCTCTCAAGATAGCTTGACCATCATTGATTTCGGCATTGCGAGATCGTTCAAGGAGGATGCCGAAGAGGACACCTGTCGTTTCGGGACGAGAGCCTATGCCCCTCCCGAGCAATTCGGGTTCGGTCAGACCGATGTGCGCAGCGACATCTACGCGCTGGGCATGCTCTTGTACTTCTGCTTGGCCGAGAAGACGCCCGACGCGAAGGTGCGCAAGGCGAAGTTTCGATCGCCTTTGGTTCCCGAGCCGTTTCGTCAGGTGATCGAGCGCGCCGTTTCGTTTGATCCCGAGGGTCGCTATGCGAGCGTGTCGGCTCTCAAGCAGTCGTTTGCCGACGCGTTGTCGGAGTTTTGCGAAGTGGACCAGGCTCGGCCCGCTTCGGCGGCGACGCGCTCGGCGACGGGGTCCTTGGGAAGCGGGCAGGTTGCGCCTTCGGATGGGAAGGGCGGCGGCCTTGCGCGCATTGGCCGCGCGCTTTCGAAAATCCCGCGGTGGGCGGGCATTGCGTGGGACGTAGCGCTGGCCGTCTTGTTCGCGGCTTTGAGCGTTATGTGCGTCTTGCTGACCGTAGATGCTTCCTTGGGCTCGGCGCAGTATGCAGCCGCTCCTCTGTGGTTGCGCGCGGTTTCTTACGGAAGCCTTGATCTGCTTATCGTGGCGCCGATCCTGTTCGTCTTGAGCGATAGGCGTCCTTTGCGGGCGCTGTTCCCTCCGCTTGAGCGCATAGCGATCGAGCGCGACATGGCCGTATCCCTTGTCGTGGTGGTTATCGGCTTGATCGTGTTCTTTTGGACGGGGTCGCAGATTCCCCCTATCGATAGCATTCGTTGACGAATGTGCCGACCCGATCGGACGAGCGACGGCTTCGATTGGCGGCGCGGAGCAAGGGCTTCCGAACGTGAAATGGCGGAGATGCGTGCGAATCGAACACACCCGAGACGTTCTGCGCGCCTCACAACGGCTTTGAAGGCCGCGGGGCCCACCAGGACCCATCCATCTCCCCATGAAAGATGCGCCGGAACCGGCGCATCGCTATAATACCGCAACTTGATCGGAGCACGCCGACGTTTAGGCGAAAACCCCACATCTACCCGTTCAGGACGCGAACGTCTCCTTCTCGACGCGTCACGCCGTTCGCGTCGAAGTACTCGAGCAGGGGGATGGCGTACTTTCTGCTGGTTTCCATGGCGTCCTTCAGCTCGGCGGCTGTTGCCGGACCGTGCGCCAGCCGGTTTCTCACGGCTTTCTCGAAGGCTTCGAGCGCCGCTGCGTCGAAGCAGAAGTCTTTTCCGACCCGTCGCGCAAGCCCTTGCTTTTCCAAGATTCCGAGCGCCTTGTACCCGAGCGAGGAATCCAGGTCCGCGTGGCTTACAAGGTCGGCGATGGTCGGCGGGGCCCCTGCCGCGCTCGCGAGCGCATCGCCCAGCTTTTTGGCCGCTTGCTCCTCTTTCATGCGCGCACCCGCGCCTGCGCGCGGGTGGCTGACCTCGCCGCCCGCCACCACGGCGGCGCCTTGGGCGACTGCGTAGGCCAGCAGCGCGTCGAAGCAGGCGGCGTCTGCGCGCGGCAGGCTTCTTTGCCGCAGGGCGTCCTTCGCGATTCCCGTGGAATCGGGGTTCTGGGAATGGAACCTCAACAGCTCGTTCTCGATGGTCGAGCGCGCTTTCTGCAGCGTCTGCGCGCTCGCGTAGCGGGTTTGCGGGCCGTCTAGGCGCACGGCTGCGCGCTTGGTTGCCAGCGCTTCAAGCTCGCGCGCGGCCTGCGACGCTTCCAGCCCCGAGGCTTCCGCCAGCTCGTTGGCCAGGATGGGCAGCGTCGCCAGGGAGAATGCCGCCTGGGCCACGGCCGCTTCGTCGTCGGCGCGCAGCGCTTCCAGCAGATGGCGGGCAGGCTCGGACAGCGTGGTGGTGCGGCGGGGGTGCGCGCGCAGAATCACGCCGCCGCCTATGACGTGCACCGGGGAGTAGGAGCGGATGACGAAGCGGTCCCGCCATGCGGCGGGCAGGGGCTCGTCGAGGCGGATCTGCGCGAGCGCGCGCTCTCCGGGCGCGAGGCTCGTCCGGCCCTCCATGAGCAGCACGCGCGCCGTGACCTCGCGCGTTCCGTGGGCCACGTGCACGCGCGAGCCGCTTTCCAGGGGCTTCGCGTCTCGGCCGGGAATTCCCAGGTAGGTCAGGTCGGCGTCGAAGCGGTCCGTCGGGCGCATCGCGCCCGGCGTTGCCAGGAAGTCGCCCGGACGCACCTCGGCCGTCGAGAGCGCGTTCAAGTTCAAGGCCACGCGATGGCCGGCTTTGGCGCGCTCGACCGGGCTTCCATGTACCTGGATGCCGCGGATGCGCGTGCGCAGGTCGCCGGGGAGCACCTCGACCTCGTCGCCGACGGACGCTTCTCCGTTCCAAAGCGTGCCCGTCACCACGGTGCCTGCGCCTTTGATGGTGAAGGTTCGGTCGACGGGCAGGCGCAGGTGCGCGCCCTTTTTGACCCGGGACGTGGCGCGCGCGGCGCGAACCAGCTCGTCTTTGAGCGCGTCGAGCCCACGTCCCGTTCGGCTGGAAACGCGTACCACGGGCGCGTCCGCGTACGGCGTGGTCTCAAGGCGGCTGCGGATCTCGTCGGCCATGAACGCCGCCCATTCGTCGTCGACCAGGTCGATCTTGGTCAGCGCGACGACGACCGATGAAATGCCCAGAAGCTCCAGTACGGCAAGGTGCTCGACGGTCTGGGGCATGACGCCGTCGTCGGCCGCGATGCACAGCAGGGCCAAATCGATGCCCGTGGCGCCAGCGATCATCTGGCGCACGAAGCGCTCGTGGCCCGGAACGTCCACCACGCCCATGGTCAAGCCTCCGGGCAGGGAAAGCTGCGCGAAGCCCAGCTCGATGGTGATGCCGCGCTTCTTCTCTTCGGACAGGCGGTCGGGATCGGTTCCGGTGAGCGCGAGCACGAGCGACGACTTGCCGTGGTCGATGTGCCCGGCGGTGCCCAGCACCAAGTCGGGGTGCGATGGCGTGCTCATGAGCAGGTCTCCTTCCGTGCGTCCAGGTTGTTGAAGTAAGCGCCCAGCGATTCGGCTATCGCGGGAAGGTCCTCTTCGCTCAAGGTGCGGGCGTCGAGCAGCACGCACTCCTTCTTGATGCGGCCCACCACCGGAACGGGCGTGCGCTTCACCAGATACTCTTCGCATTCCTGCGCACTGCCCTGCAGGAACGACACGCGTACGGCGAACGTGTCGATGTCGCACATGGGAAGCGCTCCGCCGCCGGCACGCCCGGTTTCCGGCACCACGTCGACGCGGGCGAAGCGATCGGCTACGGTTTTCGATACCTGTTCGCTCAGGCGCTCGGCGCGCGTGCGGACGACGGCCGCGTCCTTCGAGAGCATGCGAAGCGTCGGGACGGCCTGCATGGCTCGCTCGGGGTCCAGGTAAAGGCGCAGCGTCGTCTCGAGCGCGGCAAGCGTCATCTTGTCCAGGCGAAGCGCGCGCGCGAGCGGGTTCTTCTTCAGGCGGTCGATGTGGCGCTTCGAGCCCGCTATGATGCCCGCCTGCGGGCCTCCGAGCAGCTTGTCGCCGGAAAACGAGACCAGGTCGACGCCCGCTTGCAGTGATTCGGCCACCGTGGGCTCGGCGTAATCGCCGAAGCAGTCCAGTCGCAGAAGCGCGCCCGACCCCTGGTCTTCGTAGACCATTACCTCGGGAAGGGGCGGCGTCTGCGGATTGGCGCGCCGGCGTTCGTTCTCGGCGTCGGCGATGCGCCGCAGCTCGCGTATGCCCACGCTTTCGGTGAACCCGACCATGCGGTAGTTCGAGGGATGCACCTTCAGCAGCATGGCGGTGTCCGGGCCGAGGGCGCGCTCGTAATCGGCCGGATGGGTCTTGTTCGTGGTGCCCACTTCCACCATGGCCGCGTTCGACAGCGCCATGATGTCGGGAATGCGGAAGGATCCGCCTATTTCCACAAGCTCTCCGCGGGACACGACGCCCTCGTGCCCTGCGGCGAACTCCGTCAGCACCATCATGACGGCGGCGGCGTTGTTGTTCACGGCGATGGCCGCTTCCGCCCCGGTCAAGGCGCAGATCAGATGCTCCACGTGATCGTGGCGACTGCCGCGCGCAAGGGCGTTCACGTCGTACTCCAGCGTGGAGTACCCGCGCGCCGCCTCCACGACGGCCTCGACGGCTTCCTCGGCAAGCGCGCTGCGTCCGAGGTTCGTGTGGACCACCACGCCCGTGGCGTTTATCACGCGGCGCAGCGACGGCGCAAGGTTGGCGAGCGCGCGGGCGCAGGCGTCGTCCGCGACGGCGTTCGCGTCCACAGCGGTTCGGCGGCCCGCCAGCACCTCCTGGCGCGCTTCGTCGATGGATGCGCGGGCGCAGTCGGCCAGGATGCGTCGGGGCAGCAGCGCATCGAGCGCGCGCAGCTGCGGCGCGTTGAGCGTTTCCTCCACCTGCGGGAGGGTTCGGAGTATGTCTTGAACGGAAGCGGGTTTCATGGACTGCCTTTCTTTGACGCGCGTGGATCGCGTAAGAGTATACCAAGGCGCGCCCGCGCGCGGCTCCTGGGCCAAGAACCGGCTTGCGGGGCCGCGTCGGCGGTCGGGGCGGCTCGGTTCGGAAGGCTTCGGGGCGCACGAAACGACCTTCCGCAAGCCTTTCCGCCAGATTTCCCGTAGGCGCGGTGCGACGAATGTGCAACAATGCGATGTTGTTCGGTGATCGGGCCTGCAACAGGCTCGGACGGTGAGGAATCAAGGATGAACGGCAACGGTGCTGCGGCCTTCGCCGGGCGAGCGGCGCGTTGTCGGCGACGAGAGAAGGGGATGCGGGCTCCATGAACGTGAGCAACGAGGATTTGAGGGCTCTCAAGCCCGACGCGCTGTCTCCCGCGGAGACGGCGTTGAAGGCCGAAACGCTTGGCAAGACGAAGGCGGCCATGCCGTTGGGCAAGTGCTTCGTCTCGGCGATGCTCGCGGGCGCGTTCATCGCGCTCGGCGGCCTGTACTTCTGCGTGTTTTTGGGCGATCCCGCCATGCCCTTCGCCGTGCAGCGCATGGTGGGCGGCGTGTGCTTTTGCCTGGGTTTGGTTCTGGTGCTGTGCTGCGGCGCCGAGCTGTTCACGGGGAACACGCTTTTGATCTGCGCTAAGGCTTCGCGCAAGATCAGCTGGAGCGCTACGTTGAAGAACTGGACCACAGTGTGGATCGGAAACCTGGTAGGCGCGCTCGTCATCGTGGGGATGGTGTACATGGCGCAGGTGTTTCAGATGAACGGCGGCGCGGTGGGCGAGGCCATGGTGAGCATCGCCGCCGGAAAGGTGTCGCCCGACTGGATCACGCTGTTCTTCAAGGGCATTTTGTGCAACGTCTTGGTATGCTTGGCCGTGTGGATCGGCTTTTCGGCGCGCACGGTTGCCGATAAGGTTCTGGGAGTGCTTCTTCCCGTGTCGGCGTTCATCGCCTGCGGGTTCGAGCACTGCGTGGCGAACATGTTCCTGCTGCCGTTGGGGTTCGTTCTGAACGGCATGGGCTTCGGCGCTGCGGACGCGGTCACGCTAGGCGGGATGCTGGCGAACCTGTCGGCGGCTACCCTTGGCAACATCGCGGGCGGCGTTCTGGTGGGCTTGGCGTACTGGTTCATTTACCGGAAGAAGGAGTCTTAATTGGAGCAAGTTGACGCGCGCGGGCAGGCGTGCCCGCTGCCGGTGGTACGCGCGAAAAAGGCGCTCGCGGCTATGGACGCCGGTCTGTTGGAAGTCCTCGTGGACAATGCGACGGCCGCGGACAACCTGGAATCGCTCGCCCGCGCCCTCAAGTGCACGGCGCACCGCGAGGATCGTGACGACGGGGCGTTCGCGGTGACCTTTTTGAAGGGCGCGGTTGCTGCGGGCGCTTCGCAAGCTGCTCTTGCGGCGGAGCCTGCTGCGGTTTCCGATGCCGGGGCTGCAAGCGCGGTCGTCATCGCGTCAGAGTTCATGGGGTCGGGCGACGACGAGCTGGGCGCGGTGCTCATGAAGGGCTTCGTGTTCGCGCTGACGCAGCTCGACCAGCTGCCTTCGACGGTGCTGCTGTACAACTCGGGCGTGAAGCTGGCGTGCGAAGGGTCGGCTTCGCTCGAGGATTTGACCGCGCTGCAACGTGCGGGGGTCGAGGTTATGAGCTGCGGGACCTGCCTGGCGCACTTCGGCTTGACCGAGCGTTTGGCGGTGGGAGAGGTTACCAACATGTACGCCATCGTCGAGAAGCAAGCGGCTGCCGCTACGGTGATCAGACCGTAATCGGCTGCGGCAAGGAAGGAAGCGCGCCATGATCTACCTGGACAACGCCGCGACGACCGCGCGCAAGCCGCCCGAGGTCGCGAAGGCGGTCGCCCGCGCCATCGACGGGTTCGGCGGCGCGGGCAGGGGCGCGCATGGAGCTTCGCTCGATGCCGGGTTGGCGGTCTTTCGCGCCCGTGAGCGCCTTGCGCGCCTTCTGGGCGCGGCGGACCCGGCGCGGATCGCCTTCGCCTGCAACGCCACCGAGGCCCTTAACGCCGCCGTGCTCGGTCTTTTGGAGCCGGGCGCGCATGCGGTTACCACGGCGGCTTCCCACAATTCGGCGCTGCGCCCGCTGTACCGCATGCAGGACGAGCACGGCTGCGGCTTGTCTATCGTTGACGTGGGGCGGGACGGCTCTCTCGATTACGACGCCTTCGACGCCGCGTTTCGCCCGGACACGAAGCTTGCCGTGGTGACCCATGCCTCGAACCTGACCGGGGACGTTTACGACATCGCCCGATTGGCCCGCATCAGCCACGATCACGGCGCCCTTCTGGTGGCGGATGTTGCCCAGACGGCCGGTTTGCTCGACATCGACATCGAGCGCGACGGCATTGACGTTGCGGCGTTCACCGGGCACAAGAGCCTGTACGGCCCGCAGGGCACCGGCGGCCTGGCGGCGGCCTCGCATGTTGAGGTCAGGCCGTTCAAGGTTGGCGGCACGGGCGCGCGCAGCTACGACAGATCCCAACCTGCTCAGATGCCCGACCGTCTGGAGGCGGGCACGCTCAACGCCCATGGAATCGCAGGGCTGGAGGCGGGCTTGGCCTACATCGAGGAGCGGGGCGTCGCGTCGCTTGCCGCCCAAGCGACCCAGCTTGCTCGACGGTTCGAACGCGGCGTGCGCGCCGTTGCGGGCGTGCGGGTGTACGGCGGGGGCGGCGATGCCGGCAGGTGCGGGATCGTCGCGCTCAACGTGGGAGCGTGCGACTCTTCAACGGTGGGCGACATCCTGAACGCCGAGTTCGGCATCTGCACGCGCGCTGGCGCCCACTGCGCGCCGCTCATGCACGAGGCATTGGGCACGCGCGAGCAGGGTGCGGTGCGGTTCAGCTTCAGCTCCTTCAACACCGAGGCCGACGTGGACGCGGCGGTTCGCGCCGTGGCCGAGATAGCGGCGGAGGTCGAAGGTCGATGAGGAGCAAGACGCCGAAGGCGGTTGCGACGTTCGCGTCTTCGAGCGATGCGCTGGCCGTGGAGTCGCAGGCGCGCGACGGCGGAATTCCCGGTCGAGCCATTCCCGTGCCTTCGGAGATAGCGGCTGGCTGCGGCATCGCCTGGTGCGTTCCGGCGGCAGAGCGCGACGCGCTCGAAGCCGCGCTGCGGGAGCGCGGCTTGGCTTTCGAGGGTATGCACGAAGTCTACCTGTACTGAGGGCGACGGGCGGTTTCGGATCGACGTTGCTCGACGCGCGCTCAAACCATCCTGATACGTCCCGCTTCGCCCGCTTCCACCCAGCCGATGCGCGAGGGCGCGCGCCCCGTCCTTCGCTCGAACGCTTCCGAGAACGCGTCGGCTTCGTTTGGGCTGACGGCCACCAGCAGGCCGCCTGAGGTTTGCGGATCGCACAGAACGCCCATGCGGTTGTCGAATTCCTCGTCGTCCAAGCCCTCCGGGGACACGTACGCACTGGCCCACTCGATGATGCCGAAGCTCTTCCCGGGTCGGCAGTAGTCGCAGGACAGCTGGTACACGCCGTCGAACAGGGGCAGCGCGTTCCAGTCGAGCCGGGCGGCAGCCCCGCTTGCGGCAAGCATCTCGTGAAGGTGCCCTGCCAACCCGAATCCGGTCACGTCGGTGGCGGCGTGGACGTTCGCTTGGAGCATGGCGCAAGCGGCGTCCTTGTTGAGTTCCATCATGGAGTCAATGACGGGCCGCATGCCCGCTTCATCGACCAATCCGGCGCGATAGCCCGCGTTCATGATGCCCGATCCCAGCGTTTTGGTGTAGAACAGCACGTCGCCCGGCTGCGCCCCGCCGTTGCGCACGATGCGGTCGGGATGCACGGTTCCGAAAACCGAAAGCCCGTATTTGGGCTCGTCGTCTTCGATGGAATGGCCGCCCACCACGAACGCTCCGGCTTCGCGCACCTTGTCGGCCCCTCCGCGCAGCACGTCGCTTACCACGTTCGTGCCCAAGCTGCAAGGGAACGCGAGGATGTTGAGCGCCGTCAAGGGCTTGCCGCCCATGGCGAACACGTCGGAAAGAGCGTTCGCCGCTGCGATGGCTCCGAATTCGTAAGGGTCGTCCACGACGGGCGTGAAGAAATCCAGCGTGAGCACGGCGGCCGTTTCGTCGTCGAGACGGTACACGGCGGCGTCGTCGGACGTGTCGAATCCCAGCAGCAGATCGGCGTCGGGCGGCGGCGCGATGTCCTTCAATATGGCTTCGAGGTCACCCGGACCCCACTTCGCTGCTCAACCGCCTTTTTCGGTCAGGCGGGTTAAGCGTATGCGCTCGGTTTCGCTCATGATGCGTCGCTTTCTGCTCATCGGCCGCCGCGTCGGGCGGCGCGTTTCGGTCGAGTATAGCATGGGCGGCGAACGGCGACGCGCGTACCCGCCGGGCGAGCGTCGACCTGGGGCTGACGGTGGGATTCGCGCCCGCGGCGCCGAGACGCGACCCGGAAGCGAGCTTCGCAGAACCCGGCTCCGCCCCGGTTTCGCTCGTTCTGTCAAAACGGGCGAGTTTTGCTGGTCCTCGAATCAGGATAAAAGGTGCTGGCAAGCTCATGACCAGGTGCGATGCAAAACACCTTCAGCCGGCAGTTTCTTCAAAGGCGGAAAACCGCCGCAAAACTCGTCCGTTTTGACAGGGTGCCACTACGATGCCCGTCGCAGCCTCGGGGAACGCCGCCGCGGCGCTCGTAGCAGCCTCCGGGAACGCGGTCAGACCGCGTTGGTCTCGCCTTGTTCGCTAGCTTCGGCGGTGTTGCGGCGGTTGCGGCCGAGTGCCGCCTGCCCGGATGCCTTCCTTCGGCGCAAAACCTCGTAGTATCATGGGAGGCCGACAACAGGAGGAGACGCCCATGAGGATATTGACGATCAGCGCGCAGAAGCCGGACAGCACGGGCAGCGGCGTGTACCTGGCCCAGACCGTGCGCGCGTTTCGCGCCGCCGGCCACGAAGTCGCGGTGATCGCGGGTGTCGACGCGGACGACGATCCTGCGCTTGGCGAGGGCGTCCTGTTCCATCCGGTGCGCTATCGCACGCCCGACCTGCCGTTTCCCGTGTGCGGCATGAGCGATCAGATGCCGTACGCCTCCACGCGCTATCGCGATATGACACCGGATATGGTGGCACGCTTCGAAGCTGCGTTCTCGGCCGCCATCGCCGACGTGGCGCGTACGTTCGAACCCGACCTGGTGATCTGCCACCACCTGTACCTGGTTGCCGCGGTGACGGTGGAGGCGGGCTTGCCCTGCCCGGTGACGGCGGTGTGCCATTCCACCGACCTGCGCCAGATGCGCAGCCACGGCTTGGAGCGCGAGCGCATCGTGTCGGCCGTGCGCGCGCTCGATCTGGTGTTCTCGCTGCACGAAGCGCAGAAGCGCGAGATCGAGGACGTGTACGGCGTGCCCGCCGAGCGCATTCGGGTGGCGGGCACGGGCTACGATCGTACCGTGTTCCGCGAAGGATTGAACCCTCGTGCGGTCGATCGCGCCGAGGTTGCCTACGTGGGCAAGATCAGCCGCAAGAAAGGCGTGGAGAGCCTTCTTCGGTGCCTGGATCTTCTGCCCCTGCCGAAGGATCGGCTTGCAGTGCGCTTGGTGGGCGGCCATTCGACGGAGGACGATCTTGCGCGCATGCGCGCGCTTGCAAAGGAAGTGCGCTTTCCCGTGGAGTTCGCGGGCAAGGTGGATCAGGACGAGCTGGTGCGCACGTACCAGAGGGCGCACGTGTTCGTGCTTCCCTCGTTCTACGAGGGCTTGCCGCTCGTGGTGATCGAGGCGCTTGCCTGCGGGTGCCGGGTGGTGGTCACCGACCTGCCCGGCATTCGGGAATGGCTGGACGAATCGGTGCCCGGCGCGCCCGTGACGTACGTGCAGCCGCCTCGCATGGTCGGGGTCGACGAGCCGGCGCAGGAGGACCTTCCCGCGTTCGAGCAACGGCTGGCTCGCGCCATCGAGCGCAGCGCGCAGGAAGCGCTGCAGCCCGCGCGCTGCGAGGACGCTCCCGTCGACATGGCGCGCCTTTCGTGGAATGCGCTCGGAGCGCGCATGTTGGAGCTTGTCGCCGCGACGTCATTGCAGGTCGGTGCGGCGGCTCTCTGACGTGGGCGGGCAGTATATCAGGTACGGTATCGTGATCAGCGCCACGTCGCGGCGCTCTATCAGCTCGGACTCCAGAAGCAGCGTGGTCTGATTGTGCAGCGGCATCTGCCATGGTTTCGTCACCAGTTGGGGCATGACGATGGTGAGCGTCTCGTGCTTTTCCAGGAGCGCAAGCCGTGCATCGATGTGGTTGATGAGGACTTCCTGAACGTTGCGGTAGGGGGCTTTCTCGATGACGAGCGGCGCATCGACCCCCAGCCTTTGATAGTCGGCCTTGAATCGTCGCGTGGCGGCCGCGCTGACTTTCACGTGGTACACCTCGATGTCGTTGCTCAGGCTTCGCGCGTAGTTGAGCGTTTTGATGAACGGCCGGTTGACGGAGTAGGCGGGCACGACCACGTGGGTGCGGGGTATGTCCACCTGCAAAAGCGCACGGGCCTTCTCGTCGTCGTGGATGGCCAGGCTTTCCTTGACGTCGCGGTAGTGCCTGTTGATGACTGACATGACGGCGACGATGCAGCCGATGGCCACCAGCGAGATCCATGCCCCGGCGAAGAAGTTCGTGGTGATGATGACGACGAACACGCCTGCTGTGACAATCGCTCCGAAGCCGTTGATGCTGGCGCGACGAAGCCAGGGACCCGTGCGGTTGCGCCGCCAATGGACGACCATGCCGCCTTGGGCGATGGTGAACGACAGGAACACGCCGGCCGCGTACAGCGGGATGAGCATGTGCGTGTCCCCGGAGAACGCCAGCACCAAAACGATGGCGAATGCCGAGGCGAACAGGATGCCGTGCGTGTACACGAGCCGCGATCCCTTGTCGGCGAAGCGCTTCGGAAGGAATCCGTCGAGGGAGAGCAGGGACATGAGCTGCGGCAGGCCGTTGTAGGCGGTGTTGGCGGCTAGAAGCAGGATGAGCGCCGTGGCCGCTTGGATCACGTAGAACATGATGCTGTCCGCCCCGAACACGCTGGTGGCGATCTGCGCCACCACGGTCATCTCGGAAGACGGCGTGACCTGGCAGAGCATCGCGAGCAGGCACACGCCGCCGAAGATGACCAGCACCACGATTCCCAGCAGGTTCAAGGTCGCCTTGGCGTGCTGGCGCGCCGGAGCCGCGAAGTTCGGCACGCTGTTGCTGATGGCCTCGACGCCGGTGAGCGCGGAGCATCCCGAAGAGAACGCTCTCAACACGAGGAACAGCGTGAGGTCGCCCGTTGTTTGGGAGAGGGCCGCCGCCTGCTGAACCGGCGTGGTCAGGCCGAGGGCCGACTTGACCACGCCGGTCACGATCATGACCAGGACCGATGCAATAAAGAAATAGGTGGGCAGCCCGAACATCTTCGACGACTCGCGCAGGCCGCGCAGGTTCCCGATCGTCATGAGCACGACGAACGCCACGATCAGGGGGACTTTGAAAGGGGTTGCCGCGGGCAGGGCCGACGTGACGGCCGCCGCGCCCGAGCACGAGCTCACGGCGATGGTGAGCACGTAGCCCAGGATGAGGCCCGAAGCCGCCACGAGCGACGGGACGCGCCCCAGGTTCTCGCGCGCCACGCTGTAGGCGCCGCCGCCTTGAGGATAGGCGTCGATGACCTGGCGGTAGCACAGCACCAGCATGAACAGGAGCGCGATGATGGCTCCGGCCACGCCGAGCATGGGCGTGTAGCTTGCCAGGGCGAGCACGGGAACCAAGACCAGGAGGATTTCCTCGCAGGCGTAGGCGACCGACGAGATCGCGTCGCTCGAAAGGACCGGCAGGCCCCATACCACGCCGTATTTCTGCGACTCGATCTCCGAGCTTTTGAGCGGCTCGCCGATGAGCCGATACTTCAACGCGTTCGCGTTCAACATGACCCTCCTACCGGTTCGCCTCGGGACGTTGCGCTCGAGGCGGCGAAACCCCTCAGTTCGAGGTGATGACGGTCTACTCCTATTTCCCCGTACGGTCAAGATGCGAAACGGTGCGTGTGCGGCATCTTTTCGGCTGCGCACACGCCGTTCGCCGCGCAGTTCAGCGAGGCTTTTGAACTGGTTTTGCATACATTCCCCGTAAATCTTGAATAAAGGGGTTACCAAATCGCGGAAAACCGCATATACTTCCACCAGTCCTTTAAAAGCGGTACAGAGAGACCGACAAGGTAACAACTTAGCAGCGTTCACCCGAACAAGAACGCGCATGCTGTAAGCCTTTGTCTGTCGCGGAGGCTTTTTTCATGCCCTCGCGCAGACGCCGCCAACTCGGGGGCGACGCGGGTCGGCGCGAGCCGAAAAAGCGAAACCCGGCGGTGACCTGGTCCGTCTGTACGCACTCGACGAAAGAAAGGGTGTGTATGAACGACGTAAGCACGGTCAAGACCGTCTGCATGGATGCAGACGAAATCGAGCGGTCGCTGACGCGCATCGCGCATCAGATCCTCGAGACCAACAAGGGCGCGGACAACATCGCGCTCGTCGGCATCGTGACGCGGGGCGATCTGCTCGCGAAGCGCCTGGCCGAGAAGATCGAGCAGATCGAGGGTGCCAAGGTGCCGCTCGGAAAGCTCGACATCAGCTTCTATCGCGACGACTTCGCGACGCATCTCTCTCCCGAGGTGCATTCCACCGACATCTTCTTCGACCTCGACGGCAAGACCGTCGTGCTGGTGGACGACGTCCTGTACACGGGCCGCACCATCCGCGCCGCGCTCGACGCGCTCATGGACATCGGCCGCCCGGCTGCCGTGCAGCTGGCGGTGCTGGTCGATCGCGGGCACCGCGAGCTTCCCATCCGCGCTGACTTCGTGGGCAAGAACGTGCCTTCTTCCTCCGAGGAGAACGTGCGCTTGTTTCTGGAAGAGGCCGACGGCAAGTCCGAAGTAGAGATTCTTGAAATGGCTCCGGGCTCCCGCGCGGGTTCGGCACCGCTGGGGGGTGAATAGAGATGGGCTTCAACCACAAGCACCTGATCGACATCACGGAGTATTCCGCTGACGATATCATGACCGTCCTGGAGACGGCTGTCCGCTTCAAAGAGGTCAACGAGCGCCGTATCAAGCAGGTGCCCACGCTCAAGGGCGTGACCGTGGTCAACATGTTCAACGAACCGTCCACGCGCACGCGCTCCTCGTTCGAGATCGCCGAGAAGCGCCTTTCCGCCAACAGCTTAAACTTTGGCGGCAGCTCGACCTCGCTCGTGAAGGGCGAGAGCCTGGTGGACACGGTGGAAACGCTGTGCGCCTACAAGATCGACATGATCATCGTGCGCGACAAGCACGCCGGCGTGCCCCGCAAGATCGCCGACGTGTCCGGCGCCCACGTCATCGACGCCGGCGACGGCAAGCACCAGCATCCTACCCAGGCGCTTTTGGACCTGTACTCCATCTGGGAGAAGAAGGGCGACCTGAACGGCCTCAAGGTGGGCATCGTGGGCGACATCGGCCACTCCCGCGTGTGCGGCAGCCTGATCCCCGCGCTCAAGATCATGGGCTGCGAAGTGACCGTGGTGGCGCCGCGCACGCTCATGCCTGCCCGCCCCGACGTTCTGGGTGCCGACCATGTGACCACGAACCTCGACGAGGCGCTGCCCACCCTGGACGTGGTGTACATGCTGCGCATCCAGCGCGAACGCCTGGAGGGCGCGCCGTATCCCAGCCTGCGCGAGTACAACCAGCTGTTCGGCCTGACCCGCGAGCGCGAGCATCTGATGAGGCCCGATGCGCTCATCTGCCACCCCGGCCCCATCAACCGCGGCGTCGAGCTTGACAGCTACATGGCCGACCATCCGAACCGCTCGGTCATCCTCGACCAGGTCTACGCCGGAATACTCACCCGTATGGCTGAAATGTATCTTCTTCTCGGAGGGAGCGAAGATGGCTTTGCTGCTTAAGAATGCCCGTGTGATCGACCCGCAGGTGGGTCTGGACGAAACGGCCGACATCCTGGTCCGCGACGGCAAGATCGTCGAGGTGGGCCAAGGCCTGACCATGGAGAAGGGCGTCGAGCGCGACCTTTCCGGCAAGATCGTGGTTCCGGGCCTGGTGGACATGCACGTGCATCTGCGCGAGCCCGGCTTCGAGCAGAAGGAAGACATCGCTTCCGGAACGCGCGCGGCGGCTCACGGCGGCTTCACGGCGGTGTGCTGCATGCCCAACACCAAGCCCATCATCGACAACGCGCTGGGCGTGGAGTACGTCAAGTCGCGCGCAGCCGCAGTAGGCAAGTGCCGCGTGCACGTGTCGGGCTCTTGCAGCCAGGGGCTCAAGGGCGAGACGCTCTCCGAAATGGGCGACATGGTGGCTCATGGCGCGGTGGCCTTCACCGACGACGGCCGCGGCGTGCAGGATGCGGGCATGATGCGCCGCGTCATGGATTACGGCGCGATGTTCGACAAGGTCATCATGAGCCATTGCCAGGACGAAGACCTGGTGGGCGACGGTCAGGTGAACGAGGGCGTTGCCTCTACGCGCTTGGGCATGCTGGGTTGGCCGGCGGAAGGCGAGGAGCTGCAGATCTCCCGCGACATCGCGCTGTGCCGCCTGACGGGATGCCCGCTGCACATCCAGCACATCACCACGGCTCGCGGTCTTGACATGGTGCGCGCGGCGAAGGCCGAAGGCCTGCCCGTCACCTGCGAGGTCACGCCTCATCACCTGTTCTTGACCGAGGACGCCATCGGCGACGACTACAACACCTTCCTTAAGGTGAACCCGCCGCTGCGCACGGCCGATGACGCGGCCGCGCTCATCGAAGGCGTGAAGGACGGCTCCATCGACGCCATCGTAACCGACCATGCGCCGCATGCCGCATGGGAGAAGGACTGCGAGTTCGAGATTGCCATGTTCGGCATGACCGGCCTGGAAACCTCGCTTTCGCTGATGATCACGAACCTGGTGGCAACCGGCGCGATCGACTACGCGAAGCTCGTCGAAGTGATGGCCGTTAACCCGCGCGCCATCCTGCGCGTGGAGCCGGTCAAGATCGAGGCGGGCAGCACGGCCGACCTCACGGTGATCGATCCCGAGGCCGCCTGGACGGTCGAGGTCGACGGCTTCGTCTCGAAGGCGAAGAACTCCGGCTTCATCGGCGCCGAGCTGAAGGGTCGCGCCACCGATGTCTACGTGGGCGGCTACGCAACGCTCGAGGACGGCGCGATCGTCGAATAGGACGCTTCAGAATCGAACCGGGGCCATACCCTGATGACGCGGGCTCGCATCGAACGGTGCGAGCCCGCGGTACGTTGCGGCCTGGATGCGAGCCTTGTTCGCGAGTGCGCCCGACGCTGTCCGGCTGCCGTTGATGCATGCCCCGTTCGCCCGGCAGTGCTTTCGATTGCCGCCAATGCGCGCCCGGCTGCCGTCCAGTCGCGCCCGACGCCTCTTCCCGACCGTTTTCTTATCCGCACTCGAAGCTGCGCGCGAAAAACCGCCTTCGCTGGCAGGTTTTGACGGTTAGGGGTCGTCGAGTTGGCCTCCGCGTTCGCCGTCGCTTGGCTTGCTTTTCGTTTGACCTGATCACAGCATCGCCCTACGACGCATCGCAGGCGCGTGCGTTCGTGTTGCCGAATCAAACGACCCCTAAACGCAAAAACCTGTCAGCGAAGGCGGTTTCTCGTGCGCAAGTCAGCGGAGCGCTCGCGGCTTCGCGCGCAAACCTTTGGATTCCCGCAGCTTCGCATCGTCGTCTCGTTGCATTCCAAGCAAAATTAAATTGAATAAAATCGTTACAAAATGCAAAAATACTGCATTTATAATTAACAAAATTCAGTAAAAGAGTATACTGACCCTCAACCTTTAAGGCGGTACGGAGAGACCGACAAGGTGCGCAGCATAACTTTCCCAGAACCACCTGCGCCTTCGTTTACGACGGAGGCGTTTTCTGTATATGCTGCCCGAGCGGAAGGAAGATTTTGAGCGAGATTGCGAACAAGCTGCTAGAGGGTACGTCGAAGCCCGTGTCGCGTCCGGCGGCGTTGGTGCTGGAGGACGGCGCGGTGTTCCGCGGCACGGCGTGCGCCGCCGAAGGCGAGGTGTTCGGCGAGATCTGCTTCAACACGTCGCTCGAGGGCTACCTCGAGGTGATAACCGACCCGTCCTACGCAGGCCAGATAATCACCATGACGTATCCGCAGATCGGAAACTACGGGGTGAATCCCGATGACGCCCAGGCGGGCAGGCCTGCGTTGCGCGGCCTTGTCGTGCGCGATATATGCGCGACGCCGTCGAACTGGCGCAGTACGGTCACGCTCGCAGACTACCTGCGCGAACACGGGGTGGTGGCCGTGGAAGGAGTGGACACGCGCGCGCTCGTGCGTCACGTGCGCGATTGCGGCGCGCAGCGCGCGGTGCTCTCGACCGTCGACGCCGACGAGGCGAGCCTTCTGCGCAAGGTACGTGCGAGCGCGTCGCTCGTGGGGCAGAACCTGGCGGCTACCGTGTCGTGCGGGAAGCCGTACGCCATGGACGCGGACGACCTTCCCGCGAGCCACGCGTTCGCCGTCGCTCCGGCTGCGTCCGCGCGACATCGCGTGGTCGCCTACGACTGCGGCGTTAAGAGCTCGATCCTTCAGAATCTCGTACGCTCGGGCTGTGAGCTTACGGTTGTACCGTGGGATATGCCGGCGGAAAAGGTGCTGGCCATGGAGCCTGACGGCGTGTTCCTGTCGAACGGTCCCGGCGATCCCGAGGCTGTGGAGGGCACTTACTCGCAGGTGGGGAAGCTGCTGGGCAAGGTGCCGGTATTCGGCATCTGCCTGGGGCACCAAATGATCTGCAAAGCTGCGGGCGCGCAGATCGAGAAGCTCAAGTTCGGCCACCGCGGCGGCAATCATCCGGTGATGAACCTGCTCACGGGCCGCGTAGAGATCACGGCGCAGAACCACGGGTTCGGCCTGGTGTTTTCCAGCTTGGGGCCGCTTGTTCCCGCGCTGTCGGGCGGCTGCGCGAACCATTGCGACGACCTGCGCTTCTGGGCGCGCGATAAGGTTGCCCCTGTTGTGATGAACGATCGCTTCGGCCGCATTCGCCTCACGCACGTGAACCTCAACGACGGCACGGCGGAGGGCGTCGCGTTTCTGGATTTGCCTGCGTTCAGCGTGCAGTACCATCCCGAGGCGTCGCCCGGGCCGACCGACGCGCACTACCTGTTCACCGCGTTTTCGCGCTTGATGGATTCCGCAGTGACGAGCGAGGGCGGTGCGCTCGACTCCCGTGAACGTGCGAGCTACCTCGACATCGACATCGCCGCCGACCGCCTTGTCGGCTGGTCGTTCGCTGAGATGGAAGGAGACCGTCATGCCTAAGCGCACGGACATCAAGACCATCCTGGTCATCGGGTCCGGCCCGATCGTCATCGGCCAGGCGTGCGAGTTCGACTATTCGGGCGCGCAGGCGTGCAAGGTGCTCAAGGCGGACGGCTACCACGTGGTTCTGGTGAACAGCAATCCGGCCACCATCATGACCGATCCGGGCTTGGCCGACCGCACCTACGTCGAGCCCATCACTGCCGAGTTCGTCCAGAAGATCATAGAGAAGGAGCGCCCCGATGCCCTGCTGCCCACCTTGGGCGGCCAAACCGGCTTGAACACGGCCGTCGAGCTGGCGAAGTCGGGCGTGCTGGATGCCTACGGGGTTGAGATGATCGGCTGCGACCTGGCGGCCATCGAGCGCGGCGAGGATAGAAAGCTCTTCAACGAGTGCATGGCCGAGCTGGGAATCGAGACCGCTCGGTCGGGATACGCGTACTCGCTGGACGATGCGTTCGGCATCGTGGCCGATCTGGGTTATCCGGTGGTGCTGCGCCCGTCGTTTACCATGGGCGGCGCTGGCGGCGGCATAGCCCATGATGCGGTCGAGCTGGAATCCATCGTCAGTCAAGGGCTGGAGCTATCCCCGGCGGGCGAAGTGCTCGTGGAGGAGAGCATCGAGGGCTGGAAAGAGTTCGAGATGGAGGTCATGCGCGATCGCGTTGGCAACGGCATCATCGTGTGCTCCATCGAGAACTTCGACCCGATGGGCGTGCATACGGGCGATTCCATTACGGTGGCTCCTGCCCAGACGCTTTCCGACGTGGAATACCAGCGTATGCGTGCCGCGTCGCTTGCCATCCTCGAAAAGATCGGCGTGGAGACGGGCGGCTCTAACGTGCAGTTCGCCGTGAACCCCGACAACGGCCGCATGATCGTCATCGAGATGAATCCGCGCGTTTCGCGCTCGTCGGCGCTTGCGTCGAAGGCCACCGGATTTCCCATCGCGAAGGCGGCGGCGAAGCTGGCCGTGGGCTACACGCTCGATGAGATCGTCAACGACGTGACGCTTGCCACGCCTGCGTGCTTCGAGCCTTCCGTCGACTACTGCGTGGTGAAGGCGCCGCGCTTCGCGTTCGAGAAGTTCAAGGGGGCCGACGACACGCTGTCCACCCGCATGAAGGCTGTCGGCGAGATCATGGCCATCGGCCGCACGTTCGAGGAGGCGCTCGGCAAGGCCCTGCGCTCGCTCGAGAACGGGCGCGCAGGCCTCGGCGGCGACGGCGAGGGTGACGAGGCCGTCGTGTCCGACGCAGCGCTCGAAGACCTCGTGGCGCGCCCCACGGCCGAGCGCGTCTTCTACCTTGCCGAGGCACTGCGCCGCGGCTGGACGGTGGCGCGTGCGAGCGCGGTGAGCCGCGTGGACCCCTTCTTCGTCGCGCGCATGGCCGACATCGTGCGCGTGCAGGAGAACCTGCGCGGCATGGCTTTGGACGAGCTGGACGCCGACGCGTTCTGCCTGCTCAAGCGCATGGGGCTGTCGGATGCCCAGATCGCGCACCTTACGAGATCCGACGAGCTCACCGTGCGCACGTGCCGCAAGCTTCTGGGTGTGAGACCCGCGTTCAAGACCGTCGACACCTGCGCGGCCGAGTTTCCCAGCTCTACGGCCTACCACTACAAAACCTACGATGCGGACGAGACCGAGGTCGCGCCCAAGACGCGCAAGCGCGCGATGATCCTGGGTGCGGGCCCGAACCGCATCGGCCAGGGCATCGAGTTCGACTACTGCTGCGTGCATGCGAGCTACGCGCTCGCCGAGGCCGGCTTCGAAACCATCATGGTGAACTGCAACCCCGAGACCGTGTCCACCGACTACGACACGTCCGACAAGCTGTACTTCGAACCGCTCACGTTCGAGGACGTCATGGACATCGTGGACGTCGAGCGCCCGGACGGCGTGGTGGTGACGCTGGGCGGCCAGACGCCGCTCAAGCTGGCGAACGCGCTGGCCGCGGCGGGCGTGCCCATCATGGGAACGCCGCCGGAGGCGATCGACCTGGCCGAAGACCGCGATCGCTTCAGCGCAATCCTCGACGAGATGGCCATCGCCTATCCGGCGGCCGGCATGGCCTCGACCTACCGGGAGGCATGCGTCGTGGCTGACCGGATAGGGTTCCCCTTGCTCGTGCGCCCCAGCTACGTGCTGGGCGGGCGCGGCATGGGCATCGTATACGACGGCGCCCAGCTGGAGAAGTACATGGCCGAGGCCGCGAAGATCTCGCCCGACCACCCGGTGTACCTTGACCGCTTCCTCGAGGGCGCGGTGGAGGTGGACCTCGACGCGCTGTGCGACGGCGAGCAGGTGTACGTGGGCGGCGTGCTCGAGCACATCGAGATGGCCGGCATCCACTCCGGCGACTCGGCCTGCTGCACCCCGCCGTTCGCGCTGTCCGAGGCGCTGGTGTCGCAGCTGCGCTCTATCGCGCGCGGCCTGGCGCTGCGGTTGGGCGTAGTGGGCCTCATCAATATTCAGTTCGCCATCAAGGACCAGGTCATCTACGTCATCGAGGCCAACCCGCGCGCCAGCCGCACCGTGCCGTTCGCGTCCAAGGCCACGGGCGTGCCGCTTGCGAAGATGGCCGCGCGCATCATGGCGGGGGAGAGGATCGCCGACCTGGGCCTGCCGCCCGACAACCGCCGTCTCGAGCATTACAGCGTGAAGGAGGCCGTCATGCCCTTCGGCCGCTTCCCCGGTGCGGACACGGTGCTCGGCCCCGAGATGAAGTCCACCGGCGAGGTCATGGGCATCGCCGGCAACTTCCCGGCCGCGTTCGCCAAGACGCAGCTGGCTATCAGCTACGCGCTGCCCGAGGGCGGCACGGTGTTCGTCAGCGTGTGCGACCGCGACAAGCGCGCCATCGTGTCCATTGCGCGCGACATCGTGCGCCTGGGCTTCAAGGTGGTGGCCACGGGCGGCACGGCCCGCGCCCTGCGCGCGGCGGGCGTGGACTGCGAGGAGGTGAAGAAGGTGCACGAGGGCACCCCCAACGTGCTCGACCGCATCGCTGCCGGCGAGATAGCGCTCATGATCAACACGCCGTTCGGCCATGCCACGCGCGCCGACGGCTACGAGCTGCGCTTGGAGGCCGTGAAGCACGGCGTGACCCACGTCACGAACCTGGCCGGCGCCCAGGCCATGGTGGCCGGCATGGAGATGGCGCGCGCAAACGGCCTGTCCGTCGTAGCCTTGCAGGATCTTCCCCAATGGGAGCAGCCAGTGAGCGCGTAAAGCTGCGAGCCGAGCTGCCGCCGCGCCTGTTCGTCGTGCGCGGCGGTTCGGCTTTTCGGCGGGAAGGGCGCGCCGTGCTCGGATGGGGTTGGGAAGGTTGCTCGATTTCCGCCGAAGGCCGCCGATGCTGCCGATGGGCCGCGTTCGCCAGGGGCAATGGGGGCGTTGCGCGCGAAAAACCCTCTTCGCTGGCAGGTTCTGACGGTTTGAGGTCGTCGAACGGCCCCCTTGCTTGGCCGTCGTTCGGCTTGCTTTTCGTTTTGCCTGGTCACAGCGTCGGTTGGTCGCCACCCGCTTTTGCGGGCGCTTGGCCCGTCGGATCAAACGACCTCAAACCGTCAGAACCTGCCAGCGAGCGCCGTTTTTCGCGCGCAAGCCCGTGGCGCGCGGTAGCGGCGGGGCGCTTTGCGGGGCATGGACGGCCGGGAGACGGACCGCCCACCATAAACAACCTAACGCGGCGACGGGCCGGGCCGATACGCGGGGCATGGGCGGCCGGGGCTCGCGAATCGACGTTCGAGAGGCGAACGGAAGGGCGGCGGCTTTGCGGTGCGAGCGCGCGTCGCCGCGTGCGGTGCGGACGATCGGCGCGAAGCCGCCGCAACGCTCTATATAATGGTAGGCGGCGGCCTTGCCCACGAGAGGGACAATCCCGCAGCTTCCATGCGCTTCCCGTGCATTTCGGCACTTCAACGGCTCGGCGGGCACGTCAATGGTACAATCATCGGCCAGAAGATGAGACGTGGGGCCGCACCCGCGGCCCGGGGGCATGAAAGGACCAACGTGGCGCTTGTCAACGAGCGGGCGCGCATTCTGGGGAACGAATGCGTCGGCCCGAACCTCTATCTTATGCAGCTTTCGTCGCCTGCAATCGCAGCGGCCATCGAGCCGGGGCAGTTCGTTCACATGAAGGTTCCGGGCATGGAGGCGCACATCCTGCGCCGACCGTTCTCGGTGTACGCGCGCGACGCAGCCGAAGGCACGCTCGACGTGCTGTACCAGGTGGTCGGCTTCGGCAGCGACCACATGACGCGCCTCGTGCCGGGCGAATGCGCGGACGCCGAGCTCATCGGGCCCGTCGGCCGCTCCTGGCAGCCGGCCGCCGGCGCGAAGCGCGCGCTTTTGGTGGGCGGCGGCGTGGGCGCGGCGCCTTTGTTCATGCTGTGCGAGAGCCTGGTCGAGGCCGGCGTGCGCACGGACGTGGTGCTGGGTGCGCAGACCGAGGCGGCGCTCACGTGCCGCGGGCGCTACGAGGCGCTGCTGGCCGAGCCGCCGCGCTGCGCGACCGACGACGGCAGCTTCGGTCGCGAGGGTTTCTGCACCTCGCTCGTGTCCGAAGCGCTGGCCGAGGCTTCGGCTTCGGGTGAGCCGTACGACTACCTGGCCGTATGCGGCCCCGAGCCCCTGATGAAGATCGTGGCCGGCATGGCCGCCGACGCGGGCGTGCCCTGCGAGCTCTCGATGGAGAAGCGCATGGCCTGCGGCGTGGGCGCCTGCCTGTCGTGCGTGGTGGACACGGTGGACGGCAAGCTGCGCGCCTGCGTGGACGGTCCCGTATTCGACGCTGCGAAGGTGGTGTGGTAATGGCTATCGAGAACGCGCTGCCCCTCGTGCCCGCTCCTACGAACGTGAGCATGGCCGTGAACCTGGGCGGCCTGGACATGAAGAACCCCGTGACGGTGGCGTCGGGCACGTTCGCCGCAGGGATGGAGTACAACGACTTCGTGGACGTGGCAAGCTTGGGCGCGGTCACCACGAAGGGCGTGTCGCTGCATGGCTGGGAAGGAAACGCCAGCCCGCGTATCGCGGAAACGCCTTCCGGCATGCTCAACTCCATCGGTTTGCAGAATCCCGGCGTGGCGCACCTCAAGGCCGAGGAGCTGCCGTGGCTGCACGAGCGCGGCGCCACGACCATCGTGAACGTGTCGGGCCATAGCTTCGACGAGTACGTGCAGGTGATCGAGGCGCTCGAGGACGCGCCCGTGGACGCTTACGAAGTGAACATCTCGTGCCCGAACGTGGATGCCGGCGGCATGACCATCGGCACGTGCGCTGCGAGCGTCGAGGACGTGGTCGGTCGCTGCCGCGCCGCCACGAAGCGCCCGCTCATCGTGAAGCTGACCCCGAACGTCACCGACGTCACGGAGATCGCGCGCGCAGCCGAGGCTGCGGGAGCCGATGCCATCTCGCTCATCAATACGCTTCTGGGCATGGCCATCGACGTCGAGCGCCGACGTCCCGTGCTCGCGCGCGGCGTGGGCGGGTTCTCCGGCCCCGCCGTGAAGCCCGTGGCGCTGCGCATGGTGTGGGAGTGCTCGAAAGCCGTGAAGGTTCCGCTTCTCGGCATGGGCGGCATCTCGAACGCCACCGACGCGGTGGAGTTCATGCTGGCGGGAGCCACCTCCGTAGCCGTGGGCACCGCTAACTTCGTGAATCCTTTCGCGACGGTTGAAATCATCGATGGAATAGCGCAGTATTGCGAGCAGCACGGCGTGGACGACGTGCAGGATTTGATAGGAGCGTTGGAATGGTAAATACGTTCGAGAGCGTGCCGGCGCGCGATCGCGTGATCGTGGCCCTCGACTGCGGCATCGACGAGGCGTTCGACCTTGCCGATCAGCTGCAAGGCAAAGCGACATGGGTGAAGGTAGGCATGACGCTGTTCTACGCGAACGGCCCCGCCATCGTTTACGCGCTGAAAGAGCGCGGCTTCAAGGTGTTTCTCGACCTCAAGTTCCACGACATTCCCCATCAGGTTGAAGGCGCGGCGTACGCGGCTGCTGGCAGCGGCGCGGACATGCTGACCATGCACACCGTCGGCGGCGTGGACATGATGGCCGCCGCCCAGCGCGGCGCCGAGCGCGCGGCAGCGGAGTACGGCCACGAGGTTCCCGCGACCTTGGGCATCACGGTGCTTACCAGCATGAACGACGCTGCTCTTGCGGAAACCGGCGTTTCGCGCGCCATGTCCGACCAGGTGGTGGTGCTGGCCGAGCAAGCCAAGCGCTCCGGCATCTCCGGCGTGGTCGCCTCCCCGCAGGAAGCTGCGCGCCTGCGCGACATCTTGGGACCCGACGCCTACATCGTCACGCCGGGCGTGCGTCCGGCGGGCGCCGACAAAGGCGATCAGAGCCGCGTGGCAACGCCTGCCCAGGCCTTCGAGAACGGCGCTTCCCATATCGTCGTCGGCAGGCCCATCACGCAGGCGGCGGACCCTGCTGCCGCGTTCGACGCCATCGTGGCGGAGCTGTAAAAGCCGAAACGGATGCTGTTCCAACGTTTTCCCAGATGGTCAGCGAAAGTGACGATTGAGCGACGAAAGAACTACGGTTGCGCGATTTGAGTCTAGAATGTGTGACTGCGACCTGAAATTTTTTGAATTTATAGCAATCTACAAGGTCAAACGAGCGATTGCATGCTAGTATCACGGCATCGCTTTTGGAACAGAAGGAGAGAAACTGATGGCTATTCCTCAACTCAGCCCTGAAGAGCGCCAGGCGGCTTTGGAGAAGGCGAAGGCGGCCCGCATCAAGCGCGCCGAGGTTCGCGATGATCTGAAGTCCGGCAAACTCAGCCTTAAGCAGGTTATCGAGATGAAGGATGATCCCATCGTGGGTCGTATGAAGGTCTCCACGCTCATCGAGACGCTTCCCGGCTACGGCAAGGCCAAGGCCGAGAAGATCATGAAGGAGCTGCAGATCGCCGAGAGCCGCCGTCTGCGCGGTTTGGGCGAGCGTCAGCAGACCGCCTTGCTGGAGCGCTTGGGCTAAATTCGCATGCGCGCTGGCAATCTGTTCGTTATATCGGGGCCATCGGGTGCTGGAAAAGGCACGCTGGTGGCCCGTCTGTTGCATGAGGTTCCGGATGCTTGGGTGTCCGTCTCGGTCACGACGCGCTTGCCGCGCGAGGGCGAGGTGGACGGCGTTCATTACCAGTTCGCATCCGGTGAGGAATTCCAACGGCTCGTGAACGAAGACGGCCTGCTGGAATGGGCTACGTACGGGGGGAACCGCTACGGCACCCCGCGTGCGAGCGTTGAGGAGCATATCGCTCGAGGAGACCAGGTTATCCTGGAAATCGACGTGCAAGGCGGTTTCCAGGTGCGCGAGAAGTTCCCTGCGGCGCATCTGGTGTTCATCGAGCCGCCTTCGCTCGAAGAGCTTGAGAAGCGCCTTCGAGGGCGCGGTACAGAGACCGAAGAGGCCGTTGCTGCCCGTATGGAAACCGCACGGGTGGAGCTTTCTCGTAAAATGGAGTATGATATACGGCTTGTGAACGATGATTTGGACGTAGCCACCGCCGCCTTGGTTGGCTACGTGAACGAACAAGCCGAGAAAACACGAGGTTAAATACGATATGAGCATTATCGAACCGAAGATCGACGTTCTGTTGGACGAAACCGACAACGACCGCTTCCTGCTGTGCGCCCTTGCCTCCAAGCGCGCGCACGACATCAACGACATGATGCGCGGCCAGCGCGATCGCGCTATTCAGCTGCAGACCGCCGTGGAAATCGCGCGCGCTGCCGACAAGAAGCCGCTGTCTCTTGCCTTCAACGAGATTGCGCGCGGCGAAGTTTCGTACGATCCTTCGTCCATCGACATCAAGAACCACTAGTACGAAACACGTACTGGTTGACCGAATAGGCGGGCATGGGCCCGCCTATTCGTGCGTTACGACCATTCGCCCTTGGCACGACGGAGCATTCCATGATTGATTACCAGCGCATTTGCCTTGCCCACTACCATGAGATCGGCCTGAAGGGCCATAATCGCTCGACGTTCGAAATGCGGTTGCTCAAGAACCTCGAAGCCCTGCTGAGCGATTTTCCCGTGGTGACCGTCCATCGCATAGCGGGACGCCTGTGCGTGTTCTTGCGCGAAGGCACGGATTGGGAAACGGCGAAGGCCGTTGCGGACGTCATGGGCAAGGTGCCGGGCGTGGCGCGCGTCTCCTGCGGATTCAAGTGCCCGCGCGATTTGGACGTCATGGCCGAGGTCGCGCGTGCGGCTATGCTCGAAGCCGGCGACTTCGAGTCGTTCAAGGTGGCCGCTCGACGCAACCACACCGACTTTCCGACCAACTCGATGGAGATGAACCAGATCGTGGGCGCGGCGTTGTGCCAGGCGTTTCCCGAGAAGAGCGTTCGTATGAAGAACCCCGATCTCACGGTAGGCGTCGAGGTCGTGCAGAACGCCGCGTACGTGTACGCGCGCTCGCTTCCGGGCATCGGCGGGCTGCCGGTGGGAAGCTCGGGCGTCGTGGCGTGCCTGCTGTCGTCGGGCATCGACTCGCCGGTGGCTACGTGGAAGCTCGCGCGACGGGGCGCGGTGTGCATCGGCGTCCACTTCTCCGGTCGTCCGCAGACCTCGGATGCGAGCGAGTACCTGGTGGACGACATCGCGCGCGTGCTCGAGCGCACGGGCTGCATCGCGCGCGTGTACACGGTGCCGTTCGGCGACTACCAGCGCGAGATCGCGCTCACCGTCCCGCCCGAGCTGCGCGTCATCATGTACCGACGGCTCATGTTCAAGGTGGCCGAGGAGCTGGCGCATCGCGAAGGGGCGGGCGCGCTCGTCACGGGCGAGAGCCTGGGTCAGGTTGCTTCGCAGACCCTCGACAACATCCGCTGCACCGACGCTGCCGTGAGCCTTCCGGTGTTCCGCCCCTTGATCGGCACCGACAAGCTCGAGATCATCGCCGAGGCCGAGCGCCTGGGCACGTTCGAGATCTCGGCGCAGGACGCGCCCGATTGCTGCACGCTGTTCATGCCGCGCAGTCCCGAGACGCATGCGAAGCTTGCGGTGGTGGAAGAGGCGGAAAGCGCGCTTCCCGTGGACGAATGGGTGGCCGAGATCGCCGACGCCGCCGAAGTGCGCGACTACGCCTGCCCGGCGTTCAAGCGCAAGAAGAAGCGCCCTCAGAAGTAACCGCACGCTTTTGACCAGCGCGTTTAGATGCGCGCTGGAAAGCTGCTAGATTGTGGCTGGATGCATGCTGAACCTGCGTCGCATCCGGTGGGGATCCGCATTGGATCGAAGCGGAAAAGCCGCTGGAACCGTTTGGTTTTCAGCGGCTTTTCTGCTGGATTCCTCTCATGTTTTCGCTAGGTTGCGTTGCTATGCTTGGTCTTCGAGAGGATCGGAGGTCGGGATGTCGTTTACCGAACAGGCGGAGTCGTTGCGGGCCAAGGCGCACCTGAGCGGCGTGCGTCTTCCCGTGCTCGTCGGCGTAACTGCTTTAGCGGTGGTTGTGCTCGTGGCGGCCGGGGCAAGCTTCCTGTCCGTTTTTTCTTCGGACTCCCTTGTAGTCGAGAAGGCGGGGGAGGCTGACGTCGAGGGGGCTTCGCCTGACCGGCCTCAGGAGCAAGCGCGGACCATCGTGGTCCATGTAGGCGGTTCGGTCCTTGCGCCCGGCGTGTACGAGCTTGCGGAATCCGCTCGCGTGCAGGATGCGATAGAGGCTGCGGGAGGGTTCGGGGAGCAGGCCGCGACGGATGCGTTGAACCTGGCGCGCGTTCTGACGGACGGCGAGCACGTGGTGGTTCCGACGTTGTCCGAGGTGGAGGAGGCTGCCGCTGCCGCCCCGCCCGGCGGGGCGGCAGCGCCCGGCGGGGGAAAGGTGAACATCAACGCGGCATCCGCTGCGGAACTGGATGCTCTCCCCGGCATAGGAATGTCGACTGCCGAGAAGATCGTTGCGGACAGGCAGGCTAACGGGCCGTTCGCCGCGATAGAGGATTTGAAGCGCGTATCGGGCATCGGCGACAAGAAGTACGCCGCCCTCGCCGATTCGATATGCGTGGGCTAGGCGCGTTCGCGCGCGCAATGCGCAGGGCTGCGACCAGGGCTTCCGTGCAGCTTGTGCCGAAACCGCCCAGGCGGGCGCGGGCGGCTTTCGTGCCCGAAGCCGAATACGCCGACGGGTTGCGCGCGGATGCCGGCCGCATTCCCGTTCGCCCCTCGCTGCCGCCCGTGTTCGGGTGCGCGTTGGGGCTTTGGGCGACGTGCGCGGCCGTGGTCGAAGCCGCTCGCCTCTTGTCGGCTTCGGCGTGCGCGGCTATCGGAGCCGTCGGGCTGGTCGTCTCGCTTGCGTGCTTGGCGCTCGTGTGGCGGCGTCGAGGCGCGCTGGCGGGGGTCGTCGTCTTAGGGTGCGCCCTGGGGGTGTGCTGCGGCGGTTGGCACGCTGCGGTGCAGCACGGCTTCGAAGAGCGCGTCCAGGGCCTTTCGACCCGCGCGTCTTTTCAAGCCGTGGCTGACGGGTCCGCGGGCATGTTCGGTTCGACGTGCCTTGCGCGTGCGACCGTTGAAGGCGGCGAGTCGTTTCTCGTGCGCGTGCAGCTTCCCCAAGGCGAAGGGGTTCTGCAGTACGGCCAGGCGTTCGAGGCGCAGGCTTCGTTCTCAGCTCCTTCCGATTCTTCGGCGGCGTACTGCTGGCGCAACGGCGCGGTGGCGTCGGCGCGCGTCTTCGGCTTGGAGCGGGTGGATCGCGGCGGGCCGATGGGGGTGTTGGTCGATCTGCGGTCGCGCGCTATCGGGCTTCTGACTGACCGCGGCGGCAGCGAGAGCGGGGTTCTTGCCGCGCTTGTCTGCGGATGGAGGGGGCACCTGCCCGAATCGACGTACCAGGCGTTCAAGGTTGCGGGCTTGGCCCACGTGGTGGCGGTGTCGGGTGCGCATCTTTCCATCGTTTCCGCGTTCTGCTGCGCGACGCTGCGCGCGCTGAGGGTTCCCCGCGCGGTGACGGGAGTCGTCCAGGCGGCGCTCCTCTTGAGTTACCTCGTTTTGACGGCCGCGCCGTCATCGGCCGTTCGAGCCGCTGTCATGGCGTTCGCGGGCATGGCTTCGTTCGCGGTCGGGCGCCGTCCTGCGGCGCTGAGCGCTCTGGCGGTCTGCATCGTGGGATTCGCGAGCCTTGATCCGCGTGTCGCCCTGTCCGTCTCGTTTGCGCTCTCGGCGCTCTCGACGTTGGGCATCGTGCTGTTCGCCAGCCTGTTCTCGGCTTGGATCGCCCATGCGGCGCCCCGGGTCCCCCGTTTTGCCTGCGAAGCGCTCTCGCTCACCTTCGCGTCCGCTGTGCTGGCAACGCCGCTTTCGACCGCGCTGTTCTCGCAGTTCTCGCTGGTGGCTCCTTTGGCCAACGTGGTCACCGCTCCTTTGTTCGCGCCCGCGTGCGCTCTCGGGCTGCTGTGCGTGGGAACTGCGACGATGGCTCCCGGGGTTGCCTCCGCTCTGCTCGACGTCGCCTGCGCCGGGTCGTACGTCCTCACCGCGGCCGTCGAAGCGCTGGCGCGCATTCCGTACGCAAGCGTTCCCGCCTCCGTTTCGGTTCTTGCCGCGCTGGCGGTATCGATCGCGCTGGCGGCGGCGCTTTGGATCGCGTGGCCGCGGCCGACTCGGCGCATCGTGCTGGGCGGTGCGGCGTGCGTCGCATTCGCGGCGGCGTGCTTTCTGGTTGCGCCGCCCGCAGGCGGCGATAGCATCGTCATGCTCGACGTCGGGCAGGGCGATGCGATCGTCGTGCGGAGCCGCGGATCCGCCGTGCTCGTCGATACCGGCAATCAGGATGCAAGGCTGTTCGAGGCGCTTGCGCGGCAGGGGCTCTCGCGCCTCGACGCCGTCGTGGTGACCCATGGGGACGACGATCACAAGGGGTCGCTTTCCTCCCTGGCGGGCATGATCCGTACGGAGCGCGTCTTCGTTGCGCAAGACGCGCTCGCCTGCCCGTGCGATGCGTGTCGAAGCCTGCGGGAAGACGCCGTCGCCGTGGCGGGGGAGGACGGCGTCTGCGGCCTCGCGCTGGGCGATAGCGTTCGCGTAGGGTCGATCGATTTGCAGGTCGTCTGGCCGCGGCGCTTCGAGGACGAAGGCGGGAACGCGGACAGCCTGTGCCTCAAAGCGCTTGCGGACGTGGACGGCGACGGTTCGACGGACTGGACCGCCTTGCTGGTAGGCGATGCCGAGCGCGATCAGGTGAAAGAGCTGCTGGACACAGGAGCGGCGGAGGGGGTCGACATCTACAAAGTGGGCCACCACGGATCGAAGAACGCTTTGGACGAGCAGGTTGCCTTTGCGTTGTCCCCGAAGATATCCCTGGTGAGCGTAGGGGCGGGAAATCGGTATGGGCATCCGGCCGCCAAGACCCTCGAGATCTTGGAAAGCGCGGGGTCGCGCGTACTGCGAACCGATGAGTCGGGGGATGTTTCATGCAAATTGGAACCCGATAGAATCGTCGTGGAGACGCTGCGGTAGAATGAAGCCATGACTGCTCAGAAGAAACAAAACGCACCCTTGCTCCCCGTCTACCTGATATGCGGCGAGGACGCCCTGAAGCGAGACACGGTGATGAAGCGCCTTCGCGCTCGCCTTTCCGCTTTGGGGGACCTGTCGTTCAATTCCGACGAATTCAGCGGCGAAACGGCAACCGGCGCCGACATCGTCTCGGCATGCAACACCGTGCCGTTCGCAAGCCCCGTGCGCCTTGTCGAGGTGCGCGCCGCCGACAAGCTGAAGAAAGCCGATTCCGAGGGGCTGGTAGCCTACCTCGATTCACCGGCGGAAACCACCGTGCTCGCCCTGATCGCCGAAAAGCTGGCGAAGAACACGCGTCTGTACAAGGCCGTCGCCAAACACGGAAAGACGGCCGTGATCGACTGCGCTCCGCTCAAGCGCTTCGAGCTTCCCAAGGCCGTTCGCGCCATGGCGGTGGGCCACGGCGTCACGCTTACCGAAGGCGCCGCTGTGAAGCTGGTGGATCTGGTGGGCGAGGACACGGTGCGCCTCGACAGCGAGCTCAAGAAGATCGCGCTTGCGCATCGCGGAACCGATGCCGTGAACGAGCATGAGATCGTCGCCATGGTCAGTCGCACCGCCGAGGTCAAGCCGTGGGAATTCGTCGACGCCTTCGCGGCGCGCGATGCGCGCAAATGCCTGCTGTACCTGGGGCGCATGGACTCGGTGTCTCCGCATGCGCTGCTGGCCATGTGCACGACGCGCCTGCGCGAGCTCGTCTGCGCTCGCGCGCTGGCCGATCGCGGCAATCCGCGTGGTGTGGCTGCGGCGCTCAAGATGCCCGATTGGCGCGTGAAGAACCATGCGACCTGGGCGCGCGGGTTCACCTCCGCGCAGCTGCGCGCGGCCCTCGTCGCCGCGCGCGACGCCGAGCGCGCCATGAAAAGCGGCGCCGATCCGGATGTCGCCTTCCTCGAATGGGTGCTCGGCGTGGTTGCGCGCTAGCGCAGCGAACATCCCTGCACCGCGTTTCTCGCGCGCGTCAAGCGCCGCCGCAGCTCATGTCTCTGCACGGAGGCGCGAGTTGCGGCGGCGCTTTCGCATGCAGGGGCAGCGGGAGCTTCGAGCCGTGGTCGAAAACCGGCGCGAGAATGCGAACAGGCCCCGAAACCGGGGCCTGTTCTCTCTTGATATGCGGAAGGATCGCGGGGCGATCTCCGATAGGGTGGTCGCTATTCAGCGGCTTCCTCGGCGCTCTCGGCCTCAGCCTCGGCCTTGGCGGCTTCGGCAGCTTCCTTCGCCTTGCGCTCTTCGGCCTTCTTCACTTCAGCCATGTGCTTCTCGCGGCGCTTCGCCTTTTCCTCGGACGCGGCCTTCATCTCTGCGAGACGGGCAGCCTTGCGCTCGGCCTTCTTGGAGCCGGTCTTCTGCGCCTTCTTGGCGGGCTTCACGTACGCGGCGCGATCGGCGTCGGTCACGAGGTCCTTGATGAGCAGCATGACGCCGCTCTTGCGGTTGGCAGCCTGGTTCTTGTGGATAACGCCCTTCGAGGCAGCCTTGTCGAGCAGACGGCAGGCGGCCATAGCGGCGGCGAAAGCCTCGGCGCCGTTCTCGGCGGCAACGGCTTCCTTGACGCGACGGATAGCGGTCTTCAGCTCGCTTTTGACGGCGCGATTGCGCATGCGGGCCTTCTCGTTGGTGATGATGCGCTTCTTCTGGCTCTTGATGTTCGCCATGTGTGTGTTTCCTCCAATGGATCACGAACGTAAACTTCTGCGAAGCCTTCGGGCTTCCCGTGCTTCCGGCGTCACGCGCTCGTTGCCCAGGCGTCCGATAGCCACGCATGCGATCCATGAGGACCCAGCTTTCAAAGAAAGCGCTCGATGCATGGGGAACAGGCGGGATTTCTCTGCTCCATCGACCTA
The DNA here is from genome assembly GCF_052119225.1 of Paraeggerthella sp. LCP19S3_G8. NCBI lineage: Bacteria > Bacillati > Actinomycetota > Coriobacteriia > Eggerthellales > Eggerthellaceae > Paraeggerthella > Paraeggerthella sp. LCP19S3_G8. The sequence continues at coordinate 326,430 of NZ_JBQKFQ010000001.1, forward strand.
TCGGTCACCCAGCATCTACGAATCGTAAAGCGCAGCCACGTCTGCTGATTCGGCGATGGAAACGCCCATCGCGCGTACGTATCGCTGGATACACAATGCGATAGAATAGCAAAGGTTGGCCGAGATTGCACGAGAATTTGTCGAAACCGCACACGAAACCATCCATTCGCCGAGAAAGAGTGAAAGAGCCGAGGGGAGGCCCGCCCGTATCCTTCGCGAAATCCCGCTTCGACGCGCTCGCGGTTGCCGTCTTTGCGGCAACGCTTGCGGGCTGCGCGCCCGGGCGCATCGGGCGATCGACGCGAACGAGGCGGCTCCGTTCGCGCGCAGCTGGCGCACGTCGGCTCGTCGAGCCCGCACGCCGCTGTCGTGGAACTGTAGTGGGCGCGCCCTTTCCACCCGGGGCGAATAAGGTAGAATAGGCTTTCGTTTCTCAAGCGCCCGCGCGCGGGCTTTACGTTTTGAAAGACAGGACATGACCACCGACCCTCACTTCATACGAAACTTCTCCATCATCGCGCACATCGACCACGGCAAATCGACGCTGTCCGATCGCGTGCTGGAACTGACCGGCACCGTGTCGAAGCGCGATATGCAAGAGCAGCTGCTCGACAGCATGGACATCGAGCGCGAGCGCGGCATCACCATCAAAAGCCAGGCTGTGCGCGTGGACTACACGGCCGACGACGGCCAGACCTACCAGTTCAACCTGATCGACACGCCGGGCCATGTCGACTTCACCTACGAGGTGAGCCGTTCTCTGGCTGCGTGCGAAGGAGCCGTCCTGGTGGTCGACGCCACGCAGGGCGTCGAGGCGCAGACGGTGGCCAACGCGATGATGGCCATGAACGCCGACCTGGAGATCATCCCGCTGATCAACAAGATCGACCTTCCGGCTGCCGAGCCGGATCGCGTGCGCGAGGAGATCGAGGACGGCCTGGCCATCCCCGCCGACGACGCGGTGCTGGCCTCGGGCAAGACCGGCGTGGGCGTGCACGATCTTCTGGAGGCCGTGGTGTACAACGTGCCTGCGCCCGTCGGCGTGGCCGACGCGCCGCTGCGCGCGCTCATCTTCGACTCGTACTTCGATGCGTATCGCGGCGTGGTGGCGCTCGTGCGCGTGGTGGACGGGCAGATGAAGAAGGGCGACCGCATTCGCATGCTGGCCACCGGCGCCGAAGCGCTGGTGGAAGAGGTCGGCGCGCGCCGACCCGCCGAGACGGCGCTTCCGGCGCTCGGCGTGGGCGAGGTCGGGTACCTGGTGACGGGGCTCAAGGACGTCTCGCAGGTGAAGGTGGGCGATACCATCACGCAGGCCCATGGCGGCGTGAGCGACCCGCTTCCCGGATACCGTGAGGTCAAGCCCATGGTGTTCACCGGCCTGTACCCCATCGACGGCGATCAGTACGAACCGCTCAAAGAGGCGCTCGAAAAGCTCTCGCTCAACGATCCGGCCCTTATCTGGGAGCCCGAGAAGTCGCATGCGCTGGGCTTCGGCTTCCGCGTGGGCTTTTTGGGCCTGCTGCACATGGAGGTCATCAAGGAGCGCCTCGAGCGCGAGTTCGGGCTGGACCTGCTGGCCACGGCGCCTTCCGTGGAATACCACGTGTACAAGCAAGGCGGCGAGATGGTAAGCCTGCATTCGCCGCAGGAGATGCCCGACGCCGGCGAGATCGAGCGCGTGGAGGAGCCCTACCTCAAGGCGAAGATCCTCATCCCGCCCGATTACGTGGGCGCGGTCATGGACTTGACCGTGGCGCGGCGCGGCACCTTCATCACGATGAACTATTTGTCCACCACCACGGTGGAGATGCTGTGGGAGATCCCGCTGTCCGAGCTCATCATGGACTACTTCGACAAGCTCAAGTCCAACACGAAGGGCTACGCGTCGCTCGATTACGAGATGGACGGATACAAGCCCTCCAAGCTGGTGAAGCTCGACATCCTGCTGTCGGGCAAGCCCGTGGACGCGCTGTCGTTCATCGTGCACAAGGACAAGGCGTACGATCGCGGGCGCATCCTGACCGAAAAGCTCAAGAGCATCATTCCTCGCCAGATGTTCGAGGTGCCCATCCAAGCCGCTATCGGCGGGCGGGTTCTGGCGCGCGAGACCGTAAAGGCGAAGCGCAAGGACGTGCTGGCGAAGTGCTACGGCGGCGACATCAGCCGCAAGCGCAAGCTGCTCGAGAAGCAGAAAGCCGGCAAGAAGCGCATGAAGAACATCGGAAACGTGGAGGTGCCGCAAGAAGCGTTCATGGCGATCCTCAAAGTGGACGAGTGATCGAAAGCCCGAGGAGGTTGCATGGCACGTAAGGATACAGAAGAGTTCGACTGGCTGGACGATCCCTTCAACGACAAGAAGGCCGCGCAGCAGCCGGCCGGCATGGGCAGCGGCGCGAAGGCTGCAGTCGGCTGCGGGTGCCTGTTCGCGGTGGTGGCTCTGGTCGTCCTGTTCATATTCGCGGGCATAAGCGCGCTCGACATTCTGTCCAGCATGTAGCGCGCGGCCGTCTCCAACGAGCGAAAAGGCATCATGCACGATTTTTTCCAAAAGCACCGCCTGCTGCTCGCGCCCATGGCGGGCGTGAGCGACGAGGCGTTCAGGACGCTCTGCCGCGAGCAGGGCGCCGATCTCACGTACACTGAAATGGTGTCGGCAAAAGGACTCTCGTACGCGAACGAGAAGACGCGCCACCTGCTTCACCTGGCCGCGGGCGAGGACCAGGTGGCCGTCCAGCTGTTCGGGCACGAACCCGATACGATGGCGGCACAGGCCGGGTGGATCGAGCAGGAAATGGGGGAGAGCCTTGCCTACCTCGACATCAACATGGGCTGTCCGGCGCGCAAGATCGTCACGAAGGGCGACGGCTCGGCCCTCATGAAGGACCCTGCGCTGGCGGCGCGCATCGTGCGGTCCGTGGCGGATGCCGTGGAGCACCCGGTGACGGTGAAGTTCCGCCGCGGTTGGGCGATGGGCGATGAAAGCGCCCCCGAGTTCGCGCGTCGCATGGAAGACGCGGGCGCGGCGGCCGTGGCCGTGCACGGACGGTTCGCCGAGCAGCTGTACCACGGCAGCGCCGATTGGGGCGTGATCTCCCGCGTGAAGGAGGCCGTAAGCGTTGCGGTGATCGGCAACGGCGACGTGAAGCGCGGCTGCGACGCGGCGGCCATGGTCGAGCGCACGGGCTGCGATGCCGTGATGATCGCCCGCGCGGCAGAGGGGAACCCCTGGTTGTTCGCGCAGGCGAAGGCGGCGCTTGCCGGGCGCGCCGAGCCTGCGATGCCGAACGTAGGCGAGCGCATAGCCATGGCGCGACGTCATGCGCGGCTGCTTTCCGAGCGCGAGGGCAAGAACATCGTGCGCATGCGCAAGCACGCCATGTGGTATCTGGCCGGCTTGCCGGGCGCGGCGTCGGCGCGCGGGAAGATTAACGCCTGCGTGACCGTGGAGGACTTCGACCGGGTGTTCGACGAGTTGCTGGAAAGGGCCCATCATGCCTCATGATCCGTATCGCGCGCTGTACCTGCACCTGCCGTTCTGCGTGAAGCGGTGCGGATACTGCGACTTCGCCACGGCGGCGGTGCCGACGGATGCGCCGGAGATCGACGCGTACGTGGACGACTTGGTGCTTCAAGTTCGTCGCAAGGCGAAAGAAGGCGAGCTGGGCTCCGTCGAAACGGTGTACCTCGGCGGAGGGACCCCGAGCCATCTGGGCCTTTCGCGCTTGTCGATGCTGCTGTACACGCTGTCCTTGTCCATGCGGCTCGAGCCCGACGTGGAATGCACCATGGAAGCGAACCCCGAAAGCCTGACCGAGCGCATGGTGCGCGACATCTGGGCGCTGGGCGTGAACCGGCTGTCCATCGGCGTGCAGAGCTTCGACGACGAGGTGCTGCGCACGCTCGGTCGCGCGCATTCTGCCGACGATGCGCGCCGGGCCATCGAAGCGGCGCTGACCCGGTTCGAAAACGTCAGCGTGGACTTGATGTGCGGCATTCCGGGCCAGAGCGACGTTAGCTTCGAGGTGAGCGTGCGCGAGGCCGTTGCGCTCGGGGCGACCCATGTGAGCGTGTACCCCCTCATCGTCGAGCCGCACACGCCGTTCGACGCGGCTGTTCTGGCGGGCGAGTTGGACGAGGTCGACGACGACGTGGGGGCCTCGCACATGGAGATCGCCGCGCGGGTTCTGACCGAAGCCGGCTTCGAGCGGTACGAGGTGGCCAGCTACGCGCGGCCGGGCTTCGCGTGCCGCCACAACATCGCGTACTGGACGGGCGTGCCCTACCTGGGCCTGGGCCGCAGCGCCGCCACCATGACGCAGAACGCCGAGCGGCGCATGCGGGTGAAGGACGGCGCGGTCACCGACGATCTGGACGCGCGCCAGATGGCGGCGGAAGACCTCATGCTGGGCATGCGCATGACGCGCGGCGTGTCCGACGAGCGGGTCGAGCGCGCGGCGGAGCTGCTGCCGCAAGTAGACGAAGCGCTTGCCAGCCTGAAAGACCGGGGGCTGGTCGTTCACGAGGGCGGTCGCTGGCGACCCACGGAACGCGGGTGGCTTTGCGGCAACGAGCTGTACGGGGATCTGTTCGATCTGGCTCCGTAAGCGCCTCGAGGGGAGCGATCCGCACTTCGGCGTCTTCGTGCTCGACGGTGTCGCAGGTCCCGATTCGCGCCTACGTTCGCGGTCGTCTGCCTTCCGGCGGCTCCGATTTGGCGGCGAGCCGCCGCGTTCTGTGACGCTTCCGTTGAGATTCTCCATAATTGTCACCTTTTTTAGCACTCTCTTGCATCGGCTGCTAAAATGACACGTTGGTATTGCATCGCCTGGTGCCGATGAAGCGACGGCTTGAGCGGTGGAAGAGAGAGGAAAGGTGGAGAAGCGTGCTTTCGGATCGAAGGCAAAGGGTGCTTGCAGCCCTCATCGAAGAATACGTCGCGCGCGCTCTGCCGGTGGGCTCGCGCACGTTGACGGAGCGCTACCAGCTGGGCGTGAGCCCCGCGACGGTGCGCAACGAGCTGTCGGTTCTCGAGGACGGCGGCTACATCGCGCAGCCGCACACGTCGGCGGGGCGCATCCCGACCGATCACGGGTACCGCGCGTTCGTCGACAACCTGCTGCAGACCGACCTTGCGGGCGACGATGATCGTTACAGCCCCGTGGTGGACCAGCTGCGCCGCAGCGCGAGCGAGCTGGACGCCCTGCTCGAGCAGACGTCGTCGGCTCTGACGCGCTTGACCGACTGCCTTTCCATCGTGATCGCCCCCTCGGTCCTCAACCTGCATATCAAGCAGCTTTCCCTGATATCGCTGTCGTCCATGAGGGCGCTCGTGGTGCTGGTGACCGAAGACGGCCAGGTGTTCAATCGCCAGATGGAGTTCGCCGAAGAGGTTTCGGGCGACGATCTGGCGCACGTGCAGCATTTCCTGAGCGACGTCTTCACGGGCAAGTCGCTCCAGGAAATCGAAGACGGGCTGGGGCAGGGCATGGTCGAGGCGTTTCGCGACCCGCTCGTGCGCATGGCGCTCGACGAGGTGCTGTCGTGTTTGCAGGAAAGCGAGCAGTCGCGCGCGCATCGCCTAGGCGTAAGCTCGCTGCTCAGCCAGCCTGAATTCAGCCAGTCGCAGGCGTTGCTGCCCGTCATGCAAGTGCTCGAGGACGACACGGTGCTCCTGCAGATCATGGACGAGGCGTCCCGTCAGGCTGCCGGCGTTCCAAGCGTGCGCATCGGCAGCGAAAACGATGCCGCGGCGCTTTCGGGCGTGTCGGTGGTGGCAAGCCGGTACGGACGGGGCGAGTCTGCCGGCGTGGTGGCCGTGGTAGGCCCTACGCGCATGGACTACTCGAAGGTTATCCGCGCGGTGCGCATAGCAAGCTCCGCGCTCGAAGACGTATAGCAGTTAGGTAGAAGCAAAAACGAGTGCAGCGGAAGGGGCGGTCCTTCCGCTGGTGAAGAAAGGTTTCAACGACAGATGGCCAAGGATCTGTACGAAGTTCTGGGAGTGTCGCGGGACGCGAACGAAGACGAGATCAAGAAGGCGTTTCGCCGCCGCGCGCGCGAGCTGCACCCCGATGTAAACAAAGCCCCCGATGCCGAGGACCAGTTCAAAGAGCTCAACGAAGCGTACGACGTGCTGTCCGATCCGGCGAAGCGCGCGCAGTACGACCGGTTCGGGACCATGCCGGGCGCGGCGGGCGGCGGCAACCCCTACGGCGGCGGTTACGTGGACTTCGAGGATTTGTTCGGCGGCGGCTTCGGCATGGGCGACATCTTCAGTTCGTTCTTCGGCGGGCAGGCCGCTGGCCATGCGCCCCAGCGCCGCGAAGGCCGCGACATGGGCGTCGGCTTGCGCCTGACGCTTGAGGAAGTGGCCGCTGGAGCCAAGAAGGAGATCGTGTACGATCGCCTGGCTCCGTGCCCCGACTGCGACGGCTCGGGCTTGGGCCCCGACGGTCGCGAGGTCGTGTGCCCCGATTGCAACGGGCAAGGCCGCGTGGTCACCGTGCAGCGTACGTTCTTGGGCGACATGCAGACGGCCACCACGTGCAAGACCTGCGGCGGCACCGGCCATACTATCGAGAACCCGTGCCCGGAATGCGAGGGCCAGGGCCGCGTGCCCGACCGCCAGCGCGTGACCGTGGAGGTTCCCGTGGGCATCCGCGATTCCCAGCAGCTTCGCCTGTCCGGCTTCGGCGAAGCAGGCATGCACGGCGCGCGTCCGGGCGACCTGATCGTAACCTGCCGCATCCAGCCGCATGAGTTCTTCGAACGCGATGGCGACAACCTGCACGCGCGTGCGAACGTGTCCATCGTGCAGGCAACGCTCGGTTCGGAAATCGAGATCGACGGCATCTTCGAGGACGAGAAGGTGCAGGTTCGCATTCCCGAAGGCTGCCAGAACGAGCAGGTGGTGCGCGTGAAGGGCTGCGGCATGCCGCGCTTCCGCAGCGACGCGCGCGGCGACATGTTCGTGCATGTGAACGTGCAGGTGCCCAAGAAGGTCACCAAGAAGCAGCGCGAGCTTTTGGAGCAGCTGGCCGAGGAGATGGGCGAGGACGTGGCCGACGAGCGCACGCCGTTGCAGAAACTGCGCGACGCGTTCCAGTAGGATCGTCGGCCTGCCGGCCGATGCGCCCACTTGTATCACCCTGCGACCGTTCGACCTGCGAGGTTCCCCGTATGTCCCTGCCACATTTCTACCTGCACGACCAGGTGATCGCCGACGAGCCCGCCGAGTCCTTCCCGTTGCGCTTGGCACGCGACGATGCCAAGCATGCGCGCGTGCTGCGCCTTGCTCCGGGCGAGCACATTGCCGTGGTGGATGCCGCGCAGGACTATTTCGAATGCGAGATCGTGTCGTTTTCCGACCAGATTCCCCTGGTGCGCGTAGCCCAGCGGTTCGAGCGCGGCTCCAACGGGCCCTCGGTGGTGCTCGTGCAGGGCCTTGCCAAGGGGGACAAGATGGAAACGGTCGTGCGCCACGCGACCGAGCTGGGAGTGAGCGGGTTCGTCCCGCTTTCATGCGAGCGCTCCATCGTCAAACTGGATGCGAAAAAGACTGCGTCCAAGGCGGAGCGTTGGCGTGCCATCGCCAAAAGCGCCGCCATGCAGTCGGGCCAGCGAGCGGTTCCCGAGGTGAGCGCGCCTTTGTCGCTTGCCGAGGCGTGCGCGTTCGCGAAGAACGCGACTGCGGTGCTGATCTGCTGGGAAGAGGCTCCGCAGACGGCGCGCTTGGAGGACGCGATCGCGCGTGGCCTCATGCTCAACAGCATGCCGGCCGACGAGGCGCGCATTGTCGTGGTGGTCGGCCCGGAAGGCGGTTTGACGCAGCGTGAGGTGGATGCGCTTCTGGAATGCAACCCTTCTTCGGCGCTGGTCACGCTGGGACCTTCCATTCTGCGTACGGAAACGGCGGGCATCGTGGCGCCGGCGCTCGTGCTCTACGAGCTGGGTCGCATGGCGGCGGTGAGCGACCGGGGCGATGCGGGCGACGGGGCGGATCCGTTGCCGAGCGGCGCCTCCGAGGGCGAATCCGTCCGTACGCCCGAGCAGGCGGGCGAAGCCGGGGAAGCGGGCCGCCGGACGCTCGATCCCGGCCGCGCTCCTCGAAAGGGGCTGCTATGAGCTTCGCCGTGGTGAACCTGGGGTGCAAGGTGAACCGTGTCGAGTCGGATTCCTTCGCCGCCGCCTTGCTTGCCCGAGGGCAGGCCTGCGTTGCTGAAAGCGAAGCCGATTTGATCGTGGTGAACACGTGCACCGTTACCGGCGAGGCCGAGAAGAAGACGCGCAAGGCCGTGCGGCGCGCGCTGCGTTGTAACGATCGAGCCGCGGTGGCGGTTACCGGGTGCGCGGTGGCCATCGACGCCGCAACGTACGAGGCCATGGATTCGCGCGTGCGCGTCGTGGGCAAGGGCCAGCTTCTGGAGCAGATCGAGCAAGGGCAATGGGATCATACGGGCGCCGTTCCTTGCGTCGCCAAGGCGGGCGAAGGGCACGTCGAGCTTGCGCCTGCTTCGGTGCTGCCGCTGGGTCGAGGCTTTCGGACGCGCGTGGGCGTGAAGGTGCAAGACGGATGCGACAACGCGTGCACGTACTGCATCGTGCACGTGGCGCGCGGTCGCGCCGCCAGTCGTCCAGCCGACGACGTGGCAGCCGAATGCACATCGCTCGCACGCGCCGGAGCGCGCGAGATCGTGCTGACCGGCATCAACCTGGGGTCGTATCGCGACGGCGCGCGGCGCGATCCAAGCGCGTTGCGCCTGGCCGATCTGCTGCGCCGCCTGCTCGACGAGACGGCGGGCCTGCACGAATCCGACGCGCCTCCCGTGCGCTTCCGCGTGTCGAGCATCGAGCCGCGCGACGTCGACGAGGCGTTCATCGAGCTGCTGGCTTCTGCGCAGGGTCGCGTGTGCCGCCATCTGCACCTGCCCTTGCAGGCGGGTAGCAACAAGGTGCTGCGCGAGATGGCGCGTCCTTACGATGCGAGGCGTTTCGAGGCGCTCGTGGACCGATTGCGCGCCAGCGTGCCCGGCATCAGCCTGTCGACCGACGTCATCGTGGGCTTTCCGGGCGAGACCGATGCCGAGTTCCAGGAGACGCTTGCCGTGGCGCGGCGTTGCCGCTTCTCGAAGATTCACGTGTTTCCCTATTCGCGCCGCGAGGGAACGCCGGCGGCCGCGCGCGACGACCAGGTGGCTTCCGAGGTCAAGGCGTCGCGCGCCGCGGCCCTGCGCGCCCTCGGCGACGAGCTGCGCGCCGCCGACCGCGCCCGTCGCGTGGGAACCGTCGAGCTTGCCCTGGTGGAAGAGGGCGGCGTGGCCATGACGGAAAGCTATCACGAGGTGGACGCTCCTGCGGGCGCGCAAGTCGGGTCGCTCGTCGAGGTCGCCCTGTAGCCAACTGCTGGCGGAAGTCCTGTACGACCGACTTCCGTCTGGCGTTCGCGCAGGTGCAACGGTATACTCTGTTTCGATAACGATCGCGAAACGGGGAAGCCATGACCGACGAAGAGGCGCGCGAGCGAGCGCGCAAACGGCTTGAAGAGCGAACCGCACGGCGCAACGGGCAAGCGGCCGGCCCGCATCTGCCACGCGAAGCGTCGTCGCGCCCCGATGGTCGGCAAGCCCGCCGCGCAGGTGCGGGCGAGCAGCATCATGGCGGCTCGAAACCGGCCGACCTCTTGCTTGCGGGCGTCGATGCCGTGTCGAACGCCGTCCGCGCACTCGGTCCGAAGCGTCTGCTTGCAGGGCTCGCGGCCGTGCTCCTGATCGTGCTGGCCGTGGTGGGCGTTCGCAGCTGCGCAAGCTGCACGGCCGAGCAGCCCGAGCCGGCTCCCGATCCTGTCCCTGAAGCGCAGCAGCCGCAGAAATATCCCATCGACCAGGCGGCTCTTTCCGCGATACTCGGAAACGACCTGACCGCGCAGCTTGTGAAAGCGGCCGAGACCAGCGACGATGCGGCTTGGATTGCCGCGCATCCCCAAGCGTACGCGGTTGACGGCGAAGCGGTGCAGTACAAGCTGCTCAAACTGGCGGCGACCGAGCCCGAGGCCGTTTCCTCCGTCAGGCAGTTCCCCGACGCGTATCCTGCCAGCGAAGCCGGGGCGTGCGACGAGGCGCGCAAAGGCGAGGTGCCCCGGCTGTACCAGTGGGACAGCCGCTGGGGCTTCACCGTGTACAGCTCGACCACGTTCGCGCTTACGGGGTGCTGTCCCACGGCGCTTTCCATGGTGTACCAGGGTTTGACGGGCAAAAGCGACCTGTCGCCCTACGACATGGGCGTTCGGGCGAAGCAGGGCGGCTACATGGCCACCTTCGACGGCACGGATTCGTCCTTCTTGACCAACGAAGCGGCGTCGCTCGGCCTGTCCTGCCAGCCGATCGGGGTCGATGCGGGAAGCCTGCGCAGCGCGCTCGAAAGCGGCGCGGTGGTCATCTGCAACGTCGGCCCCGGCGATTTCACGGACAACGGCCACTTCTTCGTCGTAACGGGGCTCGCCGACGACGGCACGCTCAAGGTGAACGATCCGTACTCGGCGCAGCGCTCGGATCGAACGTGGAGCATCGACCAGGTGATCGGCCAGACCAAGACGCTCTGGGCGTACCGCCTGGCCTAGGGACGGTCCCGCAGACCGCATTGTCGCCCGAAACGTACGGTTTCTGCGGCAAAACCGTACGTTTCGGGCGACAATGCGAATCGACTGCGAACTTGTTCCGGGCACCGTTTTGGGCACCTGCACCATATTCCCTTGTCGGTTCGGTGACATCGTCTCCGAGCGGGCGGCCGCATGGTACAATAGCCGGCATGACTGATCAGACGCACATTACTCTCACGGCTCCTCAGAGCGTGAACATGGCGCTCATCGTGGGCCCGGCCGACGAGCTGTTGCACATCGTGGAAAGCGCGTTCGAGGCGCGCATCACGGTACGGGGCGATTCCATCATGCTCGAAGGCGATCCCATCGAGGTGCAGTCGCTTACCGTTTTGTTCTCGGATCTCATCAAGCTGGTGGAAGGCGGCGACGAGCCCACTTCGGACTACGTCCGTCGCGCTATCGACCTGCTGCGCACGGCTGAATTCTCGCCGCGCGCTTTGCGCGAGGACATCCTGCTCACGTACCGAGGACGGGCCATACGCCCGAAGACCGCCGGTCAGAAGCAGTACGTGGACGCCATTCGCGAAAACACCGTCACCTTCGGCATCGGGCCGGCCGGAACGGGCAAGACCTACCTGGCCATGGCCATGGCGGTGGCTGCGCTCAAGCGCAAGGAAGTGGGACGCATCATCTTGACGAGGCCCGTCGTGGAGGCGGGGGAGAGCCTGGGCTTTCTGCCGGGCACCTTGACCGAAAAGGTGGATCCCTACATCCGTCCGCTTTACGACGCTCTGTTCGACATGACCGACATGGAGCGCGCAACCCAGCTCATAGACAACGGCGTCATCGAAATCGCCCCGCTTGCGTTCATGCGCGGGCGCACGCTCAACGACAGCTTCATTATCCTCGACGAGGCGCAGAACACCACGCCCGAGCAGATGAAGATGTTCTTGACGCGTTTGGGATTCGGTTCCAAGATGGTGATCACGGGCGACGTGACCCAGCTCGATCTGCCGCGCGGCATTTCCGGGCTCAAGGGCGTCCGCCGCATTCTCGAAGATGTGGACGATATCGCGTTTTGCGACTTCTCCGGCAAAGACGTGGTGCGCCATTCCCTGGTGGCCGCCATCGTATCCGCCTACGACCAGGCAAGCAAGAAGGGATAAGCCATGGATATCCAGATCAACTACGATTTTAGAAAAGACGAGCTGGAAAAGCTGCCGCTGCACGAGTTGACTCAGTTCGTGCTGACGCGCGAGGACAAGCCCTTCAACACCGAGGTGTCCATCAGCTTCGTCACCGACGAGGCCATCGCCGAGCTGAACGAGAAGTACCGCCAGAAATCCGGTCCCACCGACGTGCTGTCGTTCGAGTGCGACGGCGTGGACGACGACCTGTCGGCCATGACGCTGGCGCAGGACCCCGTCTTCGAGCTGGGCGACGTGATCATCGCCCCGGACGTGGCAAGCAGGCAGACGCGCGAGTTCGGCACCACCTTCGAAGAGGAGATCAGCTTGCTTCTCGTGCATGGCCTGCTGCACCTGTGCGGCTACGATCACATCGAGGACAACGAGGCCGAGGTCATGGAAAAGCGCGAGGCCGAGATCCTCGAAGCCTGGTCGAAGCGCTAAGCGCTCGACGTGATCACGAAAGCGTCGAACATCATGGACGAGGACGGGGAAAAGCGCGCTTCTGCGCAGGGGGACGTGCGGGACGAAGAAGGGTTCGTCCGCAATCGGGCGTCGAAGGAATCGCATGCGAGGTTTTCGCTCGGCCGCGCGTTCTCATGCGCGGGAGACGGGCTTGTCTTCGCGGTGCGCACGCAGCGCAATATGAAGATACACCTGGCCGTTGCCGCAGCGGCCGTGATCCTGGGCGTTCTGCTGCGCATCGACGCCGTATCGTGGATCGCGATCGTTTTGTGCATCGCTGCGGTGTTCGCGGCGGAGTGCTTCAACACGGCGCTTGAATCGGTGGTCGACCTGGTGTCGCCCGGGTACCACGAGCTGGCGCGGCGCGCGAAGGACTGCGCGGCGGCGGCCGTGCTCGTGTTCGCCCTCGCCGCTGTGGCGGTGGCCGCGCTCGTGTTCGTCCCTCGCTTGGCGGCGCTGCTCGGGGCGTAGAACTTCGGCGTCGCGCAAAGATACAGAATCGGTTGGAAGGAACGCAACCTTGGAAATGCCCGAACACTTCAAATCCGGCTTCGTCACGTTGGTGGGCAGGCCGAACGCCGGCAAGTCGACGTTGCTCAACGCGATCATGGGCAAGAAGATCGCCATCACGTCGAATACCGTGCAAACCACGCGCCACCGCTTCCGCGCGGTCTACACCAAAGACGACTACCAGATGATCATCGTGGACACGCCCGGCCTGCACAAGCCGCATGACGCGCTGGGCGAGGAGCTGAACGTCTCCGCGCTCAAGGCGCTCGAGGACGTGGACGTGGTGGCCATGCTCATCGACGCGTCGAAGCCCGTGGGCCGCGGCGACGAGTGGGTAGCCGAGCAGCTGCGCCGATCGCGCGCGAAGAAGATCTGCGTGCTGTCCAAGACCGACCTCGTGAATCCCGAGCAGCTTTCCCGCCAACGCGAAGCGGCCGAGAAGCTTGGCGAATGGGATGCGATGGTGGGCTTGTCCTCCGAGACCGGGAAGAACGTGGACGCGTTCATCGAGGAAGTGGTGTTCCTGTTGCCCGAGGGCCCGGCGTGGTTCCCGCTCGACATGGAGACCGACCAGCCGATCGAGGTCGTGGTGGCGGAGTTCATCCGCGAGAAGATCCTGCGCTCGTTCCATGACGAAGTTCCCCACGCCATCGGCGTGCAGGTGGAAGAGATGGAGTACGATCGCAAGAAGGACCTCCATCGCATCTTCGCGCGCATCTACGTGGAGCGCGACAGCCAAAAGGGCATCATCATCGGCAAGCGAGGCGCCGCCATCAAGCAGATCGGCACCGAAGCGCGCGCCGACCTTGAGCAGCTGCTGGGCACGCGGGTGTTCTTGGACCTGTCGGTCAAGGTGAAGAAGAACTGGCGGCGCGACGAGAACCAGATTCGCCGATTCGGCTACGGCGAGGGCTTGTAGGGCTTGGATGCGCGCGCTTCGGCGCGCCGAAGCCAGCTTGGCTCGCGTTTTTTTGCAAGTATTGTCGTGAACCGGAGGTTCGCCGGGTTGTTCGGGTGCTCTCGTGGTTTTTCGGCTACAATCTTTTCGTACCGTCACCTGCGAGGGAGTAAGTCAGCATGATCTGTCCTCATTGCCATTCCGAAAACCGCGACGGCGCGAAGTTCTGCAACGAATGCGGACTGCCGCTGTCGGGGAAAATAGCCGAGGTTGCCGCCGCGGTCGATGCCGATCGAGAGTCGCTTGCGCCTGTACCCGAAGCCGCGAACGACGACGAGCTCGATCCCGATTTCGCAGGCTCGGTCTCTTCCGACGAGGAAGAGCCGACTGCCGGCGTGCAGGCGGGATCATCCGGCCCGCTCGACCCCGCCAAGCTTCCCGCCATAGACGTTGCGGGCGTGAACGTCGACGAAGACGGCAACGCGTTCGATTTCAGCCCGTCCGACGAAGAAGCCGTCTCCGATGAGGCTTCCGAGGAGCCGCCGACGCGTGACGACGATCTGACCCCGTTCATTCCGAAGCGTTCTCAGGAAGACTTCGAGGCGGGGCGCACAGCCGACCTTTCCGGCCTTGACGAGTGCTTGGTCGATTCCAACTACGTACCGCCGCAATCGTCGTGGCGTTCCGGCGGCACGATGGAAATGCCGCGTATCGAAGGCGGCGCAGCGCCGAAGCAGAAGGAGTTCCGCGCGCCCGATCCGAACGCGAAGAAGGGCGGCAAGGGCAAGGTGGTTGCCATCGTGCTCGCATGCTTGGTGGCCGCCGCGGGAATCGCAGCGGTTGCGACGTACCAGATGGAGCTTTGGGGCGGAAAGATCCTTCCCAATGTTGTGGGCATGACGCAGACCGACGCCACCTACGTGCTTGAGGGCAAGGGCTTCGCGGTGCGCACCATGCAGGTGAAGTCCGACGAGACCGAAGGCGTCGTGCTGCTTATGGACCCGGGCGCCGGCGCGCGACAAGACGAGGGAACCGAGGTTGTCATACATGTGTCGGAAGCGCGCGTCGTGCCCGAAACGGTAGGCATCCAGCGCGATGAAGCCGCTGCGAAGCTGAAGGAATTCGGTTTCGAGAACGTGAAGTTCGTGACGCAGAAATCAGACGAGCGCGAAGGCATCGTCTTGGCCGTTTCCCCCGAAGCCGGTACGAAGGCCAAGGCGAACGAGCCCGTCACCGTTACGGTGGCCGCTGCATACACGGTTCCCGATATCACGGGGATGACCTGGGATCAGGCGGTTGCCGCGATCGAGGCCGAGGGCCTGACGGCCACGAGCGCCTACGTTTACGATGACGCTGCGGCTGACGGAACCATCCTGGGCACGTCGCCTGCGGCAGGCGAGAAGGTTGCGTCGGGTTCGAGCGTTACCGTCAACATCGCGCGTTCGCGCGGGGCCGAGCTGACGGCGGCGGCGCAGGCGTATCTGGCAAGTGCGGGCACGGTGAACATCGGGGGGACCACCTACGCGATCCAGTCGGTCGACGGCATAACGTACCAAGGAAACGACACGACCGCTTTCACCATCACGGCTGCGGCGATAACCACGCTCGACGGCGAGACGGTGCGCGGCTCGTACAAGCAGAAGAGCGGCGTTATCGTTTGGGACAGCGCGAACAGCATCGTGAGCATTTCGTAGGCGCGGCGTGGCTCAGCCAACCTACGATGCGCGCGGCATCGTGCTGCGCAAGACGAAGCTGGGCGAGAGCGATCTGATCCTGACGATGCTCGTCGAGGACGGTTCGCAGGTGCGCGCGGTGGCGAAGGGCGCGCGCAAGCCTGCGAGCTCTTTCGCTTCGCGTTTGGAGCTCTATTCGGTGGCAGACGTGCTTTTAGCGCGGGGGCGCAGCCTTGACGTGGTGAAGGAAGCGCGCTTGGTGGAGAGCAACGAGCGCTTGCGCCGCGACATGGAGCACGCGGCCTGCGCGGCTCCCATGGCCGAGCTGCTCGACCGCGTTACGCAGATGGATCTGGAGAGCCCTCGGTTGTTCGCATTGACCTGCACCGCGCTCTCGTCTCTGGGACGGGTGGACGCATCGCGCGCTCCGTTGATCTGCGCAGCTCACCTGCTCAAGACCGTGTCGTTTGCGGGCTTGCGCCCCAGTTTGAGCGTCTGCGCGGGATGCGCCTGCGACGTTGTTTCTGCCGAACGCAGCGAGGTGTTCGTGTCGTATCGCGAGGGCGGGGTGCTCTGCTCAAGCTGCGCGTCCCAGGTTGAGTCGCAGCTGGTGCCCGGCGAGGTGGTAGCCTGGAGCAAAGCCCTGCTCTGCTCCACGTTCTCCGCCATCGAAGACATGGAGGCGGGTCCCTCCGAAGCCTTCGCGGTTCTGCGTTTTTGCCAGGAATGGATCTACGAACATGTTGGGACGCGCTTGAAATCGTTGAACTTTCTGTTCACGAGCGGGTTATTCTAGCAAGAGGAAAGGTTTGACATGTACACGTACAAGACGAGGGGAACGTGCTCCCGCGAGATCAACATCGAGCTTGAGGGCGATTCGGTGTCGCATATCGACTTCGTGGGGGGCTGCGACGGCAATCTGAAAGCTATCTCGAAGCTGGTTCAGGGCATGTCGGTGGACGAGGTTGCTGCGCTGCTCGAAGGCAATACGTGCGGCCGCCGTTCCACATCGTGCGCCGATCAGTTGGTGAAAGGGCTTCGCGAGGCGCAGACCGCCCGCTAGGGCCGCGCCTTCTGAACCGGGCGCGGCCCTAGCGGATCATGCCGCTTGGTACGCCCAGATGGCGCGGCATTGGCCGAGAACGGTTTGGAAATCCCAGCTTTGCGCGGTGCGCTCGGGGCTGTTGGGGTCGCGCACGATGAGCCGGCCTTGCTGGTCGATGCCTGCAAGCACGATGAAATGCCCCGTGGTGGTGAAGTCCCCGGGTCCTACGCTGCATATCACGGGCGACCCCGAAACGATCGCCCGCCTGATGCTGGCCTTGTCGGCGGGCAGCTCGGTTGCGGCAAGTCCCAGCCGGGCTGCGCCGTCGGTCATGAAGGTCCAGGCGGTGCCTTCGGTGGATGCCGCCCCCAGGCTTTCCGAGAACGCCCCCATATCGGCCGGGGTCATATCGTCTTTCCCGGTCAGAGCTATGTACGCCATGGTCATGCACGTGGGGCCGCAGCCGGTTTCCCCGAAGGAGTCTCCTGCGTACGTCGTGTTCGACCATGCGGGATCTTCCTGGTACAGGATCGGCATCTCGCCGATGTGCCAGGCGCTGCGCGGCGTGCTTTGCGCTGCGGGACCGGCGTTCGCGGTTGCCTGCGCGCCCTCGATGAGCGTCGTGAGCGAGGTGGCTGCGTAGAAGCACGCCCCGACGAGCGCGGCGACAAGTCCCGTCAACCCGGCCAGCTTGACGGCGCCGGCCCGTCCTTTCGCCGTGCCACGTCGAGCTGGCACGCTGCGGCGGACGGGCCGATAGCCGTGACGATCGTGCTCGAACGAATTGGTGTAGCCCATAGCGGGTCCTTTCTACTGGCCGATGCGGCGGAGCGCCGCGGGGCGGGGCGTCGGTCCGCGCGAGCCTTCGCTTCCAGTATCCCCGCAGGCAGCTTTCGCGTCTCATAAGAAACGCCAACCGATGTATTAAGCTTTCCTTAACAAATATAGTCATTTCAAATAACCGCAGCAGTCTGACCAGCGGTTTTTATAATCCCATCAACCTTAGCAACCGTAAAAACGCCAACTTAGGATATGCGAAGGATATGGGAAAGCGTCGAAAACGACATCGAAAAAGCCCGCGCCCCCGAAGGAGCGCGGGCCGTCCCCGAAAGGACGATGCAGCAGTCTGGGCAGACTGCTGCACGGCGGGCCGTCCGAGCGCAACCGCCGGCTATCCCAGCTCCATGTCCCCGCCGACGCCGGTCGGCACCTCGCCGGATATCATCGCGCCGGACGATCCGAAGGCGTACCACTTGCCGCCGACGCTTCGGCACGACGAGCGCGCCATCGCCCCCGACTCGTCGAGCCAGTACCACTTGCCGCCGTCGAGCAGCCATCCGGTCTGCATCGCGCCCGACTCGTCGAGGTAGTACCATGCTCCGTCCACTTCGGCCCATCCCGTGGCCATGGCCCCGGAGCCTGTCAGGTAGTACCACTTGCCGCCGACGCTCTGCCAGCCGGTTAGCATGCGGCAGTCGTCGCCGAACAGGTACCACTTGCCGTCGACCATCTGCCAGCCGGTCAGCGCGTATCCGTCGGCGCCGAAGCGGTACCACGCGTCGAGCGCGAGCCATTCTCCCGCCGGCCAGGAGCCGTCGGCGCGCCTGTACCACCAGCCCTTCCCGTCGCGCACCCATTCGCCGGACGCGCCGGACAATAGCGCGTTCACCCGGTCGGCGATCTCGCCCAGGCGGCCGTACAGCACGCCGGGGCAGAACGTCGCGTAGAAGTCGCGGTGGCCGTACAGCGTCTCGCCGACGTCCAGTCGCGCGTACCCCAGCTCGCGGCATTTGTCGGCCAGGAACTCCACGAGCGTGTCGACCGTGCCCTCGGCCACCGGCCAGTCCCCGCCCGCGGAGGAGTTGACGCACTCGACGTGGACGAGGTGCGCGTTGGCCCATGCGTCTCCCGCGGCCCACGCGTTGTCCTCGTCGGCCAGGAAGCGGCGCACGTGGCCAGGCTCCACGCCGTAGTGCGCCGACGTCCCGTTGGCCAGGAACGTCGGGGCCATGTCGATGGACGTCCCGGCGGCGTGGTGGACGCAGAACCCGCGCCCCTCGGCAGAGATATGGTTGGTGTTGCCTGAGGCGCGGTAGTCCTCGTCCATGACGTAGGCCATGTCAGCCCTCCTTCTTCGCGGCGATCTTCGCCACGCTCGCGCCGCCCTCGACCTCCGGCATGCCCGCCACGCTCGTGAGCAGGCTCACGACGGCAGCCAGGGCGGCCGCGCTGGCGACCATGGCCCACTGCACCTCTCCCATGACGGCTGCTGCGCCGATGACGCCGACGGCGGTCTGCGCCGCAGTCTTGACCGCGCGCACGCATGCGGCCTTCGCCCATTTCTTGATTCCGTCCATTTCTTCGTCCTTCATTTTTTGGTCCTTTCTAACAGCACCTGCATGTCCGTCTCCAGCCTGTCCAGCTTTGCCGCGTTGCGCTCGGCCTGCCTGGCGTCCTCGTCGAGCTTGCACGACACCCGGTCGATCATGCGCGTAGAGGACTCCAGAGCGGCGGCCACGCTCTCGCTCACGTCGTTGCTGCGGTCTATGGCCTGGATCCACTGCCCCTCGGTGCGGGCGCGCTCCTCGCTCTCGCGGGCCTTGCGGCGCTCCCGCTCCTCCTCGACCGCCGCCCGCCTGTCCATGTACGACGACCAGGCGGGGAAGCCTTTCGACAGCAGCGCCGCGCAGACGATCACGACCAGGGCGCACATGACCCAGGCCGCCCCCTCTTGCGCGATCGCCTGCGCAAGCGTGCTAACGCTCGTTTCGTACGGCACCGGCCGCCTCCTCGTCTAGCACGGCGGCTCTTATCAGCCCCCGCTCTCGGTCGTCTATCGCCGGCCACATGCCGAGGACGTCCTCCAGCCTTTCGCCGCGCGAAACGCGGATCCTGGCGGCTGCCGTCAGCACTCGAAGCTGCGCGTCCGTCATATCGCGCCCCCTATCATGTCGGCCACCGCCAGCAGCATCTCCTCGTTCGCGCGCTCCCGCGCGGCGGCCTCCTCGGCGGCCCGCCCGCGCTCGACGGCCATGGCGGCCTCCTCCGGCGTCGGCACGGCGTAGAGCATGGCCTCCTCGTAGTCGTCGTCCGCCCACGCGAACTTCTCCACGTCGTCGGGCGGGACGGCTCCCTTCTTGACGACTATGGTCGGGGACAGCGTCCCGGCCGACAGGTCGGGGTTGGCTATCTCGTTCCCGTTCTCGTCGACGATCCTCATGCCGGCCATGCCCATCACCTCCATGTTCCGGTAACGTAGTAGTGCAGGTACACCGTTCTCGAGTAGTTGCCGACGCTCAGGACGAAGAACTTCGGGGCTTTGTCGCCGAACACCGTGTGCACGCCGGGCCAGAACGCTCCGCCGCCCGGGTCCTCGATGACGACGTCTGCATGCACGAGATTCTTAAGGGCGAACGGGAGGGCGTGGCCTCCGCGCATCGTCCCGTCGTACGTCATGCCGCCCCACTGCACGTTCGTGGACGTCGGCGTGGACGTTGCGCCCCAGCACTCGGCGAACCCCGACGCCCACTTGCGCCACCGCCAGATGCCGCTCGTGCCCTGGGCCACAACGAAGTCGGCCATGTTGCCGCCGTTGAGCCTGAAGGTGCCCGACGCCTCCACGGCCCCCTTCAGTAGCACGCCGCTTCTGTTGCACGCGACGCCGGAGTCGTAGGGCTGCACGGTCCCGTCGGGGAGCGTCTGGCAGGCGGCGAGCGCAATCGAGCCTGGGGCCATGACCGCCAGCTGGTCGGTGCCCGCGTAGTAGGCTATCGCCCCCTTGCCGCCGCACATGCGGATGACGGCGTCGAGCATCCCCATGCCGAGCTCGATCTCCTTCGCCCCGTATCTCGCGACGACGTTGCCGGCCGCGTCGAGCACCTCGAAAGCCCCCGCCGCCATGCGCGATCGGAACCCGCTCCAAGAGCCGGACGACTTGTTGCCGACCTCCAGGCCGTCGCTCGTGTACTGCATGTAGTCCGAGGCCGTCTTCGCCGCGCTCGCGGCCTCGGTCCGCGCCGCGTTCGCCGTCGCGCTCGCGGAGTTCGCCGTCGCCTCGACGGACTCGAGCGACACGGACAGCCCGCTCGCCGTCTGCTCCACCGTGGACACGCGCGCGCCGAGGGCGTCGGTCGCGGCCGCGCTCGCCGTTATACGGTCCGCTTGCACCTTGATCTGAGCGTCGGCGTACGTCTTCGCGCCAGCAAGGGCGGCGTCGGCCTTGGTTTTCGCATCGGTTGCAGCGGTGCTGATCGCACCAGATTTTGCCGCGTCCACCTCGGCCTTGGTGGCGCGCAGGACGATGGCTTCCGCGTTCTGCTCGATCTTGGTCTCGGCGGAAGTCACCCTCGCTCCAAGGGCGTCTGCTGCCGATTGGGCCTTTGCGGCTGCCGACTTGGCCGCATCGGCTGTCGCCTGCGCGGTCGCGGCGCTCGTTTTCGCGGTCGACGCGCTCGCGGCTGCTGCGTCGGCTGCTGCCTTGGCATTTTCAACCGCTAATTCTGCGGCGGCGACATCAGCTTCGGTCGCACCTACTCGGATGGATATCGCATCTAGATTGGCTTCGGCTGCTGCGAGGTTCGCCGCTGCCGCGTCGGCTGCGGTCTGGGCCGCCGCTGCGTTGCCCGCTGCAGCCGTCGCGTCCGTTTGCGCCTTCGCGGCGGCGGTTCTAGCCGCGTCGGCTGCGCTCTGGGCGTTGTTGGCCTTGGTGTCCACTGCTGTCACCGACGCCGCCGTGCTCGTTATCGCCTCCGCGTTCTGCGAGATCTGCGTCTGCAGGCCGCTCTCGACGCTCGTCAGGTCGGTCTTCTTCGCGTACTGCTGCGCCACCGTGGACGTGATGCCCGCCGCGCTGCGCTCGATCTCCGACATGAGCCGCGACTCGGTGAGCGTGAGGTCGGTCTTTTTGGTGTAGTCGGCAGCCATGGTGTCCGTGACGGTCTTGATCTGCCCGGCGAGGTCGGTTCGCACCTGCGCGGCGTCGGCCTTCGCTCCCGCCGCTTGCGCGGTCGCCGCGTCGGCCGCCGCGATCGCGGCGGCGGCGTTCTGCATCGCCGTCCCTGCGGACGCTTTGGCCTCGGCTGCGGCGGTCTGCGCCCCGTCCGCCTTCGTACTGGCTTCTCCGGCTGCAATCTGCGCGGCGTTGCTTGCGGCTTCGGCCGCCGCCACCGTCTGCTTGACGACGACTATCTCGGACTCGGCGACCTCCGCCTTCGCCGTCGCCTGGTCGGCCTTGTCCTTGGCCGCGAGCGCGTCGGCGGCGGCTCGAGATGCGTCCGCGAACGCCTTGTCGGCCTCGGTCTTGGCCGCATCAGCCGCAAGCTTGGCCGCGTCTGCGTCGGTTTGCGCCTTGTCCGCGCTTCCCTGGGCGGCGTCGGCGCGCGCCTGCGCGTCCTTGGCGATCTTGTCGACGGCCTCCGCCTTCTCGTAGGCGCCGTTGATCCCGGCGTTGAGCGTGGCGGCGTGCTTGCGCACGATGTCGCCGATGTCGTCGCCCTCGACGCCGAACACGTACTCGTCGCCCTGCCAGTCGGTCGGACGGTGGACGATCCTCGACACTATCATGTATGAGTCGTACCCGTGCGGGGCGCTCGTCACGCGCACGTAGTCGCCGAGATCGATCGGCTGGACGCGCGGATCGATGCGGGACAGGTCGTAGGCTTTGACGTGGACCGTCTCGATCTCGTTGGCCTGGCCCGGCAGCCAGGACAGGGCGCGGTCTACCAGGTGCGCCGGGTCGGTCACGTCGTCCCACACGACGGCGCGCTCTCGGTACCCCACTTTCGACACGAGGTCGACCGAGACGACCGCGTCCCCGCGCTTCTCGTACCGCCCGTACACGTCGGCGTCGCCGTTTCCCAGGGGCGCGATGGTGATGCGGTCTTCCGATCCTTCAGGCTTCGAGCCGAGCGGGATCACCGCGGAGCAAATGGGCGATCCGTCGCGCGTGCGGGCGAACTTCAGCAGGTTCGCGCCGAACTCGATGCGCTGGGACGCGGTGCCGTCGGTGTCGGCCAGGTAGTCCACGTAGCGCGCGCCGCCCACGTAGCGGGCGCGGACGAAGCCGCCGAGGGACTCCAGCAGCTTCTCACGCACCACGAGGCCGGTGCTGGGGTAGTCGGAGTCGGAGCGCAGGATGTGCTCGTTGTCGTCGAGGAGGTGCCCCTGGTTCACGCCGACCCTGAACTGCTTTGCTGGCTCCACCTTCGCGTTGTGGTTGTCGACGAGCCACTCGAAGTACCCGTAAGGGTCGCTCGGCGCGAGCAGCGGCGCTTCGCCCGCCACCGTGGAGTAGGGGCGCACCGAGGTGTCGTTGAGGTAGGCGAGCTCGCCCTCGCATCGGTATTCGACGGTGCCCACGTCGTCCACGTCCTCGCAGGAGTAGGCTCGGCCCCGCATGAGGCAGCGCGCGCCCTCCCACGCCTCGATCTCCGGCTCGACCGATTCGAGCTCGATGATGCCGGCGCACTCATGGGTCGCCGGCATCTTGAACGAAAGCTCCGACGCAGCGCGTAGCGAGCGCGTAAGCTCAACGTCTAAAAGCTCGACGCCGGCGTCCGGATCGTAGAGGACGCGGCCGCCGTACAGAATACGCATGCGCGCCTCCTTAGAAGTTGAGGTTTTTGTACAGGTCCACGGTCATGTAGGTCGACTCCGGAACGATCTTCCCGCGCACGTACTGCCAGTTGCGCACCGCCATGGTGATGACGTCGTTAGCGGCAACCGGGATAAGGCGCGACACCAGGTCGAACACCACGTAGGTCGAATCGCTGTCCTCGGCGGAGTACTGCCAGAACGTCGTCCCGTTTTTCCTGATGTCGACTTCGAGCGCGTCGCCCGCCGGCAGGCTGTTCGCGTAGATGTGCACCGACACCTTGGCGAAGCCCGCTTCGGCGATCCTGATGCCGCCGCCCGACAGGCTGAACGCGTATCCCGTCTTGACGATCGAGCCGAACGGGACCGTCTTGTACTGGTTGGTGAGGTTCAGCGCGGAGGGCGCGTAAGCGGACGCCGCCTGGGTGAGCGTCGTTATGTATCTCTCGATCATCTGGTCGTTGCCGCAGAAGTCGGCTGGATCGACCAGGTCGTTGTCGCCGGGCAGCTTCAGCCCGAGCCTCGTCGTCGTTTCCATGCTACAGCTCCAATACCTCGTATGCGATCTTGACCCGGTACGCCTCGTTGGGGGCGGGCGCGCCGGCCATGTACATGACCTCGTGCCACCTCTTGCCCTTGAGGTCGGCCCACGTGAGGCCCCTCGCCTTGAGGTCGCCCCACGTCGTGGTGCCTCCTCTGATCGAGCCGCCGGTGTTGACGTACACGTCCGACGCCCCGTCGCGGATCGTGAGGCCCACGGCCGTGTGCGATCCGGGCGGCAGCACGACGTCCACGCCGTTCGCCACGACGTGGCAGGGCATCTGCGACTCGAACACGGGGCGCACCCGCCCCCGCCCCGGCAGCAGGCGCACGTTCGCGCCCGCCTGGGCGTCGACCGTATGGACCTTCGTGCCGGCGGACTTGTAGGGGTTCGCGTAAACGTTCACGATCATCTTTTGAAAGCATGCCTGCTGGTACCATTCGTCGACGACGAAGCGGCCGCGGTACGTGTATCCCGGGTCGCTCGCCAGCTGGTAGTCGTAGGATCGGCCGTGCAGGAACCGGGCCAACTCAGTTTTCACGCGCTCGAACTCGCTCGGAGGGGAGTCGACGAGGAACACGAGCCTGTCCTCACGGTCCCCGTACAGGACGTCTCCGAACGCCTCGGTCACGTCGAGGGATCCGTCTCCGCCGGGACGTTCGAGCATGCACCTCTTCACTGGAGGCGGGTTGAAGGTGGACTCGTCGGTCAGCATGACCCCGAACCGGCTCTCGATGTCCACGCCTCCGACTGTTATGCTCACAGCCCGTACCCCTTTCTCCGCTCGATGGCTCCGAGCCTCGCCCCGATCGGGGCGGCGGCTGCGTTGTACAGCTCCCTGCCGTCCAGGTACAGCGCGACGGACAGCTTCCCTGACGACATCGCGGCCGACACCGCATCGTAGATGTCCGAGGTCGTGATCGGGTTCTCTATCTTGCACTCGACGGCTATCGGACGGTCGACTCCGACGGCGCGTCCGTTCTCCCCGTACGGTACGAGCGGAGTCACCTGCGACCGCGTCTGGACGTTCGGGAGGACGGCGGGAACCGCGCCCCGGAGGGCGTCCTCGGTGCCGGAGAGCGACGCCGACGCGAGGGAGCGCCCCGCTGCGTACGCCGCGTCCTCGTGGTTCGCCTCCTCCTCGATGTACCCGAGCGCGTACCACTTCATCATCTCGCGCGTCTTCTTCGCGGGGGACCCGGTCTGCTGCGCCGCGTTGCCTCCGCCGAGGGCGGCGTTGACGAGGGCGGCGCCGACGTCCCACGCGCTCTGGATCCAGTTGCCGATCGCTCCGACGAAGCCCTGCGCGAACCAGTCGCCGGCGCTCGACCCGTCCACGGAGCTGGCGCCGCTGTTGGCATTGTCCGCCAGGCTAGCGCCCGCCTTTTTCGACGGCTCGGCTTGGCTGCCGACGCCCTCGGCGTATTGCCCGCCAGCCGTCGAGCCGGACGGAGTCATATCGACCGAGCCGAAGCCCGTCACGCCGCTCTGGGCGACGAGCGCGGCCTGCTGCTGGGACAGCCATGCCGTTCCTCCGATGGCCATCGCGTAGTCCGCCGCTCCAGCTGCGCCGGGGGAGGCCCCGTCCGTGGACAGCCCGGCCGTCGCAGCGGACGAGTTCGCGAGGGCTGCCGCCTCGGCGATGGTCTCGCCGTTGGCGATCGCGGCGGCGAAGGCCCCTACTGCCTCGTCTCCTTTGATGCCCGCCGCAGCCGCGAACTGCGCGAGCTGGTCGGCGGAAGCGCCGGTAACCGCTGCGGCCGCGTCGAGCGCCGCCTGAGCGTTGGACGCGAACCCGCTCGCGTAAGCCGCCGACGTGTCGCGCCCGGCCCCTTCTGCGACGCCTGTTTTCGAGCGGTACGCGGCGATGATCTCGTCCGCCGTGGAATTGGCCACGTCGATCCCGAGATCCGCGTCGAGGCCCCTCGCGAGCGCGCGCATCGCCTGATCCGCCTGCTCCTTCATCCCGGGCGGTAGCTTCTCGACTGATTGCAATATGGCTTCCACCATCGCGGCGTTCTCGGCGCTGACCTTCCCGCCGTTGTCGGCGATGGACGCCTGCATGGCCATGAACGATGCGTTCTGGTCTGTGACGAGCGCTCCTAGGGCTCTCGTCACGTCTGCCTCGAATTTCCAGTACGGATCGGAAAGCGTCTCGACCGCCGCTTTCTGCTCGTCCGTGAAGCCTGTTATCGTCTCAGTCGATTCGGCGATGGCCAGCTTCGTGTTCGACAAGCCTTCGTCTAGCGACGCTTTCTGCTCTCCGATCCATCGATTGAGCTCCGATATCGACTGGTCGTACTCCTGCTGCGTCATGGATCCTTCGACGCTGAATGCTTGCGTGAGGGTCATCAGCCTAGAGTTGTAGTACTCGTCTATGCTCGCAATGCCCTTGTCGTGAAAGTCCTGGGCGGTCGCCAGCATCTTGGCGGAATGCTCCTGCGTTATGGATCCCTCCGCATTGACCGCAGCCGTCACGCCCTGCATCCCGGACGAGTACGCCGTCACCTTCTCGGCTTCAAGCCTCTCTATCTCGGCGTTGTGCTCGCGAATGCTCTGAAGTTCGTCGTCGCGCAGGGCGCGCTGCTCAGCTATAGCTGCCGATATGATGGCAGTGATGGCGGCTTCGTGCTCTCCGATGACGCCAGACACCTCGCCAACCGTGGTGCCCGAGGACGTGAGCACCGCATCCATGTTGGTCACCATCGAGGAGGCGACTTCACATGCGTCGGCGTACGAGCTTATGGAGCTGCATGACGCGTCGAATTTCGAATTTGCTTCGTCAAGTCCGGTGGCAGCCGATATGATTTCGTTCACGGCGACGGCGACCGCCGTCACAGCCAAGGCGGCCCCCGCGCCTTTCGCAAGCGCGCCCATCCCGGCGTTGACGGTTTCTGCCGCGCGTGCCGCGTCCTTCGACTTGGACGAGAACTTCGCGAGCCCGGCGCTCAGCTTTCCGTACGCGCTCCAGCACGTTGACACCGTGCCCGCGACTTTCCCGCCGACCGAGACCAAGGGTCCCATGGCGGCTGCTGCGGCGAGCGCTCCGATGATCGCGCGCTGCTGTCCCTCGTCCATCTCGGCGAACGCCTTCGCTCCGTTGGACAGCGCCTCGAACAGAGGCTCCGCCGCTTCGACCGAGTCGAGCATGGCGTCGGCGAGCGGGCCGCCGAACTTCTCCGCCATCGCGACGGCGCGGTTCTCGACGATCTTCATGCGGGAGGCGAGCGACTGGTTGCGGTTGTCGACCTCGCTCTGCAGCGCGGAGTTCTTCGTCCATTCCTCGTTGGATTTCGCGACGGCGCTGCCGACGAGCTCCGAGTTTCCGGCAAGGCGCTTCATGATGTCGGTCTGGCGCACGCTGTCGATGCCGAGCTCTTCGAGCATGACCGACATGTTGCCGCCCTCGGCGGTCGTCGATTCCATGTTCGAGAGGAGCGCGGAGAGCGCGTCGACCGGGTCGTTTCGCCAAGCGTCGGCGAACTCCTGCGCCGACATGCCCGCGGTGCTCGCCCACGTCTCGACCGATGCGGAGTTGGTCGCTACGTCCTTGTCGATCTGGGCCATCACGGTGCTGATGGCCGTGCCGCCGGCCTCCGCCTCCACGCCCATGGAGCTGAGCGCGGTCGCCAATCCGAGTATGTCGGCCTGCGACATGCCCACTTGGGTTCCGGCGGCGGCGATGCGCATGGCCATGGACGATATGTCCGATTCCGTGGTGGCGAAGCTGTTGCCCAGCCCGACGATGGCGCTTCCGTAGTTGCTGATCTCTCCGTGGCCCATCTTCGTGATGTTCGCGAACTGGGCCATCTCGGTTGCGGCGGTCTCGGCGTCCATGTTGGTGGCGATGTCGAGGCCCGAAACCACGCGCCCGAACTCGTCGAGCTCGTCTATGGCGAAGCCGAGCTGCGCGCCGAGCGCCTGGATGTCGAGGATCTGCGACGCGCTGACGGCGTTCGTTTCAGAAAACTCGATTGCAGCGTCTTTGAGCTGCCGGTACTGCTCCTCGGTTCCGTCGACGGTCTTCTTGACGCTGGTCAGCGAGCTGTCGATGTCGACGGCCGCCGCGACTGTCGCCGCCCCGGCGGCCACGATGGGAACCGTCACGCCGGCGGTCATCTTCGAGCCGACCGATCCCAGCGTGGACGAGTACCCGGCCCACTTCGCGGACGCCATGTCCGCCTGTATCGACTGCTCGGCCAGCGCCCTGGTGACCGGGTCGAGCTCCAACGCCTTCGTGGCGTCGTTCACCGTGCCGTACTCCTTGGCGAACCGCTTCATGGCGCTCTGCGCCTTCTTGGTCCCCTTGTCGTCGAAGGTGGAGTATATGGACAGCTTCACGGATCCTCTGCCGGCCATCATGCGCCGCCCATCTTGCCCTCGATGGACGCGGCTGCGGCGTCGACGGCGCGTCGGACGCTCGAATAGACGTCGTCGGACATCCCGTCCGCCGCGCGCCATAGGATGCGCCCGTTCCCGGCGCCGCCCGGCCTGCCGTGCGCAGACGTGAGGGCCGAGACGAGCGCGCCTCCCTGGGGGGTGACGGCGAGGCGGGAGAATTCGGCGATCGCCTCGGCCTTTCCGACATTTCCACCAGGAGTCTCCACGCGGAACCAGTACGGCCCTCTCCGGTCGGCCGCGTACCGCGGTCGAAGGGATGCGCCGCGGGATCCGCGCCATAGGTTATGGGGGCTCGACGGGTTCGCGATCGACGTCGCCCTCGAAGCTATGGACCGGGCCGCCATCTCCATCACGGGGACGGTGGCCCGCCTCACCTCCGGCTGCGCACCGCGCAGCGCGGCGCTGACCGCGTCGATCCCCCCGATTTTCACGTCTACGTCGAGCACTCGCGATCCTCCTAGCTTGCTTCGCCTCGGAGGATCGCATCTATGTCACACGAGCCCTGCTCCGGCGGAGGGAACGCCGAGTACCAAATGGAGTCGAACGAGCGCGGATCCTCGCGGAGAAGCCTTACCAGCGCGGCTGGATCGGACCCGGTCTTCGCCGCCAGCGCCGCCGCGAGGTCCCCTATTCCGCTTCCAGGCCGCCTTCCCGGGCGGCCGCGGTAGGGTCCTCCGGCTCGTCGCCCCCGGTGTGGATCCGCTCGGACGGCACGGGCTCGACCTTGCACGAGTTGAGGAACTCGCAGATGCCGTCGAGCGTGACGGGGCCTTCCGGGTGCAGCCCCTCCGCCTGCGCCGCCTGCATCTGGATGGCGAACGTCATCTTCCTCAGGATCCACAGCTCCGTGTGCGTCCCCGACGCGCGCAGCCCGTCGGCGAACTCGTCGGCGACGGCCCACATGGAGGGCGTGGTCACGGTGACGGCCTCGCGGCCGTCGGGGCCGACGATGCGGTAGGCGTTCTCCAGGTTGCCGAGCTTGATCTGCTCCATGTCGCCTTCCTTCCTAGTAGCTCGCCGTGTCGTTTACGAGGATCGCCTCGATGGACGTGCCTCCGACGCTTATCGCGCCGTCCGTGGACAGCGTGAGGTCGAACGGGCCTCCGTCGGTGGACACGCCCATGGCGTTCACCTTCCAGGGGATCGCGCCCATCTTGACGGTCAGCGACCAATCCTCGTGGACCGTGTGCTTGAACTTGGCCTGCAGGGAGCCGACGACGATGGAGTCCGCGACGGACGTGCCAGAGCTGCTCCCGGTCTTGACGAGCCGGTACATCTCGGTCGAATCCGTCGTTCCGGAGAGCTCGACCGTGACGGTGGCCGACTTCTCCGTCTGGCGCTTCGGCGCGATCTGGCCGAGGGGAACGGACGCTTCGACCGCGTTCTCGACCTTGAAGGACAGGCTCGACAGGTCGATCGACGGAGGCACCGCGGCGGGCTCGTTGGTCGTGGGGGAGAAGAGGACCTCCGCGCCCGCCGTCTTGAACCAGCCTTTGGACGCGTCGAAGGCCGGGCCGTTCCATGCCTTAGCCGCGAGCCAGCTTGCCGCGCATCCCTTGAGCGCGATCTCCACGCTGGGCGGCTTCGTCCCCTCTGCGGAGATCGAAAGCGAGTCCACCTTGCATCCTTCGAGCTGCTGGAGGGCTGCGTCGGATGCTCCGACCTGCTGGACGAACGTCAGATAGGGAAGCGATTCGCCCATCTTGATGTCGTGCGTGTAAGGGGCGCTTTCCCCCGATACGGAGTCGCTGCCGAGCGCCCCGAAGAGCGCCATGCCGATGAAGTCGGCGAACGCGAGCGTCGTCAGCTTCGCGGTCGCCTCGGAGCCTGATATGTAGCGCCCCGCGGTCGTGTCGCGCTTCCCGTTCGTCAGGCTGACGGAGTCCGTGGACGTCGATGCGTCGATGCCCTCGGAGTCCGCGCTCGCGAGGACGGTCACGGTCGGCGCCGCAGGGGACCCGGCGGCGGTCTGCTTGCCGAATCCGAACGTTCCATGGTTCTTGTTCATATGCTCATCTCCTCGATGATTCTTGCAGCCTCAGGAGAGGCGGCCACGTTTACCGAAACCTCGTAGTCGAGCAGGTACCCCGCGTGCCTGCGCCCGTCCGAGTCGCCCCAGGATTCCGCCTCCTTCACCTGGGGGACGCCGATCTCGTTGGCGGCTCCTCCGAGGTCGATGTCCACGAGAGGGAGCTGCATCGCGACCGCTTGGTAGGCGTTGGCTATCCTGGCGGCCTCGTCGGACGTCGGGGCCGTCGCCGCGACCGTGACCCACACGTGGAACGTGACCCCGAGCACGCCGCCGGTCAAAAAGCCCGATACGCCGAACTCCCTGGCGGTGCCCCATGTGGCCACGTGCAGCGGCTCGGGCTCCGATCCCGGCAGGTCGAGCGTCACGCGCGGCCGCGGCACGTTCGGGGCCAGCTCGGAGATGCGCGAGAACAGGGCTTCGAGGTCCGCGTGGACGCGCATGATGGCGGGCCCCGCCACGTCGGCGATCATGCGATCACCGCGCGGCGCGACCTGCGGCCCTCTATGACGGCGTCAACGTACGGTATGCCAGTCCACGCCCCCTCCGCGCCCGTCGCGAGCGTGTAGCTCGTGTAGACGCCGTCGACGCTCTGGCCCCGCGCGTTCTCCGCACCCAGGCGCGGGCGGAGCGCGGAAGCCGCGAGCCTCACTGCGGCCTCGCGTATCCTCGCGTCGGGAGTCGCGCCGTACTTCACGTTGGCCGGTCCTCGCGATTCGGACACGGCCTGCCGGTCGCTCACAAGCTCGCCGAAGTCGATTTCGCGGGCGTCCTGCACGGGCAGCTCGTTGAGGCCGGGGGACAGGCGAACCCTGATCCCGCGCTCGCAGAAGCTCCTCCCGGTGCAGTCCTCGATTGTCTCCTCGGCGGCCTGGATGGCGGCGGCGATGTCCGCTGCTGGGTAGCGGGCCTCGTCCTCGAACCCGTCGTTGTTCTTCCGGCCGTACGAGACCACGTCGGAGGGGGAGCAGTACCGAGCGCCGACGCGCTCCACATGGGTCGAGAACGATTCGACTCCGCATTCCCACGCGATCTCGTAGCGCCCGGGCGAGGGCATGAGCTTGACGGCGTCCTTCTCCGCGAGCACGGCCATGCCGCCTTCCACGCGCGCCTCTGCGCTCACGCTGCCGCACACGGCCGTGGCGCTCGCCCCCGACGTTTCGACCGAGACGGGGCCGTCCGATGCGGCCCACCTCGTCTCGACGTCCTTTCGGAGCAGCAGGGTCATTTCGCATCCCCGCCGCCGGCGCGTTCGGCGATGAGCGCCTCGATCTCGGCGACGGTCGCCTTCTTCGGCACTTCGATGCCGAGCGCTCCGGCGCGCTCGGCCAGCTCCTCCTTCGGCGTCTTCGCCTTGCGCCCCGGCTCTTCTTCGACGGCGGCGACCAGCCCGCGCGCCTCCGCCTCCTCGTTCGTCATGACCTCGCCTTCGAAGGCGATAAGCACGCCGTCGCGGACGACGCGCTCCTCGGCCGTGTAGACCCCGGCCATGGCCTACGCCTCCGCCGCGATGCCGAGGTCCGCGCAATGGCAGAAGCACGCCGGCATGTCCACGCGCAGGCATGCGGTCGTTTCGGCGAGGATGGTGTACTCGTTCTGGATCAGCTGGCTGTCCTTGAGGCCGACGATGACCTCTTCGGGGTCGGCCACGTCGAAGCTCGCGCCGGCGGGGTAGTAGACCAGCGCCGACTCCTTGGCCTGCACGCTGTCGTGAGCAGCGACGGTCATGTTCACGTCCTCGACGACGGTCAGGCCGGCGATGGTGCCGCCGTTTGCGATTTCGGGGAACAGGTACCGCCCGGTGGAGTCCTTCTCCTCGGACAGCTCCTCGATCGCGTACGGGGAGAGGCATACGTGCGTCGGGGCGATGCCGGTGGCGACGCGCACCTTTCGCTTCATGGCGGCGAGGGTGTCCTTGATGTTCTTCCCTGACGCCTTATTGTGCTCGAGGATGCCGGTCGTGTTGAGCACGCCCACGATGCCGCTGCTGTTGGAGCCGCGCAGGGCGTACTCGTTGCAGCGCAGGTCGAGTCCGAGCAGGAGCGAGTTCGTCACGATGCTCTCGAGCAGCTTGTATCGGTTGGCCGTCTGGCGCTTGATGGGCATCCAGTGCGCGATCGTCTCCAGGTTGGCGACCGCCGGGGTCCACTGGAGAGCGGACTCGGGCTTGTTGCCGCTGGTCCACCCTGCGGCGTTGTTCGTCAGGACCGGGGCGCGGTAGAAGTGCTCGTCGCCCTCGGTCGCGCCCTTCGGGATCGTGGCGAGGAAACCGGTAGGCGGGGCGACCGGGCCGCCGATGTCGTAGCGGTAGATCTGCGGGGTGGTAAGCCCGGACACGGCGTTCGCCGGGCGCGCGAGGCTCGGCATGGAGTTGCCGATCGGCGCGCGGCCCTGCCAGCCGTTGGAGATCCCGGCGAACGCGGCGATGTCGCCGAGCAGCTGCGCGCCGATAGTGGCGGACTCGGCGCGAGCCGCCGATCCTGCTTCGCGCAGCGCGCGGTTCTCGGCCTCGACCTCGGCGGCCGCGTCCATGATCAGCTCTCGGGTCAGAGCGATGCGCCCGCTCATCTCGCGAGCGGCGTCGTTGTCGCCGGACGCCACGAGCGCGGCGACCTGACCCTCGTATTCGCGCAGGCTGTCCTGCAGCGTTGCGATTCCAGGCATCTAGTTCTCCAATCTGTACAATTTCGAGTCGATGACGACGACGCGCTCCTGCGCTTCCGGCTGGCCGGCCTCCTGGCCGTCCGCCCCGTCTGCTGCGATGGTCGCGGACGTGTCACCCGCGACGGCCGGCGCGGGATCGCGCGAGCCGGACGGCGGGAGCGCTGCGCGCGCCTTGACGGCCTCGCATGGCGAGAGCTCGCCTAGCAGGGCCTTCGCTCCTTGGGGAGCGGATTCGATGGTGGCCGCGTCGTCCGTGGCGCAGGCTGCTGCGGCGACGGCCTGCTCGACCCTGTCGACAAGGCCGGCTTCTAGGGCCTCGTCGGCCGTGTACCACGTGGTCGCGTCCATGGCCGCCGCGAACTCCTCCTTGGACAGCGCCCCCCGCGCCGCGTAGATGCCGGCAATCTGGTCGTCGACGCGCTCCATCCAGTCGGCCGTCTCCCGCAGGTCGCACGCGGTTCCGCTGCACCAGATGGACGCGTCGTGGATCATGATCCAGCCGACGCTCGACATGACGACCTCGTCTGCGGCCGCGATGAGGAACGACGCGGCGGACGCCGCGACCCCGTCGACGTGCGCCGTGACCCTTCCGTTGTGGGACCTGAGGGCGCTCATCATGGCGTACGCGTCGAACACGCTTCCGCCGCCGCTGTTGATCCTCAGGCTGACGCGCTTGCCGTCGGCCTCCTTCAGCGCGTCGAGCAGCTCCTTCGCGCTCACGCTCTCGCCCCACCAGGTGTCCCCGATGTCCCCGTATATGGAGATCTCCACCTCGTCGGCGGAGTCGTTGATCCGGTACCACTCCCTAGCTTCGCTGTTCGGCATCGTCGGTTCCTTTCGCTATCGCGTCGTCTACGAGCTCGCCCGTCATGAGGTACGCGCCGCAGTGGGCGGCCGCCAGCTCGACGGGGGCCATCACCTGGGCGGCGAAGTCGCGCGTCCTGTCGCAGTCCCCGTCGGCGCGCGCCCTCTTCTCGATCCTGCGCCGCGCGTCCGCTATCACCGGCTGCAGCCTTCGCAGCGAATCGGCGGCGGCCCTCTCCTCGATCCCCGACACGCCGTCGGACTGGCCGGACGTGCCGGCGGTCGCCGCGTCGGGGAGCTGGGGCATGCCGTCCTCGTCGAGCACGTAGTAGGCGGTCGGCTGCAGGAGCCTGTCCTGGCCCGGCAGCCAGGGGATGTCCTCCTGCGTCGCGCACCAGGCGCGCGTGAATATCCCGGCGTACACGCCGATGCGGAACCCTTCCATTCGCGTTCGGAAGTCGCCCCTCAGCAGGCCGTTGACGTTGAACTTCAAGCGGTACCCGCTGTCTGACCCTCCGAGGGACGCGGCGCGGTCCAGCACCGGCTGGAACGCCTGCTCGATCGCCGTGACGTCCGGCACCACGGTGTTCTTGACGAAGTCGATGTCCGCGCCGGACGCGCTCGTGGCCGACGCCTTGTCGTCTGCGAACACGTGGTGCATGTCCACGTGGCAGGCTCGGCAGACCTTCTCCAGGACGAACCTCTCCTGCGCGACGATGTCCATGCCGTCGAGCGCGATCGAGACGTCGTGGTACTTGAGCCCGCGGTCGAACACGCGGATGCTCCCGGCGTTCTCCGGGCCGCGGGTCGCGTCCAGCGACTCGCGCACCGCCTTCACGTCGTCGGGGGAAAGCTGGTTGTCGGTCTCGAGCCATCCCTGGAAGAAGTTGCCGTTCTCCACCAGCGTTCGGTAGAAGTTCACCAGGTCGACCGACAGCCCGATGTCGTTCGCCGCCATCTCCACGATGGACCGCCCCGTGACGCCTCCGTCCTCGCTGACGTCGGTCTTCAGGACCACGAGATCGTCCTCGCGGCACGTCCACGGATCGTTGAAGTAATCTCGCCCCGCCGAGTACGTCGCCGTGCCGGTCGCGCGGTCGAACGAGTAGCCGACTGCGGCGAGCACGGGCCGCAGCTCCCTCGCCGCGCCCCTGATCGGGTCCCTGACCACCCGGATGTACGCCGTTCCGAAGACGTCTCGCCGGATCATGGCCCAGGCGATCAGATCTCCCCACGTCATCATCGAGTTGGGGCGATGCAGCACGGGCGCGAGCCAGTGGCCGTCGTCCGGCACGCGCCCGTTCTCCACGCGCATGAGCACCGAGACCGGCAGGGAGCGCACCGCGCGCGCCTTGACGGTCTCGCATGCGAGGAAGTCGTTCGACAGCAGGGCCCCGTACCTCTCGATCCTAGACTTCGGCGGGATCTTGTCGAGCAGGTCGAGCTGCGTGCGCGGGCCTCCCGCCACGGGCGCCGAGCCTGCGGCGAGCGCCTTCGGGGACGCCCATCCCGATACGATCTCCTTAAGCGATCTCATGTTCCTCCTAGCGGCCGTTTCCGAGGATGATCCCTCTCGTGTCACACGCTCCACACGCCGCCGGTCTCGGCGAACGAGAGGGTTTCGGGCATGGTCGCGGTCATCCACTTGGCCATCGCCGCGGCGACGGCGGCGTCGATGCGCTCGGTTCCGCGCCCGTGCCTCTCGCATGCGAAGCGCTTGCCGAACGGCTCGCGCTCCAGGTCGCGGCAGTTCGACAGGTGGTCGGCCAGCTTCGGGCACCCTTCGAGCGCGCAGGAATGCGAGCGCACCGTCTGCACGACGAGCGAGCACGCCGGGCACATCACCTTGTTGGATTGGGGGACCTCGTAGATCTCCACGCCGTAGTCGTCCTGCAGGTGCTGGGCCATCAGGAGCAGCCGAGCCTGGTCGATGCCGACGGGGCAGCGGTAGCGCTGGTGCAGCTCCGCCACCAGCTGCTCGATCTGGCCGAGCGGGTAGTAGCCGGCCTCTCCCGGGTCGTCGTAGACCCACTCGCGCCAGCAGTCCACGCCGTCGGCGATCTGATGCGCGACGATCGCGAATGCGTCGCCCGACGTCGAGCCGTCGATCGCCAGGCAGAAGCGCTTGGAGAAGTCGAAGCCGTTCGCCACGCGCTGGCACGCCCTGATGTCCGACATCCGCATTGATCGGTCGGCCGACTTCTCGAGCGGGAAGCGGTTGACCTCGTATCGCTCGAAGCTGGCGCGCGAGAGCTTGCGCCTCTGGTCGCGCATGTAGTCGAGGCCGCACCACGACATGGGATGCGTGCGCCTCCACATGCGCTCGTCGTCCACGTCCTCGTCGTCGCGCGCTCCGAGCCATGCGACGTGCACGGCAGGGTCCTCGCGCCATTCGGGCAGCTTGTCCCACAGAAAGCCGCTGCGAGACTTCGCGGCGGTGGTGATGATGATGGTGAGCGCGCCGAATATCTTTCCGTTGCCGGAAACGACCGCGTCGTACAGCGCGCTGTCCCTGTAGATGTGGGCCTCGTCCAGGATGCAGACGTTGAGATGCCACGATTGCAGGGCCTCCTCCGAGTACGGCATGACCATGATGCGCGCGTCGGTCTCGCGGTTGACGATCTCGTCCTTGCGTATCTCCCATAGCGCCCGCAGGTCGGGATCCTGCCGGATCATCGACTTGAGCTTGCCCATGTCCTTTGACGCCTGCACCTTCGTCCCGGCGATGATGGCGTACTCGCCTGCGTGGGTAGGCTCCATGGTGGCGATGGTGAGCAGCGTTCCGCATGCGAGGTCGGACTTGCCGGAGTTTCGCGGCAAGCCGAACACTACCGTGTTGATCTTGCGGCGGAACCGCCGCGCCGCGCCCTTGCCGACGTATCGTCCCTGGCCGAACACGGGCCGCCAGAACATATCGCGCTGGAACGGATCGAGCCTAAACGGCACGCCGAAGAACTCGTTGTCCGTGTGGCGCACATGGGACGTCAGGAATGCTTCGTACGCATCGGCGATAAACACGCCGGCTTTGCTGCAGCGCGCCTTGTCCACGCCTGGCTGAAACGCCTCAGCCATTGCTGCCTTGCATCGTGCGCATCGCTTCCATGACCTTCTTCGGGATGTCTGCGGCGAGCGACGTGGTCGCCGCTTGCGTCAGCTTCAGCCGTTCGGCGGTGAGGGTGTCCAGGCCCAGCACGCCCGACAGCTGACGCATCTGGTTCACCGCGTCTTTCCACGTGCGGAAGTCGGGGTTCTGCACGACGTTTCCGGCGGCCGTTAGGCACGTGGTCTTTATCGTCCCGTATTCGCCCGACATGTTGTCGAGCGCCTGGCGGCTGATGGCGTACGCCATGCAGTACTGCTCGATCAGCGGCAGCTCCTGCCGGCGGAACCTCGTCTGGTTGTCCATGACGAGGTGCCATGCTTGCTCGGCGTACGCGTTCATGGCCACGACCTCGGGAGCGCGCGGGCAGATCGCCACCTCCGCGTCGATGCCCTGATTGTCGCGAGCCGCCAGCTTGGGCGCCGGCTTCCTTCCTCGGCTCATAGCCCGGCCTCGCTCAACGCCTCGTCGATTCCGAGCGCGGCTTTGAGGCAGACCGCCCGCAGGGCCGGAGCGCACGACAAGGCGTAGCGGTTGAGGGACGTCGATGCGGCGCGCGCCATCATCACCGCGTCGGCGATGTTGTCGACGGTGGCCGGCTTCGGCTTTACGGGATGGGGAGGCGCCATCTTGATCACCTGGATCAGGTGGCCGGAGTCCTCTTCGAGCTGACGCTTTCGCTGGGATGCCTTACGGCACGCGGGGCTGCAGTACACTGCGGTAGAGCGCTTCGCCGCGAAGTCGCTCCCGCACACTGGGCATGTCTTGATGGTTTCCATGCTTTGATGTTCGCCGAGGTGTCACTTACCGTGACGTTAGCGTGACGGCCGATACTCCAATTTCATCGAAATGCGCTCTTGAGACTGGCGCGCGGTGGGGAAGCGTGGCGGGAGGCTATTCCGACCCCTCACCCCTCCTGCGCTCGGCGTCGATGCGGGCGTGCGCCGAGGCGGACAGCAGCACGAGGTTCGCCTGGTCGTCGGCGCCGCCGTCGCAGAGCGCGACGCGATGGTGCACCCCGGCCCCTGGCTGGGAGATGCGCCACGTCCCGTCCACCTTCACGGCGACCTGCTCGCCGGTCACGGCGCAGCGCCCGCGCTGTCGCTCGATGACGGCCTGGCGGGATCTGCGGTACGCCGATCCGTAGCCGTCGGCTCGCCACGGCTCCGAAGCCAGGCGCTCGGAGTCGGGCCTGCGCCCGGTCCTGGGGCGGGCGGGGGAGTGCGTCTGGACGCGGCAGGCCGTCCCGTCGGGCACCAGTCGGGGGATCCTCAGCTTCCTGGCCATTCCGTGCGTCCTTTCGCGCGCGACGCCCCGCGCGCCGGCGATGGGGCGCGGGGCTGTCGGGAGGGTGCCGGCCCGATCGCCGGCACCGTGCATGATGGTGGAGGCGTCACCCGAGCCAGCGTGGGAGCTCGCGCACGTCCATCCCCAGCCTCATCGCGAGCAGGTACTCGGTCTGCGCGCCCCTGCTCGCCCTCCATCCCGGCAGCAGGCAGACCCCGTCGCACTTGACGAGCGTCTCGATGCAGGACCGCATCGCCGCGCGCCACTCGGCGTCGGGCGGGACGAACCAGTGGGGGACGACGGGCCGGAGGCCGAGCTCGGCGAGCTGGTCGGCGGCGTCCTCGAACGCG
Source organism: Paraeggerthella sp. LCP19S3_G8 (assembly GCF_052119225.1). Taxonomy (NCBI): domain Bacteria; kingdom Bacillati; phylum Actinomycetota; class Coriobacteriia; order Eggerthellales; family Eggerthellaceae; genus Paraeggerthella; species Paraeggerthella sp. LCP19S3_G8. Next base: position 364,572 of record NZ_JBQKFQ010000001.1, read on the forward strand.
AACCGGTTGAGGCCGCGCACGCCGGTCACGGGGCCTGCCACGTAGACCCTCACCGATCGCCGCCTTCGCTGAAGCTCCCGGACAGGCCGGCGGGCATCCTGAAGAAGAAGGCCGCACCGGCCACGAGGATCGCGAAGGCGGGCATGTTCTGGCCGGCGTGGAACAGCCACCCGGCTATGGAGAGCGCGGCCACCGCGATCACGGTCATTCCGGCGAACACCAGCATGACGAACTTCATAGCTTCCCCTTCCTTGCGCGCTTCATCTCCATGATCGCATTTCTGACTTCGGGCGAAACCTTTCGGAGAAGCTCCGCTTCGACGCTCTGCCGCAGTGGCGTTCCGTCGTCACCTCCCGACCAGTACGGCGAGCAGCGGTACTCCTCGGTCAAATTCCCGTCCTCGTCGATCACGCCGCAAGCGGTCAGGAACAGCTCCGAGAACCTCCGGTACTGCTCGCTTCCCTCATCCATGTGTTCTATCACGTTCAGCATATAGGCTTTGAACTCGCCTTTTCGCATCATCACGCTCATATCTCCTCCAATCTCAAGTACACGCCGGCGGGATCGGCCCACATCTTCGCCACGTGCTTGTCAGCTACCTGCTGGTCGCCATCGAAGTAGCCTAGCTTCTGACACACGTCCCAGAACGTCTTCTCCACATTGTCCAAGTCGGGCTTGGTGCCCTTCGGCGTCCCTTGCGGGTGCCTGCCGTCGGTCGGCCAGCACAGCCTCAGATCCGCGCGCAGCGGCCCTCTGAGGGGCGCAGGAGGCGCGAAGGTGGCAAGATGCGCCTCCCACTTCGCCTCCGCCGCTTTCAGGGCCGCAGATTTGACGAGACGGGCCTTTCCATGCGAATCGGAGACGGCCACGAGGTCGTTGTGCGTCGCGGTCGGCGGCACCATGGGGGCGAAGAACTCGATCATTCGCCAATCGCCTTCCGCTTGCACGGCACGACCATGTCGTATGCGTCGTAGCGCTCCTCGCAGCACCAGCACCCGTACAGCCACTGTTCAGGGTGGGTGCAGCCATCCCGGCAGTGGCGCCTGGCGTACTCGTACTCGTCGATCTTGACGCATGCGTAGTCCGGTATCGCGCAGACCTCGCAGGCCGAGAATCCCGCGCGCTCGGCTTCCACGGCGCTGCCGTACGGACAGGTATCGATGGTCTCGTACTCGGGCCAGCTCATGACGAGGCCCCCTTCCACGTGCCGGTTGCGGCGTCGTATTCTATGAGGCCGTTGCCGCTGGCCTTGTCGAACAGGTACAACATCAGCTCCGGCTGCGATGCGAGCCACTGCAGCACCTCGCTCGACTTCGCGTCGAATTCTCTGCCCGGCAGCGTGTGATGGAGTGCGGGCATGCGCTTCGCCGCGTCCAGCCTCTTGTCCAACCGTCTTGCTTTCATAATTGCTACCTTCCTTCTATCATTCTGGTTTTGATTTTCGGCGCCTTCGTCAGAGGCAGGGGAAGGGAGGACGGCGGGCGTAAGCTGTCGCCCGCCTTCCTTTCCCCTCTGACCGTGAGGGAAGGAAAGCCTTTTTTAACTACGAAGTAGTAAGCTTTTTCCTTCCCTCGGAAAAAAGCCGGATTTCCCGCTTTTTTCCCTGCGAGGGAAAAGAAGGAAAAAACCCGCTTCGCGTCTTTTCGGACGGAAGGAAAAAAGCGTCGCTTCGCGTCGGAAAAGACGTCGGAACGAGAAGGAAAAAACCCGCTTTTTTCCCTCCTCACGATTGCGCCTTCCGTCCGATCGAGTTGCCGTCGATCCAGAAGCCGCCGTGCTCCTTGACGCGGTTTCGCACCGTCTTCTCGGTCACGCCCATGAACTCGGACACGTCCTTGAGCGTCACGCCGCCGCCCGTGTCGCATGCCGAGAACGCCTCCTCGAGCGCGGCCCGCCGCTCCTTCTTCCGCTCCTCGGAGGTCTTCGCCCGACGGTCCCTGCCGGCCTTGCCGGCCCATCTGTTGCCTTCGCCTTCGGGGTCGACGTCCGACAGGGCCCCCGTCGCGTCGGGGCGGTGCACCGGGTAGTCGAACCACAGGTTGAGGGGATCGAAGCGCGGGAACTCGCGCAGCGTGCCCTCGATGCGCCATGCCGTGCGGGCCTTGGCGGCGGCTCTCGCGGCCACGACGGCGTCCAGCGCGGCGCGCTCGCCGGCTCGCGAGAGCAGGGCGCGGGCGCCCTCCAGGAACCGCTTGGCCGACAGGCGGTCGTCGTCGCCGATCACGTCCCGCCATCCGTCGGGGCCGAGCTCGGCCATGGCCCGCTCCAGAGCGGCGCACACGGCGGCGTCCTCCTGCTGCTGGCGCAGCGCGTCGGTCTGCTCCAGCTCGATCATGTCCAGGAGCGCGTCCGGGTCGCGGGCGAACACGCCCGAGCCGCTCACGCGGTCCATGGATCGCTTGGATCCCTGGCTGCCCTTCGAATGGTGGTGGCAGTACACGACGGCGCATCCCAGCTCCGTGGCCACGCGGTCGAACTGGTTGCAGAACGCGGCCATCTGGTCGGCCGAGTTCTCGTCTCCGGTGATGACCTTGTAGATCGGGTCGATCACAACGGCGATGGGCCGCGTCTTGAGGGCGCGCCGGATCAGCGAAGGCGCCAGCTGGTCCATGGGCTTGGACTTGCCGCGCAGGTTCCAGACGTCGATGCTCGCCAGGTTCGCCGGCTCGACGCCCATGGCCCCGTAGACGTCCTTGAAGCGGTGCAGGCAGCTCGCGCGGTCAAGCTCCAGGTTGACGTAGAGCACCCGCCCCTGGGCGCAGCCGAAGCCGAGCCAGGGCACGCCCTCGGCTATGGCCACGCACAGCTCGATGAGCGCGAAGGACTTGCCGGCCTTGGACGGCCCGCCCAGCATCATCTTGTGGCCCTGGCGCAGCACGCCCTCGATCAGGGGAGGGGACAGCTCCGGCAGCGCGTCCCAGCAGTCCGCCAGGCTCTCCGGATCGGGCAGGTCGTCGTTCTGCTCGTCGATCCACTCGCGCCACTCGGCCCATGACGCCTTGCCGGCGTCGGTGGCCACGAGCCACTGCTTGCGGCCCGATCGGGTCACGCCGGGCATCCTGGACAGGCGGCTCGGGTTCTTGTTCTGAACGTCGACCTTCAGCCCGTTCTCACGGCACGTGGCGTACAGCAGGTCGACGCGCTTTCGGTACTCGTCGTAGTTCGCGGCGTCAACCCGCACGATGGCGTGCACGCTCTTGCCGCCGCTGTGCACGATGGCCGCCGCCGGCAGCTCCAGCTCCCTCATGATGGCCAGCTGCCGCCCGACGGCCATGTCGTCGCTCTCCACGAGGGCGTAGCGGAACTCCGCCACGTTCTCGTTGCGCACGCCCTTGCCGTCGAGCGGGTTGAAGCGGATCCACGCGCCCGCCTCGGCGTTGTTCCATCCGAGAGACGACGCCATGTCCTCGCCGTGCTTCTTGACGCGCTCGATTATCTCGCCGGCGGTCTCGGTGTGCGGGCCCTTGTTCGACGGCTTCCACGCGCCCTCGTCGTCCCACGCCTCAACCACGTAGCCGACTACCTCGCCGGGGTCGAACAGCGCCTCCAGGTAGCGCACGAGGTCCGCCGACCCGCTCCAGTCCGCCCCGGGCTCGACGAGGTCGGCGCTCTCGACCCACGTCGGGTCGACGATGCGGCCGGGCGCGGACGACGCTGGAAGCTCCGACACGTCCCAGCCGATGGCCTCTCCCATGTCCCAGGCGGGCGACCAGCCCGCGTCGCGCGCCATCTGCACGATGGTTCCGCCCTTCACGTCGCTCGAGCCGCAGCGCCCGAACCCCCTCCATTTCCTCTCGCACTCGCCGTCCTTGTAGCGGGCCGCGTCGCGGCGGCTCCATTCGTCCCAGAGCGCGAGCGGCATCCCCTCGGCGTGCAGGGCCATGCCGGCGCGCAGCCACTCCTCGTAGCTGCACGCGGCGGGGTCTATCGCGCCCAGGCACTCCGCCAGATCGTATCCTTCGGCCATCTTCCCTCCTCTTTACGCGCCGAGCTGCAGCGTCGGGACGTGGACGGCGCCCTGCGCGGCCCGCCCCGGCTCGTACGTGGCGGGATCGATGCTCGCCGGCGTGCGCCACCCGTTGGCGGCTATGCGGCTTATGAGCGCCGACGCCTGGTCCATCGTCCATTCGCCGACGCGGCGGAACCCGCGCCCCTCCAGCTGCCTGATCTGCCTGGGCGTCGCCAGGCCCTCGGCCCTGCGCTTCGCTATCTTGTCCATCATCAGCGACGCCTTGCCGGCGCACTCGATCTCGTCGGGGCAGATGCCCGCCTTCTCGAGCGCCTCCTTCTGGGCGTCGCTCGCCGGCGCCATCTCCCAGGCGAACTGGGGGACGTAGCCTGTCAGGTCCTCCGACGCTATGCTCATCTCGAACTGCAGCGGGTCGACGAGCTTGCGCTTGCGCTTGCGCATCGACTCCAGCTGCTCGGCGAGCTTGCGCTCGCGCTCCTCCACGACGTCCTTGGCCGCCTCGCGCTCGACGGCCTCCAGGTCCTCAGGGCACCCGGCCTGCTCCAAGCGCTCGGTCATGGCCTGCGCCACGTCGCCGCTCTCCGCGATGAGGTGCGCGGGGCGGCACAGCTCGTGGCGCTCGACGTGCCAGAGGAAGTCGAGCAGCAGCAGGTGGTCCTTGCCGGTCTCCGGCGATAGGCGCGTCCCTCGCCCTACCATCTGGCAGTACAGCGAGCGCACCTTCGTCGGGCGCAGGACAACCACGCAGTCCACGCTCGGGCAGTCCCATCCCTCGGTCAAGAGCATCGAGTTGCACAGCGCCGCTCCAGGCCCCGCCTCGTCGAACTCCGCCAGCGTCTCGGCGCGGTCCGCGCTCTCGCCGTTGACCTCCATGGCGCGGAAGCCCTTGGATGCGAGGATCCCGCGAAACTTCTGGCTCGTCTTGACGAGCGGGAGGAACACCACCGTCTTGCGTCGCATGCATCCGGCGGCGACCATCTCGTCGGCGATGCGCTCCAGGTACGGGTCGAGCGCCGTCCCGAGGTCGCCCGCCGCGTAGTCGCCCGATTGCGTCCGCACGGCCGCCAGGTCGATGGACAGCGGCACCGTCTGCGCCTTGATGGGGCAGAGGTACCCGTCCTTGATGGCGCGCGGAAGCGTGTACTCGTAGGCGATCGAATCGAAGTAGGCGCCCAGGTTCCGGCGGTCTCCTCGGTCGGGCGTGGCGGTCACGCCGAGCACGTCGGCCCCGTCGAACCAGTCCAGCACCGCTTGGTAGCTCGCGGACAGCGCATGGTGCGCCTCGTCCACGATGACGGCGTCGAAGTAGTCTCGGTCGAACCGCTTCAGCCGCTTCTCGCGCATGAGCGTCTGGACGGATCCGACGGTCACGCGGAACCATTCGCCCAGGCACGTGCGGTCGGCCTTCTCGACGCTGCAGCCCAGGCCCGTCGCCCTGCCGATCTTGTCGGCCGCCTGGTCGAGCAGCTCGCCCCGGTGGGCGAGCACGAGCACGCGGCCTCCCCGGTCGACGACGTCCTTCGCGACCATCGCGAACACGATGGTCTTGCCGCACCCGGTGGGGAGGACGAGGAGCGTCTTGGCGCGCCCCTCGTCCCATTCGCGCTCGATCGCCCGGCGCGCCTCGTCCTGGTACGGCCTGAGATTCACGGCCTCCATGTCGCTACATCTCGTAGGTGGAGTGCGGAGCCGGCGCGGTAGGCTGCGGCGGGACCGGAATGATCGTCTGCTGCGCGGCCTGCTGCTGGTCGACGGGCCACTCGGACGGCTTGAGGTACGCGTCGATGTCGTTGGCCTGGCGCGTCTCGCCCTTCGATTCGTACTCGCGGACCTTGATCTTCACGTACCCCTGCTTTCCGACGGCCTCGTTCCAGTCGATGCGCACGCTGCCCGTCTGCGGGTCGCGCTCGAAGCCCAGCCCCTCGAAGAACCTGGCGATCCGCCACGCCATCTTGGTGTTGAGCATCAGGCGGTCCGAGATGGGCGCCCATCCCTGGTCGGTCCAGACGTTGAGGGTTACTTTTGCTCGCGGGCAGGCCGCCATCTTGTAGGATCCCTCGAACCGCTCGCGCTCGATCTTCAGCACTTCGAATGCGTAGGTCCCGGCGGGCAGCAGCGTGAACCCGCCGTCGTCAGACACTTCCCTGACGTCCCAGTCGAACGCCTCTCCCTTTTCGTTGTCTGCCATGTCCTTGTCCTTTCCTAAGCTTTGGTCATATCCGGCGCGCCGAACGGCACCGGTTCGTTTTTCTCGCGGAGGTTCCGCACGTTTTCCACTACTTTCGGCCACTGGGTGACGATCGCGCCCTCCACGTAGTCCTTCGGATAGCGGCTTGGCGGCGTGTCGGGCGTGAAGTGCTTCCTGTAGACCGCGTTCGCGACTATGTCGTCGATGGTCACTCCGTCCTTCTCCATCAGCTGCAGCGCGGGCGCCCAGAAGCCGGGGAGGCCGGAGGCAGCCGCCTTCGCCGTGTCGCTCACCACCGTGCCGTCCTGCGCGAACGTGACGCTCTGCACGGGCTTCGGAGCGGCGGGGCGATCCTGGCGCGGCGCGCTGCTCTGGGCGGGAGATGCTTGAGCGGCAGGTGCCGGGGCCGCTGCGGCAGGAGTTGGCGCGGCTTGCAGCGTCGGGCTCGGAGCCGCCGTCGGCACGAAGGCCGCTATCTGCGCGTAGTCGAGAGGGATCTCCGGCGGCAGGCCCCAGCGGTTCTTCGCGTCCCAGCACGCATGGTGCTGCGTGTGAAGCACGCGCTTCTGGCCGCCGCGGGCCTTGCCCTTCGCGCCCTTTCCCTCGCCGACCGTCTCCACGATCGTCTCGTAGTTGGCGAACAGCACCGCGTCCGCCCATTCCTTCGTTTTCGCAGCGTTCGACATCTTCGCCGCGTCGATGAGCGCGAGCGCCCAGCGGTTGTAGCTCGCGGCCTCGTCGGGCTGGTCGAATTTGCGGATCGCAGCGTGGGCCGTGAGCACCACGTTGACGCCCGCCTCCGCGACGTCGGACAGCAGGTTGAGGAGCTTGCCGAACTCCTCGACCACGAACGTGTAGCCTTTTCCGTAGCCCGCGTCCTCTATGCTCTTCCAGTTCTTCTCGGCGTAGACGTGGCGGATCGCCAGCTGCTCGGCCCAGTCGGCGGTGTCGATCACGATGGTCGAGCAGGGGAGCGCTGCCTTGACCTCGCGCACTTGGTCGAGCAGCATCTGCCAGCTTCGCGGGACTTCCGTGCGGGCCACGTCGTAGTGCTCGGTAGAGCCCTCGGTGTCGATGAACAGCGGATCGGGGAACTTCGACGCGAACAGGGTCTTGCCTACGCCTTCGGGCCCGTACACGACGACCTTCTGCGCCTTCGGCACGATGCCGCGCGTGATGTTGAGCGCCATCTACATCACCCACTTCGACTCGGTCTCGACGGCCTCGGCGTCGAGCACGGCATGGTTCGGGGCGATGGGATTGCCGCAGTTGAGCACCTTTCCCGCGTCGGGATGCGCAGCCTGTCCGCCGTAGCCGTCCTCGATGACGATGGAGCACTCGTCTCCCGTGCTGACGCGGGTGGCGATGACCTGCAGGCCCTCGGCCTCGGCCCACTCCCCGAACTCGCGCATGGTCTCGGCGTCCATCTGCTCCAGCTTGTCGACGAGGACGAACCCGCACTCTGGCTTGAGGCGCCGCACGATCGCGGTTGCGGCCCGCAGCTGCTCGGAGCCGCTCATGCAGTCCCACTTGCGGCCCTGGTAGGTCAGCAGGCCGTTCTCGACCGCAAGGCCGGGCAGCGGGAGGTCGGCGCCCTTCAGGAGGTCCATCTTCGCCCGACGCACCGACTCGATGCGCTCGGTCATCTCCGCGTACTGCTCGTCGAGTTCCTCGGCCTCGCGCTCCGCGTCCAGGCGGCGCTGGTTGTCGCGGACCTTCGCGTTGACGGTCTCGATCTGCTGCAGCTCTTCCTCGATTTCGGCCGTGGACTCGTCCTGCAGCTCCTCGGCGGTCTTCTTCGCGATCAGGAGGTCGGCGTGCAGGTCGGAGACCTCCTCGCGCTTCGCTTCGAGGGCTTTCTGCATGCCGGCGATCTGCTCCTGGATCAGCAGCGCATCGTTCGTGGCGTTGTCGTACGCCGCTTTCAACTGCTCCGCCTTCTGCCGCTTCGCTTGGTTCTCGCCGTTCTTCGCCAGGATCTCCTGCTGGCTCTGGATCAGTTCCATGGCGCTCACCGGCTCGGCGGGCGCGTCGGGGTGCATGGGCATGTCGGCTGCCGCGCCCTTCTTCTGGTCGCGCATCTGCCCGATGCCGGTGCGCTGGTTGTAGAGCGTCTGCTCCTCCAGCTCCAGGCGCGCCAGGTCCTCGCCCACGCCGATGATGCCGAGCAGCGTGCGGGCCTTGTCCTTGTCGTTCATCGCGAGGAACTTCGGCAGGTCGAGCGCGAGCGACTCCACGAACGAGTCGAGCAGCTGCTGCCCGCCCTTGCGGCCCTCCGGGTCCGTCACCTTCAGCGAGCCGGACTTGCCGCGGCGCTCCACGACGATGCCGTTGGACAGTTCCACCCGCAGATGCGGGTCGGTCGCGCTGCCGTCCCGCTTGGCGTCGCTCGGCCGCTTGCGGTCGCCGCCGAGCGCCCAGGCGATGGCGTCGAGCACGCTGGTCTTGCCCTGCCCGTTGCGCCCGCCGATGACGGTGAGCCCGTCCTCGGACGGCTCGAGGGCCACGGCCTTCACGCGCTTGACGTTCTCGACTTCCAGGCTGTTTATCTTCACGGCCATTCTATTCCTCCTCTTCGGTTTCTTCCTCAGGCGCTGATTCGAGCCATGCGCCCACCTCGGCGACGACGTCGGCGCATGAGAGCGGCATCTCCCAGCCGTCGGCCTTCGCCAGGGTCACGGCGTCGCGGAACGCCCTCGCGTACTCGACGGCCCAGCGGGGATGCCCCTCGTCGGCTCCGGTCGCGTACGGGATCGCGACCTTGACTCTGCGGGCGGACGAGAGCCAATCCTGCAGAATCGACACGCCTGCCATGCAGGTGGCCTTTCCGATCCGGCGCGGGCCGTCCCAGCCCGATGCGTTCACGGCCTCCGCCGCCTTGCTGCGGCGGCTCCACTGATCGTCGCAGCCCATGAACTCGTCCATGGCGCGCGCCATGGTTTTCTCCGGGTACGGCCCCTCCATGAGCGCGGCCACCAGGTAGTCGCGGACGGAGTCCAGCGCCTTCTCGGCCGCATTTGCGTACGCGTCGGCGAGCTCGCGAGCCGCCGACGCCTCGGGGTCCTCGGCCTCGTCCGGCGCGTAGACGACGACGCGCGCGCCGTTCCATCGGTCCGCGATCGCAACGTACGCGGCCCCCTCGGGGGCGTCGGCGCGAGCGGTCTCCAGGTCGCCAGGAGTGCGGCAGGTCGCCACGTAGGACATGCCCTCGACGCTTCCCAGCAGCTCGATGCCGAGCTCCGCGGCCTTGGAGCGCAGCTCCGCCATGGCCCGCTCGTTCTCGGCCTTCTCGCGGAGATCCTTGGCGATGCGCCGCCAGTCCTCGTGCCGGCAGCTGGCAAGCTGCTCGACCGCGTCCTCGTCGCCGGCCTCGTCGAACTCGGCTATGGCCAGCATGCGGTCGAGCGTCATGTCGTCTCCCGCGTCGTCGACGGCCTTCCTGGCGCGCCGCAGCCTCGCGGCGCTGCCCTTGGCCATGCGCCCAGCGCGCTCGACCTTCTCCGGGTCCACGCCGAGCAGCAGCATCTGCTGGACGCCGCGGCTTCGCTCGATCTCGGTCAGCTGGCGCTTGTCGTCGGTCGCGACCATGGCCACCATGGCGTTGGCCTCGTCCATGCCGTCGCACACGACGGCATGGCAGCGCTTGAGGCGGTTGGCCTTCATGGCCTTGTATCGGCGCTCGCCGTCCACGATGCGGTAGATGCCTCCGTCCTGCACGACCACGATGGGGTTCACCGGCTCGCCGGGGTTGACCGCGTTGAGCATGCAGCTCTCGGCCAGGGCGGCGATGTCGCCGAAGTCCTGCCTCGGGTTCATCTCGTCGGGGTACACGTCCTCGACATTGATTTCTCTGAGTTCCATTGACACCCTCCTAACAGGGATTTCGTTGAAAACCCCCACTCGTTTCACTTTTTTCTCGGGTTCGTTCCCGTGACTTCCCGCATGCGGCGCAGTCGTGTCTTGGCGGCGTCGTACGGCAGCTTGAGGCGGCGGTACTCCCACTTTTCAAGATCGAGCAGGTACTCCGCCTGCGCCTTGTCCCTCTCGTAGCGGCTCATGGGGCAGCTCTCGCGCTTGGCGGGCCTCGGCCTCGCTGGGAACCGGCGCGTCGATCTCTTTGCCTCGCTCTCGGCGTACACCGCTCGCTGCTCCGGGGTCATGGCCGCCAGCGCCTCGGCGCACGCCGCCTCGCGCCCTGCCAGCTGCTCGCGCATCCGGCACACCCGGCACCTTCCGTCCCTGTCGAGGGCGGAGCGCCACGTGGCGCACTCGTCGCACCATACGAGCCTCGTGCGGCAGCACCTCAGGGACAGGCCGAGCCTGGCGGCGGCGTGCTCCACCGATTTGCGCGAGCGCTTGAGGTTGCGGCATATCTCGCGCACGGGGATCCTGCCGGCCATGTCGCGCAGCCGGTCGATCTCGGCGGTGGTCCACGCCCTCTGGGCCGATCCTCTTCGCGTCATCGCGGCATGGACGCTTTCACGTGCCGCCAGCTGCGGACCAGGAGGCGGCGCCCCGTGACCTCGGCGAACTGCAGCTGCAGCCACGTCGTGCCGGCCTGGCTGTCGAGCGTCGGGTCGAGATGCGGGTGTATCCGGTCGGCCAGGCCGGGATTGTCCATGATCAGCAGCCTGGACAGGCACGGCCAGTGGGCCATGGCCAAGCCGGGGAGCTGGTGCACGACCGCCTGGCCCGCGTCCGTCGTGCGGACGACGCGCAGCACGTCCAGGTACAGCGCCGTGTAGTTGTTGACGGCCGGGTCGACCTTCGACGGGGCCTTGGCCCATGCAACGGCCTCGCGGGCCGCCTTCATCGCGGGCGCCTGCTCCACGGTCACCACCATCCTTGCGCCATGCCGTGCGCCGCCAGAACGATGACGGCGTAGGTGACGGCGAACGACCCGAACGCGAACAGCAGATCGCTTCGCATGTCGTTGTATGCTCCGCGCCGCCCGCTTTCGCGGCCATTGAACGACGATCCCTTCATCTGACGCCCTCCTCGAACCATTCGTCGAACCATTCGGGCTTCACCAGCTGCCCTCGCTCGCGGCCTGGCGGCAGGAACGTCCTCAGTCGCCCTCGGCTGGCTTCGCGCCGAAGCGTCGTGGGGGATACGCCCGACGCCGCCGCGATCTCGCTGATGGTGTACGCTCCTTTGACCGGCAGCCCGACCAAACGGGCCATCCCGAGGAGCTGACCGGTATCTCCGATGGTCTCCATTGTGGTATCCTCTCTCATGTCATGCGGGCGTTCCTGGCAGGGATTGCCGCCCGCTTGTCTTTCCGGCCACCGCATTACGCGGTGGCTTTCTTGTTCAGCGCGTAGCCCATCAGCTGCATGTCTACGGCGATCGGCCTGGTTCCATTCACGATGACGTTCGATTCGTCGGCCAGGTTGGCTCCGACGTTCACGCTTCCGGGACTCGACCTCCTGATGTGCACGGAGTCGACGGTGTAGACCTTCCCGTCGGCCAGCGACAGCAGCTTGTCGCCGACGGCTACCGTGTCCCCGTACGCGTCCATCAGCCCGAGCGCGTCTGCGATCTGCTGCGCGTCCACGTGCACGGAAGCGCGGCGCTGCTTCTCGGCCATCCCCGACTCGATGCGGGCGACGGCCTCCTTGAGCTCCTCGAACTCGGCGAGGGTGGGGTACTTCCTAGGCGTTGCCATGTCTCGCCTCCTATCGTTGACGGTTCGACTTTGCGTCTCGGGCGGCCTCCTGTTCGATGCGATAAAGGCGCTTGTTGGCCTTTAGCGCTTCGGAATAGGTAAAAAAGATGCTTACTAAGATCGCGACGCTTGGTCCGTCCCATTGGCGGATCCAATCCGTAATCCATTCCATCTGGGCATTCACCTCCTTTTCGCTTCCTTTCGGCTTTTCGCGAGCTTGACGATGTCGAGAAAAAACACGAATCGCCGCGGCCGGCTCTTACAGCTTGTCGGCCAGCCTCGTGGCGACCTCCGTCACCGGGTCGTTGCTCCATGCTGCGAGGTTCTGGTATTCAGAGCCGATTGAAGCCAAGCTGAGAAGCATGGAGAATGCGGCTATTGCGCCGATGATGGTCGCAACCCAGCAAACCCCGGCCCAAACGGTCTCTCCGCCGTGCTCCTCCTTGCGCCAGGCAGCCACTGCGGCGACGGCGCAGACGGCGACGATCGACAACTCGATGGCGACGGCCATCTGGTACCCTGAGATCGCGAGTTCGCACGAAGCGATCTTCGCCGCGACGTAGTCCGGCGTCGCGATCTGGCTTGCGAATTCGAACAGTCCCATTGGTCTTCCTCTCTATCCTGCTTCTATTCCGTTTCGCTCTCGTCACGTCCGCCGAGTTCGCCCAGCGTCACGCCGAACAGGTCGGCCAGCGCCCAGGCGGTCTCGTAGCCGATGCCGCCCTCGCCGTTCTCGTAGTTCATGATCGTGTTCGCGGTCACGCCGACGGCGGCGGCGACCTCGGACTGCTTCATGCGCGCCCTCGCGCGGAATGCCCGCAGGTTCGCGGCCAGGACGTTCTTGTCGTACGGCATTCACTCACCCCCTTTCGTCACCAACAGCGCCACGGCGGAGAAGCCCGCCAGAAAGCAGGAGCAGATCAGAAGACCCGCTTCCTCCTGCAGTCCTCCGAGGAAGGCGCCCACGAAGCACACAATCGCCGCCCAGGCGAACCCCGTAGCAACTGCGCGGAACATTCTCACCGGCTTCTCCTTCAATATTGATCGTTTAACGACTAACTATTTGCCTAGACTAGTCTTTATACGACCCTATGTCAACAAAAATTCTCAAACGAGGTTGATTTTTTTGTATCTAGGAGATAATATTTTTTGCACTTAATGAGGAGGAGATTGTGGGAATTGACACCAAAGAGCGCGCAAAAGCTATAGGCACACATCTTCAGGCCGCAAGAAAGGCTGCCGGATTCAAGTCTGCCAAGGCTTTTGCAGACCATGTTGGCTTAAGCAAGGATACTTATACTGGATATGAGCAGGGAAGAATAAGCCTCTCTTATGAGCGTGCCTGGGAGTTTGCCGACGCGCTGGACTGCACCCTCGACGCTTTGGGAGGACGCAAGCCCCCCGATCGCGCCTACGACGACCCAGGGCAGGCTGCACTCAACGCGAGCTACGAGAACATGAACGAGAGCGGGAAGGAGACCCTCGCCGCGGTTGCCCGGTCCATGGAGAGGGACACGGCCAACCGAATCGTTAAAGACAGGCCGGAACGTGCTGACGGTCAGATCGCGAAGGGAGCGTAGATGAGCGAGGAAAAGGGAGATGTATTTGATTCGATCGCCAAGTATGGCGGTGTCGGAGCCGCTGGCATCTTCGGCTCGGTGTTTTTTCCGGCGATCATCTTGTCGTCTATCAACGGCTGGCTCGAAGAGCAGATGGCCGCAAATCAGAATGCACTCGTCCTCTCCTGCGCCCTCGCCGCAATCGCCGGCGCGGGGATCGCATGCTCTATTGCCATCCCAGTCATGAAGTGGCGGGTGGCAGCGCGGATCAAAGCCAAGGATGCCGAACTCGAGGCCAAAGACGTCGAGTTCGCCGAACTAGAAAAACAGGTGGCCGAACTTGAAAAGCGCCCAATCCAGGGGCAACGTACCGTGATGACGGAGACTGACAAGCGGAACAGGACAAGGGAGTTCCTTCGTTCGAAAATCGCCGAGATGACCGCCTCCCAAGTGAGGTTGGTGATGGATGCTTCTATGGGAGCGAAGCTGCAGATCGAAGCACAAGATGCGATTGAGCTCGCCGGGATAGGCGTCGCCATGATGCCGACGGAGGCGACCATGCATTGCTACAGCGATGGGGATTCGTTCGATTTGAGGTTGACGCCCGAAATGAACAAGGCCGTTTCTACGGAGACCCAGTTCTTTTTGGACGAAGCGAAAAGCAAGATAGAAGGATTCGAGCGTCTTAAAGAGAAGAAGCTCTAATAGAAGAGCGCCACCGTCATGATGGCGAGCATGCACAGTAGGAGGGCGAGGACGACGATCCAGCAGCCGATGACGATCTTGAACAGCGTGTCTATGCTCATGGAGCTTCTCCTAACGGTAAAGGATGCAGTATGAACATCCCAGATATGTCACATTTCGATTGGGGCCAGGCGTTACCGTACCTTTCGGTGCTGGTGGCGGCTGTTGCCGCTGTCGGCGCTATAGCGTCGGCGATCGTTTCGCGCAAAGTGTACTTGTCCCAAACGCGTCCTAACGTGATCGTCTACGTCGACCACGACAGATCGAAAGGATCCATTGTTCTCTGGGTGAAGAACATTGGAAACGGCGTGGCTTTCGACATATCGTTTGAACTGAATGGCCTGCCTGGGCTCGATTGTTTGGATCGTGGCTTCGTGGACAAGCTCAACAAAAGCGGGATTAAAATGCTCGCTCCCGGAACGTACGTGGACTCAGTGGTCGGGATATCGTCCGATGCCGTATTTCGTGATCCTGTTGGAGTTATACCGGTTCGAGTATTCTATTACGGTAGAAGCAATAAAGAAGGAACCCGGTTTTGCGACGAGTACTTTCTGGATTACGATGCATTTCTTGGCTCGATATATACAGATTCAGAAGAGCGCCAAACCAGGCGCGCGGTCGAGAGGATCGCCGATTCCATCGGTAAAAACGGCAGCGGCCTGAAAAGCGAGATAGCCAAAGCGGGAACCGCTATAAAAGGAGCGATCGAGGAGATGTCCAAGTAGGGTCTACGGCAATCGCACCCCCGCGTAAGTTTGGCGACCTGGGCGGGGGTGCAACCTAACCTGACGGAAAGGCAAGGTGAATTGTACCATGCCGAGGAAGAAACGGCGGCGCTCATGGGGATCGATCACGAGCGTGACGAAAACCAAGCACGTCCTGCGCTGGACGGAGAACACGCCGGAGGGGCGGAAGCGGCGCTCGCGCACCGTCGAGTGCACTTACAAGGAGGCGTGCTTCGAGCTGAGCCGCCTGGAGGTCGAGCATTCGGAGGACCGCCCCGTCCCGACCATAGGGGAGGCGTACCGAATGTGGTACCTGCCGTGGATCGAGCGGCGGGTTGCGGACGGTCGCACGAAGCCGAACACCCGCGACGCGTACGCCGTCTGCTGGCGCAACGTGGCGGCGCCGCGATGGGATCGCGTGCCCGTGGACAGCGTCGAGCCGGCGAGGGTCCAGGAGTGGCTCCTGACGCTCTCCGTCGGCAATGCTAGCCATGCCGTCGTGATCCTGCGCAAAGTGCTGGACTTCGCGGTCCAGTACGATCTGGTCCTATCGAACAAGTTCCGGCTTCCGTACGAGATGCCGGTCAGAAAAGCGATCGAGAGGCGAGTCGGGACGTACGACCTTGCGCGCGCGGAAGCCGTGCTCGCGAAGCTGCGAGGGACCATCGTCGAAGCACCCTACATAATGGCTTGCTTCGGAGGGGCGCGCACGGGCGAGTCGCTGGGCGTCAAGCCGGAGGAAGTGGAGCTCGTCGAATCCCACGGCGTGCGACTGGCGGTCGTGCCGATAGTGCGTCGCATGGAGAAGGCGGGGGAGGCCCCGATGCCGGACGGCGATCTCAAGAACCCGCAGAGCGTGAGGACGACCGTCATACCGGAGCCTTACGGGGTCCGCTTGCACGAAATAGCGCGCCAGAGGATAGCCGAGGGGTCGGGATGGATGGCCGACCGCGGCGACGGGGTGCCGCTCAGCATGAACTCGTTGAAGCACGCCTGGGAAGCGTCCGCCGGCTCTGACGCGATACCGTTCGCCAGCCTCCGGAACTCATGGCGCACCATCGCCCAGTACGATTGGATGGTAGACTTCGACACGTTGGAATTCCTTATGGGGCACGTCCTGCCGGGGGTGACCGGCAAGCACTACCTCAAGCCGACGGTCGACAACCTGGTGGACGCCGTGGGCCGCGCCTTGGTGCAATCTGCGTCCAGTTAGGATATTTAAGGATATTTCGACGAATAACCCCAGGTCAGAGAGATTAAATCTTAAGCTTTCCTTAAATTTTGAGTCGCCGCGACCGGGGGATCGACCGGGGCGGATACAATGAATCCAACGAGAGGCAAGGAAAGGGGCTAGACGTGGAGTCGAGGAACCGGGTGGCCGTATGCGATGACGAGCAGGCCATCGCCGACCTGGTAGGACAGCTGCTTTCCGAGCGGGGCTTCGAGCCCGCGGTGTTCTACGCGGGCGCCGATCTGCTCGACGTTTTCGAGCGCGAGGGGTTCGACCTCGTCATCCTCGATATCATGATGCCCGGTATGGACGGGTTCGCCTGCTGTCGCGAGATCCGCAGGACAAGCGCCGTTCCCATCATTTTCCTCACGGCGAAAGACGAGGAGATCGACAAGGTGGTCGGCTTCGAGCTGGGCGCCGACGACTACGTGGTCAAGCCGTTCAAGCCGCGCGAGCTGATAGCCCGCGTACGGGCGCGTCTTCGCCGCACGGCTCAACCCTCAGATGCGCGGTCAACGCCGTCGCTGTTGGAATCGAGCGGAATCGTGCTCGACGAGGGTGCCCACGAAGCCTCGCTGCACGGCGAACCGCTCACGCTCACGCCGAAGGAGTTCGCTATACTGGCGGAGCTGCTGCGCGCGAAAGGGCGGCCGGTGGCATCGCAATCGCTGTTCGAGAGCGTATGGAACGAACCTGCGAACCCTCAAAGCAACAACACGGTCATGGTGCATATCAGGCACGTGCGCAAGAAGCTGGCCGCCGTGGATTCCTCGCAGGAATTCATCGAGACGGTGTGGGGCGTCGGGTACAAGTTGGGCTGACAGCCTCGCGCTTGCAAGGAAAGGGATGGATGCTATGAAGGAAACGGTCCTCGACCAGGCCCGGCAGGATCAGACGCGCAGGCTTTCGAATGCCATTTTGCGCCGTACGATCGTGAACGTGATCCTGTTCTCGGTGGCGTACATAGCAGGGTTCGCGCTGTTCATGCTGACGCTGGGCAACGTCGTATCCAACCTCGTCTACCGATTGGTGCTGTACAACGACCAGATTCACGGACTGATCGCCATGCTGTTCATCCCGCTGACGATTTGCGGGTTCGTCCTGGGAATTGTGCTGGTGGTGCGCTCCGGCATTAACCGGGCGCTCGGCTACTTCGATCTGCTGCTCGACTCGGTGTCCGACATTCTCGCGAAGCGGGAAGGCCCCATCGTGCTGCCGGCCGAGCTGGCTCCAACGGCCATGGCTTTGAACGGGATAAAGGTGGAGTCGGAGCAGAACGAGCGCACGGCCAAGGCGGCCGAGGAGCGCAAAAACGAGCTGGTCATGTACTTGGCGCACGACATCAAGACGCCGCTCACGTCCATTATCGGCTACCTCTCGCTGCTTGAAGAGTCGCCCGACTTACCAGTGGAAGTCCGCGCTCGCTACACGGGCATCGCGTTGGCGAAGGCGCATCGGCTTGAGGAGCTGCTCGAAGAGTTCTTCGAGATCACGCGGTACAATTTACAGGCGCTTCCCATTGAGCGCTCGCGTTTCGACGGCGTTCTGTTCGTGAACCAGGTGATCGAGGAGTTCTATCCTCTGGCCGAAGGGCGCGCCCTGAGCCTGGCCTACGAAGGACCCGAGGAGCTTTCGGTCTTTGCGGACGCAAGCCGCGTCGCGCGCGTGCTCAACAACGTGATGAAGAACGCGGTGGCGTACGCCGATGCCGGAACCGACGTGGTCGTGCGCACGAACTTGACCGTTGCGGCGGACGGCTTCGTGTGGTGGGAGCTGACGGTGACCAACCGGGGCCGCGAACTGTCTCCCCAGCATATCGAGCGCATTTTCGAGAAGTTCTTCCGCGCGGACGAGGCGCGCGCCTCGTCGGGAGGGGCGGGGCTGGGGCTTGCCATCGCGCGCGAGATAGCGCGGGCGCACGGCGGCGACATCTATGCGACAAGCGATGCGGGCGTCACTTCGTTCACCATCTGGATTCCCCAGGGGCCGAGCGTGATCGCGCCGTCGCAGAGCGCTTGCGAGTGACCGACGCCGTTATATGTGGGCAAGCTGTGGCGCGCCCGTATCGTCTGCTTGCCGGGCGCGGGTGCTTGGCATACAATAGGCGGGCTGCGAAAACGCAGGCACTTTCCGCTTGGTTCGCATACGTCCACCGTATGTCCACCCAGAGGAAAGCGCGTACCCCGCGCTCCGTTTTCGGACGAGCGCAGAAAACGCGGAGCCGCAAGGCCCGCAGGAAAGGTGGAGACATGGCTGATAGGCTTAGCATCAGCAAGGAGCGTACCGCGGAGCTCATCAAGGAGTTCGGTAAGGGCGAGGGCGACTCCGGTAGCCCCGAGGTGCAGATCGCGATTCTTTCCGAGCGCATCCGCAACCTGACCGAGCACTTGAAGGTGCACAAGAAGGACAACCACACGCGCCGTGGCCTCATGATGCTCATCGGTAAGCGTCGCGGTCTTCTGAAGTACGTCAAGAACCGCAACATCGAAGAGTATCGCGTGCTCATCAAGAAGTTGGGCATCCGCGACAACATCTAAGCTCCGAGAAGCCCGCCCCGGCGGGCTTTTTCGCATAAACGCAGGGATCTTTCCCCGCACGAGCGGGGTTGGAAATACAAGCGGTCGGAAGCGCAAGGGCGCATTCGCTCGCGGCAGAGAGAAAACGTAAGTACCTCGTCGCCGAAGAAGCTGAGCAGCACTAGGGCCGCTCAGGTGAAGAGAAAGAAAAGAAGCTTATGGAGAAAATCGTCGAATCCTTCGAACTGTACGGGAAGCAGTACCGTTTGGAGACAGGCGAGCTGGCCAAGCAGGCCACGGGCTCGGTCGTCGTCACTCAGGGCGACACCACCGTGCTGGTGACGGCCGTCATCTCGAACCAGGAGAAAGACTACGACTTCTTTCCCCTTACGGTCGACTTCATCGAGAAGATGTACGCCGTCGGCCGCATCCCCGGCGGCTACCTCAAGCGCGAAGCGCGTCCGTCCGACAAGGGCACGCTGACCGCGCGCATGGTCGACCGTCCCATCCGCCCCGGTTTCGTGGACGGATTCAAGCGCGAGGTGCACATCGTGTGCACGACGCTCGTGGTGGATAGCATCAACCCGCCCGACACCGTGTGCGTCATGGGCGCTTCCGCGGCCCTCATGCTGGGCGCCGCTCCGTTCGACGGCCCTGCTGCGTGCGTGCGCATCGGCCGCAACCCCGAAACGGGCGAGTTCATCGTCAACCCGACGTTCGAGGAATCCGAGAACTCCGACCTCGAGCTGACCATCGCCGGTACGGCCGACTACATCTCCATGGTGGAGGCCGGCGCCGACGAGATCTCCGAAGAGGACATGCTGGCGGCCATGACGTTCGGCCAGGAGGCCATCGCCGCGTTCTGCGAGGCGCAGCAGCGCTTCCTCGACCGCGCCCATATCGAGCCGCGCGAGTGGCCCGTGCATGTGGCCGATCCGGCTATCGCCGAGCGCATCGCTCCGTTCGAGGCCGAGATGGCCGCCGCGCTGCGCGACGCCGACAAGCAGGCTCGCATGGGCAAGGTGGAAGAGCTCAAGAACCGCATCAAGGCCGAGCAGTTCACGGACGAGGAACTGGCCGCCTGGAAGGGCGACGTTTCCGCCGAGCTCAAGAAGCTCGAGAAGAAGGCCATGCGCGCCATGGTCATCGAGACGGGCGAGCGCGCCGACGGACGTCGCCCCGAGGACATCCGCCCGCTCTACATCGTGCCGGGCTACCTGCCCCGCGTGCACGGATCGGGCCTGTTCCAGCGCGGACAGACGCAGGCGCTTTCCATCTGTACGCTCGGCATGCTGAACGAGTGGCAGCGCCTTGACACCATCGACCCCGCCGAGGGCAAGCGCTATATGCACCAGTACAACTTCCCGCCGTACTGCACGGGCGAAACCGGCCGCATGGGCGCTCCGAAGCGTCGCGAAATCGGTCACGGCGCCCTTGCGGAGCGCGCTCTCATTCCGGTTCTGCCGAGCGAGGACGACTTCCCCTACGCCATCCGCGTGGTGTCCGAGGTGCTGGAGTCCAACGGTTCGTCCTCCATGGCGTCCACGTGCGGTTCCACGCTGGCGCTCATGGACGCTGGCGTGCCCATCAAGGCTCCCGTGTCCGGCATTGCCATGGGCCTCATCAAAGAGGGCGACGACGTGGTCATCCTTTCCGACATCCAGGGCATCGAGGACTTCCTCGGCGACATGGACTTCAAGGTGTGCGGCACCGAGAAGGGCATCACGGCTCTTCAGATGGACAACAAGGCCCGCGGCCTGTCCGTCGACATCCTCGCTCGCGCGCTCAAGCAGGCAAGCGAGGGCCGCGCTCACATCTTGGGCGCCATGCTGGAGACCATCGCCGCGCCGCGCGAGGAGCTTTCCCAGTTCGCGCCGCGCATCGAGACCATTCACATTCCCGTTGACAAGATCCGCGACGTTATCGGCAGCGGCGGCAAGGTCGTGCGCGGCATCCAGGAGGAGACGGGTGCGCACATCGACATCCAGGAAGACGGCACCATCCACATTGCCGCCATCGAGGGCCCTGCTGGCGACGCTGCAAAGGCCATGATCCTGGGCATCGTCAAGGAGCCCGAGGTGGGCGAGGAGTTCGACGGCGAAGTCGTGGGCATCAAGGACTTCGGCGCGTTCGTCAAGCTCACGCCGGGCAAGGACGGCCTGCTGCACATCAGCCGCGTGGCGAACGGCCGCGTGGGCAAGGTGGAAGACGTGCTGAACTTGGGCGACATCGTCAAGGTGAAGGTGCTCGAGGTCGATCCCAACTCCGGTAAGATCTCGCTCGACCGCCTGGACAAGCCGGAAGCGCCCGCCGGCTCCGCTCCCGAGCGCGGCGACCGTCCGCGTCGCGAGGACCGCGGAGACCGCGACACCCGTCCCGGTCGTAGCGGTCGCGAAGGCCGCGGCGGCAACGGCGGCAACGGCCGTACGCCTCGCAGGCGTCACGAGGGCTAATCTTTCGGGAAAGGCTGCCGAAGCGGTTTTCCGAGTTCGAACGTTTTCGTTTGACGACGGGCGCCGACGACCCTGCGGTTGTCGGCGCCCGTTTCGTTTCTCCGGAAGCGGTAGGGCCGCTTCCGGAGATTTGGGCGCGAAACCGCCCCGCAGGGACCACGCAGGGCGTTCTGCCGCTGATGGGCTTCATGTGCGAACGCCGCCCAATCCCGCCGCCGAAGCCCCGATGCGCCGATGCAGCGCCGTTCCTTTCCGGCTCGTGGTACTATGCTGCAAACAAAAGACGAAAGGAAGAACATGATCAAGGTTGCAGTGTCGGGTTGTGCAGGTCGGATGGGCACCGCGGTGGTGGATGCAGTAGGGAAGGCCGAGGATATGGAAGTCGTCTGCGGCATCGATCCGCACGGAGCGGAGCTCGACGCTGCGCAGCCCGTGTTCGCCAGCGTTGCCGAGGCGCTCGAAGGCGCGACGTTCGACGTGCTGGTGGACTTCACGCAGCCTTCCGTCGTGGCCGACAACGTGCGCGCGGCCCTGTCGGCCGGCGTTGACTGCGTCGTAGGCACGACGGGCATGTCAAACCAGGTGCTCGAGGAGCTTGCGGCAGCGGCGGCGCCGGGTGCGTGCTTGTTCTACGCTCCGAACTTCACGACGGGCGCCGTGCTCATGATGGAGTTCGCCAAGGCGGCGGCACCGTATTTCCCGGAGGCCGAGGTCATCGAGTTCCATCACTGCAACAAGAAGGACGCCCCTTCGGGAACGGCCGTGCGCACGGCGCAGATCATCGCGGAAGCTCGCGGAGGTCGCGCAAGCGAGGCTCCGGGTCGCGAAACCGAGATGGAGGGCATGGAGGGCGCGCGCGGCGCGCTCGTCGAGGGCGTTCCCGTGCATGCGGTGCGCTCGATGGGCTACGTGGCAAGTCAGGAGGTCATGTTCGGCTCGCTCGGCCAGACGCTGACGATTCGCCACGATTCGTGGGATCGCACGTCGTACATGCCGGGCGTGCTGCTGGGCATCCGCAGCGTAGGCGCGCGCGAAGGCCTCATTGTAGGTTTGGAGAACTTCATGTCATGACGCTTGCGTCGTGGCATAATGACGGTTTGTACATGATGTAGGAACAGCAATGCGGCACGGTGCCGCGTTGCAGCAAGGTGAGGAGCACGAGCATGTCGCAGCCCCGTTTCGGTCGCATGATTCCGGCCATGGTGACGCCCTTTAATCAGGATCGCGAACTGGATCTGGACAAAGCCCAGGCTCTCGCCGTGCGCCTGGTCGACGGCGGCAGCGATTCGCTCATCATCAACGGCACCACGGGCGAGAGCCCGACCGTGTTCTACCCGCAGAAGATGAAGCTGTTCAGCGCAGTAGTCGAGGCCGTTGGCGATCGCGTCCCCGTCATCGCCAACGTTGGCGACAACTGCACTGCCGATACGGTCGACTTCGCACGCGACGTCGCAGCCTTGGGCGTCGACGGTTTCATGTGCGTGGTC
The DNA here is from genome assembly GCF_052119225.1 of Paraeggerthella sp. LCP19S3_G8. Taxonomy (NCBI): domain Bacteria; kingdom Bacillati; phylum Actinomycetota; class Coriobacteriia; order Eggerthellales; family Eggerthellaceae; genus Paraeggerthella; species Paraeggerthella sp. LCP19S3_G8. The sequence continues at coordinate 387,113 of NZ_JBQKFQ010000001.1, forward strand.
CCGTACTACAACAAGCCGCCGCAAGAGGGCATTTACCAGCACTTCCGCGCTATCGCGGGCTCGGTGGAGCTGCCCATCATCCTGTACAACATCCCCGGTCGCTGCGTGGTCAACATGGAAGCGGAAACCACGCTGCGCCTGGCCAACGAATTCGACAACGTGGTAGCCGTCAAGGAAGCGTCGGGCAGAATGGACCAGGTGAAGGCCATCATCGACGCTGCCCCCGAAGGCTTCGACGTATACTCGGGAGACGACTCGGCCACGTTCGACATCATGCAGATGGGCGGTGCCGGCGTTATCTCGACGATCGGCAACGTGGCGCCTGCTCGTATGAAGGAAATCGTCGATCTGTGCGCCGCCGGCGATTGGGAAGTGGCGGCGGCCGCCAACGACCGCCTCATGCCGCTTATGACGGGCCTGTTCGAAACGTCGAACCCGATCCTCGTCAAAGAGGCGCTGCGCCTGCTCGATTTCCCGGTAGGCGGCGTCCGTCTTCCCCTGGTGGATGCGACACCCGAACAGTCCGAGCGTTTGGCGCAGATCATGCGCGAAACGGGCGTACTGCAATAAAGGAATGTAGCGTCGGTCACGACGCATTGACATAGCAGCGACGTGCGGAAGCGTAGAAGCTGGCCGTTTTGGTTCAGGCTTCGCGCGAGGAAGCCGGGTCTCCCGGCTCCTTACGTATGCGCTGACGTGCGCGCACGATGAAAAGGAATGACATGGAAGAAAACAAGCCGCGCGCGCAACGCGGAAATGGACGTGCGCGCAAAACCGAACAGGACCAAGCCGGCAATCCCCAGCAAGGGCAGTCGGGCGAGAAGACGCGTTCGTACAAGCACGTGAAGCTGGACCGGCGGCGTCCGCAGCTCTCGAAGGAAGGCGTCGGCAATCGCCGCGCGCCCGGTTCCGGAAACCAGAGCTCGCGACGCAACTTCTCGTCGCCCAAGAAAGACGGCTCCGCAACGCTCAAGATCATCCCGCTGGGAGGCCTTGATGCCATCGGCAAGAACATGACGGCCTTCGAATGCAAGGGCGACATGATACTCGACGACGCCGGCCTGATGTTTCCCGACGACAACCATCCGGGCGTGGATCTGATCCTGCCCGATTACACGTACGTTCTGCAAAATGCCGAGAAGCTTCGCGGCATCATCATCACGCACGGTCACGAGGACCACACCGGCACGCTGCCGTACCTCATGAAAGACCTTGACCGCCAGGTGCCCATCTACGGCACGAAGATGACGCTGGGCCTGATCGAAGGCAAGTTCGCTGAGCATAAGATCAAGAACGCGAAGCTCGTGGAGATCAAGCCGGGCGACCAGGTGAAGCTCGGTTGCTTCACCGCCGAGTTCTTTGCCGTGAACCACTCCATCCCCGGAGCGGTGGGCGTGTTCTTCCAGAGTCCGGCCGGCAACGTGCTGCACACGGGCGACTTCAAGCTGGATCAAACGCCCATCGACGGCGTGACCACCGACTTCGCCGCGCTCTCGAAGTTCAGCGGCATCGGCGTGGACCTCATGATGAGCGACTCGACCAATGCCCAGAACCCGAACTTCACCCCCTCCGAAGCCGAAGTGGGCAAAGAACTGGCGAAGATCATCTCCCAGGCGAAGGGGCGCGTCATCATCGCGTCGTTCGCCAGCCACATCCACCGCATGCAGCAGATCTGCGACGCGGCCGTGGCGAACGGGCGCAAGGTGGTGGTAACGGGCCGTTCGATGATCCAAAACACCGACATCGCCCGTCGCTTGGGCTACCTGGACATCAGCGACACCGACATCGTGGACGCCTACGACCTCAAGGGCATCCCGGCCGACCAGGTGGTCATCATGTGCACGGGCAGCCAGGGCGAGCCGCTTTCGGCGCTGGCGCGCATCGCCAACGGCGACCATCGCACCATCTCCATCGACGAGGGGGACACCGTCATCGTGTCCGCCACGCCGGTGCCCGGCAACGAGAAGGCGGTGACGCGCGTTATCAACTCCCTGGCGAAGATCGGCGCCGACGTGTACGACAAGAGCCGTGCGCGAGTCCACGTGTCCGGTCATGCGGGAGCTGAGGAGCTCAAGCTGGTGCTGTCCATCGTGCAGCCCAAGGCGTTCATGCCGGTGCACGGCGAAGCCACGCACCTGCGCGCGCATGCGCGTTTGGCCGAGGCTACGGGCGTGCCCGCCGAGAACGTGTTCATCTGCGAAAACGGAGAAAGCCTCGAGCTGACCTCGCGCGGCGTCCGTCGCGGCGAGATCGTGCAGTCGGGCATCGTGTTCGTCGACGGCCTGTCGGTGGGGGATACCTCCCAGGGCGTGCTCGACGAGCGCAGCGCGCTGGCGGCTCAAGGATTCGCCGCCGTGGCTGCGGCGGTTTCCGGGAAGAAGAAGTCCGTGGCGGGAGCGGTGCAAGTCGAGATGCACGGCATCACGGGCGGAGATGACGACTACCTGGTCCGCGAAGCCCAGACTACAGTGAAGAACGCCATCGGGCGCGCGCTTTCCAAGGATGGCGGCGTTAAAGAGATCAAGAAGGCCGCGCGCGACGCGCTCCTTTCGCTGCTGTGGGAGCGCACGAAGACGCGCCCCATGGTAATTGTAAATTTGCTGGAGGTTTAAGCTATAATGGCCGCATGTGCCTTGGGTGCATGCGGCCCTCGCCGACGAAAAACGAACTCATCAAACGTAGATCAAATGCAGCACGAAGGAGCGGGGCGTGGCCCGGAACTCATCAACCACATCGAAATCTAAGGCAGCGACCTCGAAGTCCAAGGGACGTGCCGCTTCGCCCGCGGAGAAGCGCGGCGGCAAGAACTCTTCGAGCCGCGCGAAGGCGGCGGCCGACGAGCAGCGCTTGTTCGACGATCGCGTGCGCCGCGACATCACCGGCGTCGCGTTCGCCATCGCGGGCATCGTCTTGTTCGTGACGGCCGTTCTGCCCTCCGACGCGGTGGTGACCTCGTTCGTTTCGAGCGCGTTGCATCTGCTACTGGGCCTGGGCGCCTACATCCTGCCGTTTTTCCTGCTGGTCGTAGGGGCAAGCTTTCTAGCTCGGTTCGAGCGCGAGCGCGTTCCCCTGCGGGTGACGGTGGGACTGGTCATGATATTCGTGGCAGTGCTCGTGCTGCTTGCCCTGTTCACGCCCGAATCGGCTCCTGATGCCGTCGATCGCCTGTTCGTCGAGGCCGAGCTCGTTTCGCGCGGCGGATACGTGGGCGCCGGCATCGCCTGGGTCGGCCTTCGTCTGTTCGGCCAGGTCATATCGTGCATTATCATGCTCGGCGTCATCTTGGCCGGGCTGATCGTCATCGGCTTCTCCCTTTCCAAGCTCATCGAGCGCGTGCAGGACGCGCGCGCAGCAGCAGCGGGGGAGGGCGGCGACGACGTGCTGGCTGCACCGCCCTTCGCGCGCGTCAAGCGTTCGGCAAGCTCGAAGATCCCCGTCGTTCCCACGATGGGCGACGCATTCTCGCAAGGGGCCACCAACGTGCTGCCCAAGGGCAAGAAAGCCGAAAAGGAGCGGTCCTCGAAGGCTCGTCGCGGCTCGCAGTCCCTGGCCACTCAGGCCATCGGTCGCGTAGAACCCGCCGCCGATACGGCAGGGGAGGCTCCTCAGACGCTTACGCGCAAGCTCGGCCGTAAGCACGAACGCGAGGCCGACGCCTCCGCATCCATGCCGAAGCCCTCGTCGGGTTCGAGCACGCCGTTGGCCGCTCCGCGCCCTGAAGACGGCTTCGAGCTTCCTCCCATGAGCCTGCTGGCCACGTCCAAGAACGCGAAGAAGGACGTCGCGTCGGATGTCGAGCTGAAGGAGACGGCGGCCTGCCTGCAGGAATCGCTCGAGAGCTTCCAGATATTCGCGGAAGTGGTGGGCTGGGTGGCCGGACCTACCGTCACGCTGTTCAAGGTCGACCTGCCCGCCGGCGTGCGCGTGAGCCGCATCACGGCGCTCGAAGACGACATCGCGCTTGCGCTGGCCGCGCCGGGCGTGCGCATCTTCGCGCCCATTCCCGGGACGAACTACGTGGGCATCGAGGTTCCGAACCGAACCCGCCAAAGCGTGCTTTTGGGCGACGTGATCAAGGACGCGCCTGCCGGGCCGCTCCAGATCGTGATCGGCAAGGACGTGGAAGGACGCTCCATCGTGTCCGACCTGGCCAAGATGCCGCACCTGCTTATCGGCGGCACCACGGGTTCGGGCAAATCGGTGTCCATCAACGCGATGATCATGTCCATCCTCATGCGCGCCACGCCGTCCGAAGTGCGCTTCATCATGATCGACCCTAAGCGCGTGGAGTTCACGCCCTACAACGGCATTCCCCATCTGTACGTGCCCGTGGTGACCGAGCCGCGCGAGGCGGCCAGCGCCCTGTCGTGGGGCGTGGCGGAAATGGAACGCCGCCTCAAGGTGTTCTCGAAGGTGGGCGCGCGCAATATCGGGCAGTACAACGCCAAGGTGCAAGCGGCGCAGGCCGAGGCCGAGCGCGCGGCGGACGCCGGAGAAGAGCCTCCCGCCAACGACCTGGGCGGCGAACTGCCTTACATCGTGATCATCATCGACGAGCTTGCCGACCTCATGATGAACGTGGGCAAAGAGGTGGAATTCTCCATCAGCCGCATCGCGCAGCTGGCGCGCGCGGCGGGTATCCACCTGATCGTGGCCACGCAGCGTCCGTCCACGAACGTAGTCACGGGCCTCATCAAGGCGAACATCACGAACCGTATCGCGTTCAATGTGGCGTCGGGCATCGACAGCCGCGTGGTGCTGGACACGCCCGGAGCCGAGAACCTGATCGGCTTGGGCGACCTTTTGCTGTCGAAGCCCGAGTACGCCAAGCCCCAGCGAATCCAAGGCTGCTACGTCTCGGAGGACGAGATCAACGCCGTGGTGGACATGCTCAAAGAACAGGGCGAGCCCGAGTACCATTCCGAGATCCTGCAAACGAACCTCATCACCTTGGGCGCTTCGCAGCCCGACGGCAGCGGCGGTTCGGGGCTTTCGGACGATCCGCTCATCTGGGAGGCCGCAGACATCGTGGTGTCGAGCGGCCTGGGATCCACGTCGAACATCCAGCGCCGTCTCAAGGTGGGTTATTCGCGCGCTGGCCGTATAATGGACATGCTGGAGGAAAAAGGCGTCGTGGGGCCGCCGAACGGCAGCAAGCCCCGCGAAGTGCTGGTAGACGCCATGGAGCTCGAAACGCTGAAGGCGTTCGAAGCGAACGACGCGTCGGGTCCGGAGGAGTAACAGGATGGCTCAGGTTAATTTCGGGATGATTCTGCGCGAGGCGCGCGAGCGCAAAGGCTACGATCTGGCCACGGCCGCGCGCCGGCTGCGCATCAGGCCCGACATCTTGCGTGCGATCGAGGAGAACGACTTCTCGCGCATGCCTCCGCGCGGTTACGCGCGCAACATGGTGAACGCTTACGCGCGCCTCGTGGGGCTCAATCCCACCGAAATGACGCGCATGTACCTGGACGAGGCGTACGCTTATCAGGTAGGACGCGTGCGCACCGAGACGAAAACCGGCGCACGCTTCGACATGGGCGCGGCGTCGCGCCGCGCAGGAAGCTCGTCGGGCAGCGGTAACGGACCGGTCCGCCCGCGCGAGCGCGCAGCCCAGCAAGAGGCCGAACGCCCGCCGCGCCAGAACGCGCTCGGGCGCACGATGTACGACGATCGCCGCGAATACGTGCGCGATTACGGTTCGCGCGCCGGCGCGCCTGGGCGTCTGTACTCAGAGGATCGCACGCATCCGAGCAGGCACGCGGCGCTTCCGAACGGGCACTACACGAATTTCTACGCCGGCCCCAAGGCCCCCAATGCCGTGCAATCGAAGCTTCCTTTCATCATTGCGGGCGGCGTCATCCTGATTCTGCTGGTCCTGGTTCTCGTGCTGGCGTTCGGCGGCAAGGGGGGCAGCACCGACGACGCGCCGAAGGTTCCCATTACCGGCGTGACGGACACGACGCAAAGCGGAGAGGGATCGAACGGCGGGCAGGAAACGGCGCCGCCGCAAGAGGCGAAGCCGGTGGAAACCGCTCCCACGAAGGTGACCGTCGAGTACAAGGTTGCAACCGGGAAGGAAGTGTACGCGGTCATAACGGCTGACGGGACCCAAACGCCCCAGATGATCACCGGTCCAGTAACCGAAACCGTCGACGTTACGGGCACGTGGAGCTTTGCCACCTGGGTCGTCGACGCGGTGACCATCACGGTGGACGGCAAGGCCGTGAGCTTCGACGGCAAGGATGCGTCCGGCATGCCGCAGTGCACGGTGGATTTCCAGGCGTACCTCGAGCAATGGAAGGCCGACCATCCCGACGCTGCGTCGACCGGCTCGAGCACGTCGACGGGCACCGGGTCGAACAGCAGCACGGCAACCGGCGCGACGGGATCTACGGGCGCCTCCACCGAATAAACGAACAAGCACCTGCAGAAATGCGGTATGCTGTCATGATGCGAACGCTCAAGCGGCCTGCGCTCTTGCAGGCCGCGTTGTACGGAAAGGACGGTCTCCATGGCCAAGGAATCTAGCTTCGACGTCGTCTCCACGGTTGATATGCAGGAGGTCGACAACGCCTTTCAACAGGCGAAGAAGGAACTTGCGCAGCGCTACGACCTGAAGGACTCGGGTGCCGAGATCACGCTTGACAAGGCGAACAAGACCATGACGGTTGCGGCTCCTGCCGACTTCGTGGCCAAGCAGGTCATTGACGTGATCGCGTCCAAGATCATTCGTCGCGGCATCGACCTAGGCGCGATCAAGTGGGCCGATCCGGAGGCTGCCGCCGGACAGAGCGTACGCCAGAAGGGCACTATCGTCGAAGGCATCGACAAAGAGACCGCCAGCAAGATCAACAAGGATATCAAGGCCGAGAAGTTCAAGGTGAAGGTGCAGATCGAGGGCGACAAGCTGCGCGTGAGCTCCGCATCCCGCGATGCTTTGCAGGAGGTCATCGCCTTCCTTAAAGAGAAGGACTACGGCCAGCCCCTTCAGTACGTCAACTACCGCTAAGGACGGCAGCCCTATCATGATGTCAGCAACAAAGCCGAACGCCGCGGTTCCCGCCGTGGCGTTCGTTACGCTCGGGTGCGCGAAAAACGAGGTCGACACGGCGCACATGAAAGCGCGCCTTGCAGAAGCAGGGTTCGCGCTGGAGGACGACCCTGCCGCCGCGGACGCCGTCGTGGTCAATACGTGCTCGTTCATCCAAAGCGCTACCGAGGAAAGCCTCGAGGCCGTGTTCGATGTAGCGGGCCTTCCCAATGTGGCCGAGGGAGCCGCGCTCATCGTTGCCGGATGCATGCCGGCGCGCTATGGCGACGACCTTGCAGGCGAGCTGACCGAAGCGCGCGCGTTCGTTCCGTGCAGCCGCGAGGACGACATCGCGCAGGTTCTCGTGGACGCGCTCGGCCTTGGCGAAGAACCCGCTGTATCGGATCGCTTCGATACGGTGGAAGCCGCCTGCGCGAAGCAAACGGCCCCGACGAGCGTCTCGGCTTACGTGAAGATATCCGATGGGTGCGACCGATTCTGCAGTTTCTGCACCATTCCGTACATCCGCGGTCGGTACCACAGCTTCGCGTACGAGGACGTGCGCGCCGAGGTAGCCGGGCTGGTTACCGGGGGCGTTCGCGAGATCGTGCTGATCGCTCAGGACACTGGCAGATGGGGGACGGATCTCGACGAGCCCTCTTCTCTCGCATGGCTGGTTTCCGCTTTGGCCGAAGAGTTTTCTCATACTTGGTTCCGCGTGATGTATATCCAGCCGCAAGGGCTGACCGATCAGCTGCTCGATGCGGTAGCCTCGCACGAAAACGTGTGCGACTACTTCGACATCCCGTTGCAGCACGTCGATCCCTCCATCTTGCGCGCGATGAATCGTTCGGGCTCGCGCGCCGAGTTCGAGGCGCTTGCGAACCGCGTGAGGACGCGCATTCCCCATGCCACGCTGCGCACTACCTTGATAGCCGGGTTCCCCGGAGAAACCGACGATCAGTTCGAGGATCTGTGCGATTTCGTGGAAGAGGGCCTGTTCGATTACGTGGGCGTCTTCCCGTATTCGCGCGAAGAGGGCACGAAGGCCTATGATTTGCCCGATCAGGTGGATGAAGACGAGAAGGCCGACCGCGCGCAGCGCTTGCGCGACCTTGCGGACGCGGTATGCTGTCCGCGCATAGCCGCCCGCGTGGGGCTTGAATTGGACGTGCTTGTGGAGGGCGTGGAAGAGGACGGGCAGTTGTTCGGCCGCGCCATGTGCCAAGCTCCCGAGGTGGACGGCGTCACGTACGTGGAGGCGGGCGAGCCGGGGCAGATCAAGCGCGTGAAAATCACGGACACGCTGCTGTACGAGATGGAGGGGGAGTAGTCCCATGGCCAGCTCAAGCCAGATGAAGCCCACGCCGACCGACAAGCTGTGGACGCCGGCGAACATCGTGACGCTTGTGCGCATCTGCCTGGTGCCCCTGTTCGTCGTAGCATTGCTCAGCCCCTGGCCGCAGTGGTTCGGCCTGCCGCAGGTGGCGGACGACTCCAAGAGCCTCATCGCTGCCGGCATATTCATTCTGATCTCATGCACCGACTGGCTTGACGGCTACCTGGCCCGCAGCCGGGGGGAAGTCACCGATTTCGGAAAGTTCATGGATCCGCTGGCAGACAAGATCCTTGTTGCGGCGGCCCTGCTGGCGCTCATCGAGCTGGGAGCCCTGCCCAGCTGGGTGGTGCTCGTCATCTTGGCTCGCGAGTTCATCGTTTCGGGCGTGCGCATGGTGGCGGCCAGCGAGGGCGTGGTTATCGCTGCCAGCTGGTACGGCAAAGCGAAAACCGTTTCGCAGATGGTGGCTATCGTGCTGTTCACCATCAAGGACAGCTACATGGTGGGCAGCGTGCACGCTGCGTTCTCGGACTGGATGTGGATGATCAGCTGGCTCGTCATGATCGTGGCGCTCGTGCTGACCATCGTGTCCATGCTGGACTACATCGACAAAGCGCGTCACCTGATCGGACTGAAGCCCAAGGAGCCGAAGCGGAAGCGTCGGGGATCGAAGGATGCGCGCGCGGTGGCGTCCGAACCGGCGTCGCCTGCTGCGCCCGCAGAGAGCCGGGTCCTTTCCGATGCGGATCTTGCCGAGATAGCCCCCGAGGCGCTCGAGGCCCTTGCTTCCACCGTGCTTTCCGCGGCGCGCGCGGCTGGAAAGACCATCGGAACGGCGGAAAGCCTGACGGGCGGGCTGATCGCCGCTACGCTTACGCAGATCCCGGGCAGTTCCGATGTAATGCGCGGAAGCGTGGTCAGTTACGCGACCGAGGTCAAAAGCCTGGTGCTTGCGGTGGATCCCGACACGATCGCCGCGCATGGCGTAGTGAGCGAGCAAACCGCGAAGGCCATGGCTCAAGGTGCGTGCACAGAGCTTCGCTGCGACGTGGCGGTGGCTGTGACGGGCATAGCCGGTCCGGGGGGAGCGGAGCCAGGCAAACCGGTGGGGACGGTATGGCTCGGCTGCGCTGACGGCTGCGGTACGGTCGAAGCGGAGACGCGCTGCTTTGCCGGCACGCGCGAGCAAGTGCGGCTCCAAACGGTGCGCGCTGCGCTCCAGGTCATGCAGCATGCGCTGGAAAGCCGCTAGAGCGACGATAGGTTTCTGCTAGATTCGCGTGGCGCTTCAGCAAGATTCGACGCAGGTCCCCGATAGAACCATGTTGGAAACCCGCTTGATTCGAAAAGGATCGAGCGGGTTTTTGGCTGTACGCGCGTCATGATTCAGCTAGAAAGGGCTTCTATACTTGAATTGCGGACTTGCCGATAAAAATGCTTGACCGACAAACAGATGTTCGTATAATAGGAGAAGTCGAAAAGCGGCGCTTTGGCGCACCTGCGGAAAGAGAAGGAAGCGCATGAACGAAGAAAAATCGAAGATGCTCAAGCTGACCACCGATCAGATCGAGACCAAGTTCGGAAAAGGCTCCATCATGAAGTTCGGCGAAAGCGACCAGAGCCTCAATATTGGCGCTATACCCACAGGCTCGCTTCCTCTTGATGCCGCATTGGGCATCGGAGGGGTGCCGCGCGGGCGCATCGTGGAGGTCTACGGTCCTGAATCGAGCGGCAAGACGACGCTTGCGCTTCAGGTGCTTGCCGAAGCGCAAGCGCTCGGCGGCATCGTCGCTTTCATCGACGCCGAACATGCGCTCGATCCGGTGTACGCGGCGCGTCTCGGCGTCGACATCGACGAAGTTCTTATATCCCAGCCCGATACCGGCGAGCAGGCGCTTGAAATCTGCGACATGCTGGTGCGAAGCGGCGCCATCGATTGCATCGTCATCGACTCCGTGGCGGCTCTTGTGCCCAAGGCCGAGATCGAAGGCGAGATCGGCGATACTACGGTGGGCTTGCAGGCGCGCCTTATGTCTCAAGCGCTTCGCAAGCTGGCAGGCTCGCTCTCCAAGTCGAACACCACGTGCATCTTCATCAACCAGCTGCGCGAGAAGATCGGCGTCATGTTCGGCAATCCCGAAACCACGACCGGCGGACGGGCGCTCAAGTTCTTCTCGAGCGTGCGCATCGACATCCGACGCATCGACTCCATCAAAAAAGACGGCGAGATCGTGGGCAACCGCGTGCGCGCGAAAGTCGTGAAGAACAAGGTGGCGCCGCCGTTTCGCCAGGCTGAATTCGATCTCATGTACGGCGAGGGCATTTCTCGCGAAGGCTGCATCGTCGATATGGCGGTAGAGGCCGGCGTCGCGAAAAAGTCCGGTGCATGGTACACCTACGGCGAAGAGCGCTTGGGGCAGGGCCGCGAAGCCGCGAAGCAGACGCTTAGGGAGAACCCCGATCTGCGCGACGAACTGGAGAACAAGGTGCGCGAGGCGTTCGATATCCCCATTATCACGCGAACGGCAGAAGAGGCGGACGTTCTCTCTCCGGTAGCGAAGCCCAAGGGAAAGAAGTAGCGCGTCATGTCGCATAGCTCCGACGACGTGAAAGCCCTCTTGCGGGCGAATATCGCTGCGATCGAATCGGGAGAACGGTCGTCGTTGCCCGGTGCGCGTCAGGCAACGAGCTCCGAGCGAAAAGCACGACCCGTCTCGTGCGAGAGCGTTTCCGTCGGCCGGGATAAAGAAGGGCCGGACGATTCGCCTGAGCGCGCGTTTCGCAAGATCGAGCGCCTTGCCTGCGCGCGCGAACAGGCAAGCGAGGCTTTGCGCCGACGTTTAGTGCGCGAGGGATTTTGCGAGGATGCCGTCGAGGAAGCGGTGGCGCGCGCCCAGGCATGCGGTCTTGTCGACGATCTTCGCTATGCCGACGTGCTCGTCCGAAGCCGTCTTTCGCAGGGCAAGGGGCGCCGCGGCATCGTCGCCGAGCTCGAGGATCTTGGCATTGCCGTCGACGAAGTCGCGTCGTTGTCCGAAGGGCAGGGGGTCGGCGACGATGCGTCGGAGATCTCGCGCGCCATCGCTTTGCTCGAGCGGAAGCCCCCTCGGTCGAAGAACGCTCGAGAGGCGGCGTATAGAAAACTCGTCCAGAAGGGCTACGGCTCATCGGTCGCTTCCTCAGCCGCCCGTCAATGGCATGAATCCCTTTGCTCGGCGCAGTTCGACCGGATAGGGTAAGGCCGGGCGTCGGACGTGCAAGCCGTCCGGCGCCTCCGTTTTGCCGACCCTGTTCGTGAAGGTGCGTTTCGCCTTGTCGTTTCCGAATATTTCTTGTCGAGGGCTTTTACAAATCGCATACAAGCCTTATTATGTATAGAAGCTTGGGTGAAACGTACCTGATGAGGGTACTTCTTATAGACAAATTCATACGATGCTTCCCGTATCGCGTGCGTTCGCTCATGCCCGGTTTTGCCGGGATTTTTTATGCCTACGAGTACTTTGAAACACACTGACAGAATGCGAAACGAAAGGGGGGAGCGTATGCCTGAAATCATCTGGCTCGTTGTCGGAGCCGCAGCTGGCATCGCCCTCGGATTCGTCATCACGCGTTTTCTCGTCAATGCGTCCACTAAGCGTGCGGCGCAAGAAGCGGAATCCGTGGTGACCGATGCGAAACGACAGGCGGAGACGTTGCGCCGAGAAGCAATCGTCGAGGCGAAGGACGAAGCGCTTCGGCTCAAGCAGGAAGCGCAAGTTGAAAGCAAGGAGCGCATGCGCGAGGTGCGCGCCGCCGAGAACCGTATATCCCAGCGTGAGGAATCGCTCGACCGTCGCGTGGAGTCGCTTGATTCGCGCGAACATCAGATCTCGTCGATGCAAGGGCAGCTCGATCGCCGCGAACGCGATCTGTCCGAGGCAGAGCAGGAGATCAACCACCGTCTAGAGCGCGTGGCAGGCATGAGCCCTGACGAGGCGAAAGCCGAGCTGCTCGATACGCTGAAGGACGAGGTCACGCATGCCTCTGCAGCCATCATTCGCGATGCTGAAGCGCGCGCGAAGGCCGAGGCCGACAAGAAGGCGCGTTCGATCCTGAGCCTGGCAATCCAGCGCGTTGCGGCCGACCATACCGCTGAAACCACGGTATCGACCATCCATATTCCGTCGGATGACCTGAAGGGCCGCATCATCGGCCGCGAAGGTCGCAACATTCGCTCGTTCGAGCAGCTGACGGGCACGAACCTCATCATCGACGACACCCCTGAGTGCGTGACGATCTCCTGCTTCGATCCGGTGCGCCGCGAGATCGGTCGCGTCACGATGGAGAACCTTGTTGCGGACGGCCGCATCCATCCGGCTCGTATCGAGGAGATGTTCGGCAAGGCCGAGGCGTTCGTGAACCAACGCGTCCAGGAGGCCGGCGAACAAGCTGCGTTCGATACGGGAATTCACGACCTGCATCCTGAGCTCGTGCGGACGCTCGGTCGTTTGCGGTACCGCACCTCTTACGGGCAGAATGTGCTCAACCATTCGCTCGAAGTCGCGTACCTGTCGGGCGTCATGGCTTCGGAGTTGGGACTCGATCCCATTCCGGCCAAGCGCGCCGGCTTGCTGCACGACTTGGGAAAGGCCGTTGACCACGAGGTCGAGGGAAGCCATGCCGTGATCGGCGCCGACCTTGCTCGCCGTTTCGGCGAAAAGGGCGATATCGTGCATGCTATCGAGGCTCACCACAACGACGTGGAGCCTTCGAGCGTGCTTGCGGTTCTGGTTCAGGCTGCAGACGCGGTATCCGCCGCACGCCCCGGTGCGCGCAAGGAGACGCTTGACGCCTATATCAAGCGTCTTGAGAAACTTGAGGAAATCGCGAATTCGTACAAGGGCGTCGAGCGCACCTACGCAATCCAAGCGGGTCGCGAAGTACGCGTCATGGTGGAACCCGAAGCGGTGGACGAAGCGGCTACCACGGTGCTCGCCCACGATATCGCGCAGCGCATCGAAAACGAGATGCAGTACCCCGGCCAGGTGAAGGTCGTGGTCATTCGCGAGAGCCGTGCGGTCGGCATCGCGAAGTAAGGCGGATCTGTTGTGAAGCACGACTCTCTCGAGAGCTTCATCGAGGACGTCTGCGGCGAAAGCCATCTCCGGGTCGAAACCGACCTCGGGGATGGCTTCGTCCGTTTGAGGAGCGCAGAAGCCGAGCGGCGCCAAGCTGCGCACGACATACGGTCAACGGAAGACATCGTTATCGAGATGTTGAGAAACGCACGCGATGCTCATGCGCGCAGTATCTTCCTTGCGGTTACCCGCGAGGATCGGCGGCGGAAACTGGTCATGATCGACGATGGAGACGGCGTTCCCCCTTCCATGCACGAGCGCATCTTCGAGCCGCGCGTTACCTCGAAGCTCGACACTATGTCCATGGATAAATGGGGCGTCCACGGACGCGGCATGGCTTTGTACTCTATTGCCGTCAATTCCGAGTCTGCGTACGTAGCAGCTTCGGATTCGGGCAAAGGGTCTTCGCTGTACGTCGAGACGAATCTGGACAAGGTGGGGGAGAAGACCGATCAGTCGAGTTTCCCCACGTTCGAGCGAAATGAATCGGGGAACGTGGTCGTACGCGGTCCTAAAAACATACTGCGTACGGCATGCGAGTTCGCCATTGAAAGCAGAACAAGCTGCACGGTGTACCTGGGATCCGCTACGGACGTGGCCGCCACGCTGTACGCCTTCGGGCTTGCTTCGCTGACCTCGTCGGCAAGGGCGTTTTGCAAAGAGCCATCCCGCCTTCCTGTCAGCAAGCGGTTGTCGGTGTGCGCCGACCCCGCTTCGTTCGCACAGGAAGCGGCTCGATTGGGCCTTGAATTGTCCGAGCGAAGCGCGCGGCGCATCATGGACGGAGAAATAGCCCCGTTATCGCCGCTTATCGATCGAATTCGCATTGAGGCTGTTGCAGAACCCGACAACACCCCGACGGCTCCGCGCAACGTGCGCGATCATGCAGCTGCAAAGGATGCGCGCGGCTTGAAAATCGCCACCGAGGATTTGGAGATCTTCTCGAAGCGCGTTGCCGCAGCTTTCGAAGACGTGGCGCGCGATTACTACCTCGAATCGGGGGTAAGCCCGGAGGTTCGCGTTGGGAAGGACTGCATTCGTATCACCATTCCTATTGCCAAGTTGCGATAACGCCTAGATGCCCTGATCGCTTCGAGTTCTCCATGGTTTCGGTATACCCGCAGGTTGCACGCCATAGATCGAATGGGTAGAATGTTGAATGCATAAACATTGCAGGCTGAGCGAAGCATATTTATCGAACTAAACGCACGCGTAACGGACCAAACGAAAAAGGATATGCATGTCCACTACAGAGCATAAGCCAGACGTCGGCTGCCTGAAGGTGTCGTCGAAATCGTCGCCCGCTTCCGTAGCGGGTGCCATCGCCGGCATGGTGAAGGACGGCGTTTCCGTCGAGATTCAAGCTGTGGGAGCGGGAGCCGTCAATCAGGCGGTCAAAGCCATCGCTATTTCTCGAGGGTTTCTGTCGCCTATTGGAATCGAAATCGCTTGCGTCCCTTCGTTCGCCGACATCGTAATCGACGGCGAGTACCGCACCGCAATCCGATTCGCGGTAGATCCTCGCTATACGCGCGGCGTCGGAGCTTCCGTTTCCGACGAGCGTCGCGACTCCCTTTCCGACCTCTAAGATAGACGAGCCTATGCAAACTCCCTTTATGAACTTGACGTTCTGCATCCGTACGTTCGGATGCCAAATGAACAAGCATGATTCCGAGCGTATTGCCGGGATGCTCGAGGGCTTAGGGGCCCTCATGGTGGATTCCATCGAGGATGCGGACATCGTCGCGTTCATGACGTGCTGCGTTCGCGAAGCGGCCGATACGCGCCTGTACGGCCAAGTCGCCTCGCTCAAGAATATCCCGCTGCGCGAAGGCACGCCGCTTTCCAAACGCGTTGTGGCCGTTGGAGGCTGCATCGGCCAGCGCGACGGCGAGAAGCTTACCGAAGAACTGCCTCATCTTGATGTGGTGTTCGGAACGCACAATCTAGGATCGCTGCCACGCCTTTTGCAAGCAGCTATAGAAGAGGGCGGCCATCAGGTGGAAGTGCTCGATGCGGCCTCTTCGTTTCCGACCGAGCTGCCCACGGCGCGCGAGCACGAATGGGCGGCCTGGCTTCCCATCACCATCGGCTGCAACAACTTCTGCTCTTACTGCATCGTGCCGTACGTGCGCGGGCGGGAGAAGTCGCGTCCGCTCGAGGACATCGTCAGCGAAGCCGAGCGGTATGTGGCTGCCGGCGTAAAAGAGATCACGCTGTTGGGTCAAAACGTAAATTCGTACGGTCGCGATCTGTATGGATCGCCTCGTTTCGCGCAGGTGCTCGATGCGCTCGACGCAACGGGAATCGAGCGGCTCCGCTTTGCCACGAGCCATCCGAAGGATTTGACCGACGAGGTGATCGCGAAATTCGGTTCGCTACGCTCTCTTATGCCTGCTTTGCATCTTCCGGTTCAGTCCGGGTCCGATGCCGTCTTAGCTGCGATGAATCGTCGCTACACGCGCGAGCACTACCGGGGCCTTATCGCCAAACTGCGCGACGCCTGCCCCGATATTGCGCTGTCGACCGACATCATCGTAGGCTTTCCGGGAGAGACCGCCAAGGATTTCGAAGATACCTACCGATTGCTTGACGAGGTGGGCTACCACCAGGTGTTCACGTTCATCTATTCGAAGCGCGAAGGCACGCCTGCCGCTTCCATGGACGATAGCACCCCGCGCGAGGTTATCCAGCAGCGTTTCGATCGCTTGGTGGACCTTGTGCAGGACAAGGCGTTCGAGGCGAATCAGAAAGACCTGGGAGCTACGGTGGATGTGCTGGTAGAGGGCGGATCGAAGCGCGACGAAACCCTTCTGACGGGCAAGAGCCCGAAGAACCAAACCGTTCACGCAGCTGTTCCTGCAGGGCTTTCGGTGAAGAGCCTGACCGGCCAAACGGTACGCGTGCGCATCGACGAAGCGAAAACGTGGTATCTGGCAGGCGAGGTTGTAGACGGTGTTTAGCCTTTCGGCCCCCGTTGTATGCGTCGTAGGTCCCACGGCATCGGGCAAGACTGCGCTTGCGCAAGCGCTTGCTTTCGAATTGAACGGCGAAGTGGTCAGCGCCGATTCGATGCAAGTGTATCGCGGTATGGACATCGGCACGGGAAAGCTCCCTGTTCGGGATCGCATCGTGGCCCACCACGGATTCGACTTGGTCGACCCGGGCGAGCCTTATTCGGCGGCGTTGTTCCAGGCGTATGCGCGAGATTGTTTTCTTGACGTCGACGCGCGCGGACGAAGAAGCGTGCTCTGCGGCGGTACGGGGTTTTATGTGCGCGCAGCGATAGACGATTACGATTTTCCCAAAGGCGAGCAGGTCGGCAATCTTGTACGAGATCGTTGCAATCGCATTGCGCAGGAACAAGGCCTTGAAGCTCTATGGAATCTTCTTGCGGATCGCGACAAGGAGAGCGCCGCTTTGATTCCGCCTGCCGACGTGAAGCGCGTTGCTCGTGCCTTCGAACTTCTCGAGGACGGTACGACGTATGCCAAACAGCGCGCCAAACTTGCGCAGTTGCCGCAATGCGTTCCCGCCGTGTTCGTGGGGTTGGCGGTCGATCCCGATGTTCTTCGCGCTCGGATCGACGCACGTGTCGACCAGATGATCGAAGACGGCTTGGTCGACGAAGTGAAGCATCTGCTCCAAAAAGGGTTCAGAAACGGAATCACGGCTCCGCAGGCTATCGGGTACAAAGAGATCGTTGCCGCGCTTGACGGTGAAACTACCATGGAGGAAGCGATTCTCAGTATCAAAACGGCAACGCACCGGTACGCTAAGCGACAACGTACCTGGTTTCGCAAAGATACGCGCATCCGCTGGATCGATGCAAACGCTCCCGATGTGCGTGCGATGCTGCGCGCGTCTTTAGCGGTTCTCGAAGAAGCTCAACCGCTTGCAAGCGGTTGTTGAAGATAGCGATGTTCTCTGGGAAGGATGGCTTGATGTCCGATTTCGAAGCAGTGATTACGCGCGGCATGACGCCTACTGCCGAAGTACGGCGCGAACGGGCCGTTCTTGTGGGGGTCGACCGACCCGGAACCGCATGGCCCTTAGCCTCGTCGCTTGCAGAACTCGAGCGGTTGGTAGATACGGCGGGAGCCGACGTCGTCGCCAGCACGACGCAAAAGCTCGAGGCGCCGAATCCTCGCACCTTCGTAGGCACGGGCAAAGCCGAGGAAGTTGCCGAGCTCGCACGCGCCCATGCTGCGGACCTCGTCGTTTTCGACGATGAACTGACGCCTTCTCAGCAGGCGAATCTGGAGAAGGTGGTAGGGCGCGATGTGAAGGTCATCGACAGAACGGCCCTTATCCTGGACATCTTCGCCTTGCATGCAACCAGCAAGGAAGGTCGTCTGCAGGTGCGGCTGGCTCAAAACCAGTACTTGCTACCTCGCCTGCGCGGCATGTGGGCCCACTTGGCATCGAACCGCATGGGCGGCGGTGTGGGATCGCGCTTCGGCGAAGGCGAGAGCCAGCTCGAAGTCGACCGGCGCATGGTTCGCAAGCGAATCACTTCGATCAAGCGCGAGCTCAAGCATCTTTCTGAGGTGCGTGCAGTGCAGCGTGAAAGTCGCTACGAGAGCGGCATGTTCAAGGTGGCGTTGGCGGGCTATACGAATGCGGGTAAATCGAGCTTGCTCAATCGTCTGACGAAGGCCGATGTGATTGCGTACGACAAGTTATTCGCAACGCTGGACTCCACGACGCGCAAGTTCGAGCTTCCTGAAGGCCGGGAAATAACCATCACCGATACGGTCGGGTTCATTCAAAAGCTTCCGACGACGCTTGTCGAGGCGTTCAAATCGACGCTTGACGAGATTACGGGCGCGGATTTGGTACTGCATGTAGTGGACGCTTCTTCAGAGGAATACCAAGGTCAGATAGATGCCGTCGATGCCATTCTGGGTCAAATTGGCGCTCAAGATCTTCAGCGCATTCTCGTGTTCAATAAATGCGACCTGCTTGACCAGGAGCATCAACATGCGCTCGAGACGCGTCATGCTCAGGCTCGGTTCGTTTCCGCCGAAACAGGGGAGGGGATCGCAGGGCTGATCGAGCATATTGCGCGCGTTGCTTCCGCGCATGACGATCACCTGAGCGTGTTGCTGCCGTACCACCGAGGGGATCTTGTTTCGCTTGCGCACGAGCGTTGCCATATTCTATCGGAGACCCACGAAGAGCAGGGAACGAAAATCACCATGCTGGCATCGCCTTCGTTTTCCGGATTGTTCGCGCCGTTCGTTTGCGAAGAATAAAACGACGGGCAGTCTCCAGGTCGCGTGCTTGCTGCATCATGCGAATCCTTGCTAACCGCATCGCAGCACACGAGAAGATCTGCACGTCAGGCCCATGTTAGAGCAACTCTAACATGGGCCTGAAATCGTTTCGCCACCATAAGGGAGTGCGTCTCTCTCGAAAAACCGCTTATGCTTAAAGACGGCGAAACACTGCGACTACTTTGCCCGCGATGGAGCAATCGCGGGTGATGATGGGATCCATGGAGGAGTTCTCCGGTTGCAGCCGAATATGATCCTGCTCTTTAAAGAAGCGCTTGACAGTTGCACCGTCGTCGATAATCGCCACGACGATATCCCCGTTGTTCGCAACGGGTTGCTCTTTCACTACAACATAGTCACCGTCGTTGATCCCGGCTTCAATCATGCTCTCCCCGCGAACCGATAGAAGGAACGAGGGAGAATCCCCCACTATATCGGTCGGGAGAGAGATGGTGTCGGTAATGTTCTCTTCCGCAAGGATGGGAGAGCCTGCTGCAACGTTTCCGACCAGCGGAACGTTCACGATCTTGCTGAAACTCGGCTGTACGACGTTCGTCGCAAGCGCAGCATCTTCAAGGGGATAGGTAAGCGCTATAGAACGGGATTTGAGCGGGTCGCGCTTGATAAGCCCCTTGTCTTCAAGCGCTTTCAAGTGAACGTGCACTGTGGAAGGGGAGGAGAGCCCCAAGCTTTGGCAAACCTCGCGCACGGTAGGGCCGTACCCCTTTTCGCGAATGCACTCTTCAATGCAATCAAGTACAGCTTGTTGGCGCTTCGTCACTTTTTCGGACATACTCCATCCTTTCCTAAAAGCGAACAAATGTTTTGATTTTATGTTGACATGAACCTTTGTTCGCTCTATTATATACGCGAACAAAGGTTCTACGCAAGAGCAAGGAGGCAGAAAGATGAGGAATTTCGAGGTGCGCTACCCGACTGACGGCACGTCTGCTTTGCAACCCGAGTTTCATAGCTGCTCGGTAAAAAACGCGCGCATATTTTCGTTCCCGAATCATGCGGCCTCTTCTGATGGCTTTGAAGTTCGATCGATTTCTGCCTCCCGCCCAGGATCATGCGGTACGCTCCAAGGCTTTGTTCGGACTTTACGGCAGGGCAATTGTCGCGGACGGGCTTATGATCGCTTTAATACGGGGCAGGCTGTTGCGGGTGGAATCGTTCTTACGGCTTGTTCTTTTGCCGGCGTGCTCTTGAGCTTGTAACTGAGACGGTTTTCAAGCGGTGCATGTGATTGCACAGTGGAGGCGTTGGTTTTCTTGCAGTGATCAAAGAACGCGATTGAACCACTATATGTAGTATGTTAGGCTAGGGCAAATTCGAGAGAAGGAGTCCAGCCTATGCGTTGCCCAGCCTGTGGAAATCCTGAATCGAAGGTTGTCGATTCCCGACCTTCCGAAGACGGCACGGCTATACGGCGCCGTCGCGAATGTCTTGATTGCGGCCGACGATTCACCACGTACGAACGACTAGGCGACAACCCCTTGCTCATAATCAAAACGGACGGATCGTCCGAAGCTTACGACCGCCAGAAGCTCATGCGAGGCTTGCTTATGGCATGCGCGAAAAGACCTATATCGCCTGAGCAAATCGGATCGCTTATCGACAGCATAGAGAGCGAGCTCCGCAACGCCTCCAAGAGCGAGATTAAATCGAAAGAACTAGGCGATATGGCGCTTGTCCGTCTAGCTAAGCTTGACGATGTGGCTTACGTTCGCTTTGCGAGCGTGTACAAGGACTTTCAGAACGTCGAAGAATTCTCGGCTGCACTTGAAGGGTTGCGATACCATGACTGACCTTACAATACCGGTAAAACAGCTCGATCCCAGTTTACCCGTACCCGCGTATGCCTACGCAGGCGATGCGGGAGTTGATTTGCGCGCAACCTGCGATGGTGTGCTGCAACCTTTTGAACGAAAGCTTGTTCCTTGCGGCCTTGCGATGGCAATACCGCAAGGCTACGCGGGCTTCGTCCTTCCGCGAAGCGGGCTGGCCATTAAGCACGGCATTTCCCTGGTGAATGCACCCGGTTTGATCGACAGCAACTATCGAGGGGAGATAAAGGCGGTTCTCGTGAATCTCGATCCCCAAACCCCGTTTGAAATCAAGCGCGGCGATCGTATTGCTCAGTTGGTTGTCATGAAGGTTCCGGACATCGCTTTCGAGTCGGCCGATGAGCTTCCTGAGAGCAGCAGGGGCGCGGGTGGTTTCGGCAGCAGCGGAGTGCGTTCGTAAGACAATACGATCAACTTAGAGTAACTCTAAGTACTCTAATTCTTGGCTGAATAGACTAGGACACGAACGAAAGGGATCCGACGTGAGCGGCGTGCCATGTTACAGCATAAGCGACGTTGTCGACACGACGGGTATTTCTGCATTTACGATTCGCTATTACGATAAGTGCGGCTTCTTTCCAGATCTCGCGCGTGATCATCGTGGTGTGCGTTCGTTTTCACAGGCTGACATCACGCAATTGCTGTTTGTAGATGCATTGAGAAAAAGCGGGCTTTCAATCGAGGGTATTCAGTACTTCGTGAAGCTGCAGAAACGCGGCGCTGCGACGCAGGCTGAATGCTTGGAGATCGTCAGAGACCAGGAAACCGTCCTCGAGTACCAGATCAGTGAATTGAAGGAAAGCTTGAAGCGCTTGCATGCAGCGAGTATGGAGTTGTCGGCAAGCGATTCGAGTCAATAGCGCACCATGGTATAGTCTGATAACAGGTCATCGAAAATCATTGCGATTTCCATGGCCTAGGAGTCGCGAAAGGGCAATATAGGGCCTTAGAACGGCTCTCAGAGCGTCGTTTACAAAAAGCCTGGTCAGAGGCATGAAATAGAGGGTACTTATGGCAGATGAAGAAAACAAAGCTCCTGAAGCGCCTCCAGCGCCGAAAAGCAACCGAGAAGAAAAGTATCAGCCTCCGACTGGTCCGCGGATATCGATTGCGCCTCCGCCGTTTCAGCCGAACATGCAGGATTATCGAGAACTGAAATCTTCCCAGACGCTGATCATGGTCGCAAATATCGCCGGACCCGTTTCGTTGTTCATCGGCGGTGTCTTATTGAGCGGCACGGGGCTTATATGCGGAATAATCGGTTACAGAAAACTGAGCGCGCTTGCAAAGAAGCAGACCGAAGTTGCTGCCGTTGCATCTCGCTTAAGGCGGTCGAGCGTTGTGGGCATGGTTATCTGCGGCGTCGCGCTCGTCCTCAATGCGGTTTCTCTATACTTCCTGCTTCCTGAAGTCATGCAATTGGTCGAAAGCGGCGACTACACTGGGATTGCAGCCGATGTCGGAAGCGGAGCTGCTGGTCCTAGCACGACGTGGGGCTAAAGTCGCGTATTCGCAACCGGTCTGTTTTGCATGCCGACGGCAATCGTATGCATAAAGCATCACGAAACCGTCGGCATGTTTTCTTTAAAGTAGCTAATGGGTTTACGAACCATGCTTTCCATCAGCCCCTTTATCACTCCCCTTCATACGCTTTCTAATTTATTGATAACATGTCTTATGTAAAGTAACACTCATAAAAAATTCGGGGTGATAACTACCCCGATAAACCCGTTCCATTGTCAATTGACGGCGCGAATCCCCCTACGTTTGTCCCGGCCCCCTGCCAGAACTGCTACGCTTCGCATGATACCATACAGCCCGCAGCGGCAAGGGCAGCCGACCGGCGGGTTCCTTGCCGCTGCGGGAACACAGCGCCGTCAAGCGCTTACGCTACATCATCCTCTCGAAAACCAGGTTGCATACCGTTCTGTCGCCGCCGCCGAATCCAGCAGAAGCCGCCGTGGACTGGGCGAAGGTGTGCAGGCGATATCCTTGCGCATATTGCTGATTGCAAATTTCCTCGATTTCCGTGAAGTTTTTCGATCCTTTGCCGACGAACTTCTCCCTCAGCACCACCTGCATAACGCGGTATTGCCCTCCGTTGAAGTTGGTCTTTCCTGCTTCGTCATTGAAGTTGTCCATAAAGTCCATGGCCGCACTCCCCCACTCGTCGTCGAGCGCACCCGCTAAAGTACGCTACCCCTGATCAAAACACTGTCTTTCATCAGTATAGACCCTCTTCAAACACGCAATGATCGTCAGGAGAGGAAACTTGCCGGAAAGGAGCTCCCCGGGGAGGCGATGCGCCGCAAGCCCTACCCTTCTAGCCCCGAGTCTCTTCCTCCATTCGACGCTTCAACTCTTCGACTAGCAGAAACCGTCGCGTTTTTCCCGTTGCAGTATGAGGAATCTCGTCCACGAACTCCAAGCGCACGGGAAGCAGGTGCTCGTGCGCCTCTTGAGCGCGCATGTAGTCCCGCACTTCCGCAAGCGTTGCGCACCTGCCGTTCTCCGAGACCGCGAAGAGGCATACCACTTCGCCCAGACGTTCGTCTGGCATTCCGATCGCCGCATGATCGCCGATGCCGGGACAACCGTCGACAAGATGGTCCACCTCGACTGCGCTGATGTTCTCGCCGCCGCGGATGATAATTTCCTTTTTCCGTCCGTTGATGCGTATTCGACCCTGTTCATCCTGGTAGCACAGGTCGCCGCTGTAGAACCACCCCTCATCGTCAAGCGCCTTGTCAGTGCGTTCGGGATCTCCCAGGTAGCCGACAAACTGATGCGGTCCGCGCGAAGCCTCTTCCCCCTGCGTTCCCCGCGGAACCTCGTTGCGATGCTCGTCCACCACGCGCACCTCGATCCCCGGATACGGAATTCCCGACCAGCTTCCATTCCAAGCAAGACAATTCGCAGGTGGCACGTATACGTGCGGGCAGCTTTCGGTCGAACCGTACACCTCGCAGAGCAGCACCCCGTGCTTCCATGCGCGCTGGACAAGAGAACCGGGGACCGGGGCGCCACCGCAAAGGAACAGCTCAAGAGATTCGAGTTTTTTGCCGGTCCGGTCAAGCTCGTTCAGCAGGTCGAATATGAAGGGCGTCGCCCCCATGGACCACGTGCACCGCTCCGCATTAACCAAGTCAACGGCTTCTTCGACATCAAATCGCTCCTGCAGCACGGCGCGCCCGCCCATGATCATCGGAGAAAGCAGTCCGTGGAAGAACCCCGTAGCATGATTGAGCGGCGACGGCATGTACATCACATCTTGCTTCGTCCTTCCGGCACCCGCAATGAACGAGGTTTCGGAAAACAGGATGTTGTTGTGCGTGAGCATGGCCGCCTTCGGTTTTCCCGTAGAGCCGGACGTTGAGAGAATGCAGGCCACGTCGTCAGAAGATACCTCAGGCCGACCGGGAGTCCGTCCGACGTCTTGAAGAACGGCGGACAGAGCCGTGCCCCGTTGCACAGGAGCAAGACGATCGACGAACAGCAAGCAACACAGCGAAGGAACCTCGTGCCGGGCATCGAGCGCCAACGACTCGAAATCAGTGGATTCGAACAACGTGGGGCCTATGTAAGCCCTCGATGCAACTTGGTTCATGTTCTGAACGACGCTGCGTCTCCGGCGATCAATGGAAAGCGGATGCATAACCGCCCCCGCTTTCAGGCAGGCAACGTAGACGATGCAGAACTCTGCCCAGGTGGGCATCTGGAACGAAACGACGTCACCGGGCTCTATCCCCTGATCGATCAGCCAAAAGGCAAGCTTCGAAGCGGATTCGTCCACTTCGCCGTACGTAAAACTGGAACCCTTGCTGTCGGTAACGTACGTATCAGACCAGCAAGCTGCCGCCTGCGCTTCCCATACATCCAGGATGGTCTTTTCAGTCCACAGCCCCTCGCGATAGTACCGCGACTTCCGATTCTCGTTGATTCTTGCTTCGGTGATCATGACGCCCCTTTCATGAAAGCCCTGGTATCATCCTAGCGTTCCATGAACGGGGAATCACCGGTCAAACGCGTGGCTTCGCGCGGTCCGCCACCTGGCTGAATGGTTCGTCTGAGCGGTCCGCTGGTCTGGACTGATCTGCTGAAACAAGGTATCCTTCCTGATAGAGGCCGAAAAGGGCGGCCTATGAAGGAGGGGTAGCATGAAGATCAGGAACGTGTTTGTCGCGTGTGCGGCTGCAATGCTCATGGCGTTTGGGGCGGTTGCGCTCACGGGATGCGGACCCAGCGACGAGGAGATCATTCGCGAAGGGGTCACCGAGCAGCTCGAAGCCATCAAAACGCTCGATCCCGCTTTACTCGATGAACTTGCCACGGGCGCAGGCACGACGGAAATGGCCGCATACGGGATAGATCCGAAGGAGTTCGTCACATCGTATCTGGCAGGTTTCGACTATCGCGTTGACGGCATAACAGTGGATGGCGACAAAGCCCAGGCCAGCGTGGTTCTCACCTGCAAGAACCTCAAGGAATTCGAGAAGGGATTCGCGGAAGCGACCCAGGCGCTCGCTTCCGATGAGACCGTTGCCAACATGACCGAAGCCGAGATCACCTCGAAGATCGGACAAATCATCATGGATACGCTCGGGGCTCTTCAGCCAGCCGAAACGGCGCCCATCACCATCGGATACGAACTCAAAGATGACACCTGGATGCCTGATGCCAATGCCGAGCAGGCTGTTTCAAACGCGCTTTTCGGCAACTAAACGCAGGTTGAGGCCACTCGATGCGCGCTACGGTTCGGCTACCGCTTGGCAACCGAACGCGTTTCACGTTGCAGACGGCCATGCCTTAAGCGTATTCTGCGCCTAGGGCTTTAGCGGGCACGCAAGGAGGATGCAATGGGATACGTCATAGGCCTGTTATGCTTTATGGGGGCCGTAATGTGCGCTTCACTCGTTCGGCGCCTTGCATAACGGCAAAAGCTCGATCAAGGAAAGCGGGTTGCGAAAGCAGCCCGCTTTTTGCATTGCCGAAGCGGCTATCGGCTATAGCTTAGAGTAACTCTAAGCTATAGCATGTCAACAGGCGGCACGGATCCGCTTCGACGTCCGCAGCTGCGACAAGCTGCTTCAAAGCGGAATCGTTCCGGATATCGCATCTCGCTCGTGCGACATCCGGAACGAGCAAAAGCTAGCTTGCAGGCGATTCCCCGCGATCAAGATTCACCGCTTTCCCGCTCGCAGCGTTAAGCTGGCGCTTCAAGACCACGCCCAGCAGGATGCACAGCGCCAGGATTGCGGCGCATATCAGATACGCTGCATCGAACGTGCCCGTGACGTCGAACACCACATCGGCCATGACCGGCGCCAGCACGCCCGAAAGCCCCCAGGCAAGATAAAGAATGCCGTAGTTCGTCCCGTAGTTCCTCAAACCGTACAGATCCGCCGTCATCGAGGGAAACACGCTCAAGAGCGTTCCGTACGAGAATCCAACGAACAGCGCCCCCAGCGTCAGCAGCGCGAAGTTTCCGTACAGCGCGAACAAGCACATGTTGAGGCACTGGATGGCGAACACTAGAACAAGGGTGCTGATGCGCCCGATCTTGTCCGACAGGATGCCGCCCACAACACGACCGCCCGTATTGAACAGGGCCAGAAGAGAAACGAGCAAGGCTGCGTAGCCTGCGGCGCTCGCAGGATCCTGGATGGTCGCGATCTTCGAAAGGTTGCCGATGATCATGAGACCCACCGAAGACGACAGCGCGAACAACGCGAACAGCAGGTAGAACTCCTTGGTTCGAACCATTTGACGCCACGTACGATCCGGGGTCCGCTCGACGGATGCCTTCCCCGCTTTGCGAACGGAGGATGAAGCGGGAACGTAGTCGGTTTCGGGGTTCTTGATAAGCTGGGCGATGGGCACGCTTACGACGATCGTGACAATGCCCAGGATCAGGAACGTCTGCGAAATGCCGAAGCCCTCGATCAACATCTGCGTAGCCGGTGCAAGATAAACCGCCGCCAGCCCGAAACCGCCGACGACGAGTCCTGCGACAAGCCCCTTCTTGGAGGGATCGAACCACTTCAAAGCGCACGGCGTAACGCAGCCGTAGCCCAATCCGATTCCCGTTCCAGTAAGAACTCCGTACGTGAGGCACACTCCGAGCACGCTTTGCCCCGCGAACGAAGAAAGCACCATGCCCAAGCCGGCCAGCAAGCCGCCCGCCGTGATGACCTTACGAGGCCCTATCCTGTCCTGCACGATGCCGCCGCCCAGCAATCCAAGCGCGAAGAACACGATGGCGATGGTGTACGGCAGTCCCGCCTGCGCGCTCGACCAGCCGAACCCGCCTGCGTCAGGCGCGGCGGTCAGCCCCGATTTGATAACGCTCCACGAATACAACAAGCTGATGGAGAGGTTGAACAAAACCCCTGCTATCAGGACGACGTTCGCTCTGCTTTGAGTCTTCGATCGTTGCATGGATCCTCCTCGTCTTGGGGGAAAGCACGCAGTATAGCGAACGAGGTTCGGTGTCTTGATGCTTGCCCATCCTTTTCCGATAAGCGGCAAACGCATCGTTTACGCCGCGAGCCATCGTTTCCGGGAAGGAGCAACGAGAACATGCATATAACCTAGTAAAACACTTTCGATTATGCGAAAACGGACACCCGATCCGCAGGGCGTTCGGAATACGCCCAATCGGCGAACGGCTGCCGGCGCGCGACCCGCACAGCCGCTGCGGCCCATTGAACATACGAGATCCAACAAGCGAAACCTCCGTCTAAGCCGTACCGACGTCGATCAAGCATCAGAATCCCGGCATGCGGCTCCGAAACGGAGAAGGCGAGACCGTGTCGGCCTCGCCTTCTTGCCAAGGAGCTTCAACAGCTCCTTCTATATCAGGTTGATCGACTCCTGCTGGAAGCTTACGCCACCGGAGGGGTGCCCTCGGCGTTGCCGAAGATGGCGTCGATCTGCACCAGGGCGTCCATGGGCAGAGCGGAGGCGCCCACGACGCGGCGAGCAGGGGTGCCGCCCGGGAAGAACGTCGCGTACACTTCGTTCACCGCATCAAGGTCGTCGATGTTCTTCAGGAAGATGTTCACCTTGACGGCGTCCTCCATCACGTGGTCGACGCACTCGATGATGGCCTTGATGTTCTTGAAGCACTGCTCGGCCTGCTCCTTGACGCCGCCAGCAACCATGGCGCCCGTGGCGGGGTCGATACCCAGCTGAGCGGAGATGTTGTTGTAGTGCGAGAAGGCAACGGTCTGCGTGGAGAGCTTGCACTTCGGCGCGGCGTCCGTGTTGTTAGCCTCGAGGATGAGCCCGTGACGGTCCTCGACCAGCTGCGGGGGCGTGCCGTCGCCATGGGAAACCACGGCTTCGATCTGCACGAGCGCATGCATGGGAAGGCCGGCAACCTCGACCACCGTGCGAGCCGGCATGTAGGCGACCGCGCGAGCGATGCCCGAATCCGGGAAGAAGCGCGTGTACGCCTCGTTCATGGCATCCGTGTCGGCGAGGTCCTTGAGGAACACGTTCACCTTGACGATGTCGTCGAAGGGCACGTCGATGCTCTCGAGCACGGCCTTGATGTTCTTCAGGCACTGCGCGGTCTGCTCGCGCACGCCGCCGACCACGATCTGGTTCGACTTGGGGTCGATGGGCAGCTGGGCGGAGATGTTGTTGTAGTGCGAGAAAGCCACGGACTGCGTGGACATGACGTCCAGCGGAGCGTTGTGCGTGTTGTTCGTGTACTTCAGGATGTCGCCGGCCTGCGGAGCGTTGGGGATGGTGCCTTCGCCGTTGGAGATCAAGGCCTCGACCTGGATCAGGGCGTCCATGGGCAGAGCGTCAACGGCGACGACCGTGCGGGTGGGCACGTAGGTCGGGAAGAACACCTTCTGCACCTCGTCGACGGCGTCCATGTCCTGGATGTCCTTGACGAAGATGGTGATGCGGATGACATCGTTCATGACGTGATCGATGCTGTCGATGATCGTCTCGATGTTCTCGAAGCACTGCACGGCCTGCTCCGTGATGCCGCCGGGCACCAACTCGCCGGTGGCGGGATCGATCGGCAGCTGAGCCGAAAGGTTGTTGTAGTGCGAGAAAGCCACGGTCTGCGAGTACAGATCGCTCACCGGGGCATCTTCCGTGTTCCTTGCCAGTACTACGTTATCGCCGCTCATTAGTACCCTCCTTTTAGAGTGTCTCGCTTACGATGCTTACGATCGGACCGCATGGGCCCTGTTCCCGAGGCGGACCGCCCGAAGGACGCTCCTAGTCTTTTTGGGAGGGCTGCATTATACCTATTTGTGCAGGTGCACAAATCCCTTTTCGGCAGATTTCCCCGCAGCCCTACCGGGCCCGTCCGACCGTTCGCCGCAAAATCTGGAAGGCTGAAAGCTGGCATGCAAAAAACGGGTGCGTTGCTCTTATTTCATGCAGGATTATCGCACCTACCGTTCACCGATTAATTTTCGCGCACGTGCGCACGACCGCAATATCACCACGGAATATACCGAACTTCGCCTCGCAACGAAACGAAGGCGCCCTCCTGCGCAAAAAAGCGACAGGAGGGCGCCTTCGTCAATGCACGACGAGCGCTTCCGAAGCTACCCTCGCTTTCCTCCGGCGTTCAGCCAGGCCAACAGGCCCGTGCAACCGGCCAGCACGTCGTCGTACGTGGTTTCGAAGTCGCCCGTGTACCACGGGTCGGCCACATCGCGATCCGTGTCTGCAAATTCAAGCAGCTTAATGCAGCGGCCTTCGGCCTCCCGACCCAGTTGACGACGCATGTCGCGCATATTCGCCTCGTCCATGCCCACGAACAGGTCCCACTCCCCCGCGTCTGCCCGCTTGAGGCGTCGCGCCCTCTTGCCAGCGCAGTCGATCCCCTGCGCCGCGAGCACGGCGCGCGTTCCCGAATGCACGGGGCTTCCTATCTCGTCATCGTGGGTGGCCGCCGACTCGATGACGAACGCATCGGCCAAACCGCGCTTGGCAACTAGGTCCTTCATGACGAACTCCGCCATGGTAGAGCGACAGATGTTGCCATGGCACACGAACAGGATGCGGTACGGCGCGCTCATCGAGCGGCCTCCTCGGGCTCGAGCACTTCTTCGTAGCAGGCAAGCAGGTCGGGCATGACGCGCTTGATGCTAACGGGCTTGAACGTAGTCGCATCGACCAGGCAATGGGTGCTGCGCCCCGTGCAGCACGGCTTCTCCGTTTCCATGTCCTGCCCTTCCCTGAACACCTCGTAGGCGTACACGGTCTTCGTCGGCCGCGACAGCACGACGCGCGTGCGCACGATGGCCGTGTCCCCGTAGCGCAAGGGCATGCCGTAGTCGCATTCGAAATGCGTGACGGGAGAAAGGTAGCCTGCCTCTTCGATGCGCGCGTACGGAAATCCGATCGCCTCCAGAAACGAGGTGCGCGCATCTTCGAAGTACAGCAGGTAGTTTGCATGATAGACGATGCCCATCATGTCGGTTTCAGCATAGCGTATGGTTATTGGCGTGCAGACGCGCATGGGTGGCGGCCCTGCCTTTCGCAATCGGCTACAATGTGAGTATGCGCAATATCGTATCGTATATAGCAGAAGAGCAGCGGACTTTCTCCGAATTACCGTTCAACCCGGTGGACTCCCTCGTATTCTCGACCCTGGCTTACCTCAACTACGAAGAAGCCGGACGCGACCAGGCTGACGCCTTGCGCTCGGACGGCTCGATCGCCGCCCCCTGGGAGGCGCTGCTCGACGCAAGCGGCCCCCGGCGCGTGCGCTTGCACGACGTTTTGGCCTTGTCGGACTGGGAGGCCCTTACCGCGCACAGCTGGATGGAGGATGCACGGGACACCGTGGCTTTTTTGCACGTGGCAATGGCGAGCCGTCGTTTGCGCGACGTGCGGGTATCCTTCTATGCCAACGAACGATCCGAGGTGGTTGAGAAGCAGTTCAGCGCCGTAACCTTGTTCTTCCCCGCCATTGAGGGAGAGCGTGCTTACCTGGCGTTTCGAGGCACGGACGGCAGCTTCGCCGGTTGGAAAGAAGACTTCAACCTGTGCTTCAAAGACGTCATCCCGTCGCAGTGCACGGCGGCGGCCTATCTTTCGGGCGTGGCGTCGGCCTGCGCGTGCCCGCTTCTGGTTGGCGGCCACTCGAAGGGCGGAAACCTTGCCGAGTACGCGGCTCTGGTTGCAGACGACGGCACGTTCTCGCGCCTTGAAGGCGTGTTCAACCACGACGGCCCGTCGTTTTTGGACAACCCTTCCCCGCGCATCGACGATCCGGCGTTCTGCTCGCTCCTGCACAAGAGCGTCCCCGAATCTTCCGCGTTCGGCATGATATTGGAACGGCGCGCCGACTACCGCGTGGTAAGATCATCAGCGCTTTCGGTGTTTCAGCATGAGCCGTTCACCTGGCAGACCGAAGGATCGGACTTCCTGTACCAGGACGAGCTCAACGCATCGGCCGTGTTCTTCGACGAAACGCTCGACGCATGGCTGCGCAGCAGGAACGCGTCCGAGCGCGAGCGGTTCATCGATTCGATCTACGACTTGTTCGCCTCGACCGAGGCGAACACTTGGGCCGAGTTCCAGGAAAACCTGTTCGCGAACACCCGGCAGCTTTTGGGATCGGGATCCAAGCTGGACGCGGAAACCAAGAGTTTCATCTGGAAGACGCTGGGAGGATTGGGCAGCGTGCTGAAGGAAGAAGCCATCAAGCGCTTCAAGTCGTCGCCGCCCATGTGGCTACCGCGTCGTCGCGAAGCGTACGCAACAATGAAGACGAGGAAGGAAGCGAAGCATGAGCGCAGAAGCGCCCGCAAGGACGGCTGACGAAAGGGACGCGGAAACGAAGAGCGCATACGGAAGGTTTACGCTGCGCATGGCGGTGCAGCTGGCGGCTCCTCATACGTGGCCGGCGGCCATTCTGCCCGTACTGGTGGCAACCGCAGCGGCCGCTGCCACAACGGGAGCCATTTCCGCCGTGATGGCGTGCGTGCTGCTGGTCATCTGCGTGCTGATGCAAGCCTCGGTCAACACGTTCAACGACTACTACGATTACGTGAAAGGCGCGGACTCGGCCGACGACAACGTGGATCCGACCGATGCCGTGCTGGTGTACAACAACGTGAATCCGCGCGCAGCGCTCGGGCTTGCCGTCGGGTTTCTGGTTGCGGCGTTCGGGCTGGGCGTTTACGTTATCTGGCAGGCCGGATGGATTCCGCTGGCTCTGGGCGTCGTCGGCGCGATCATCGTGGTTTTGTATTCCGCGGGGAAAACGCCCATCTCCTACCTGCCCATTGGCGAGCTTGTCAGCGGGTTCGTCATGGGCGGGCTCATTCCCCTTGCCTGCTACCAAGCATTGACCGGAGCGTTCGACCTGCGCGCGCTGCTGTGGGCGGTGCCCACCGTGCTGGGCGTTGGGCTGATCATGTTCACGAACAACACGTGCGATATCGAAAAGGACGTCGAATCGGGACGTCGCACTCTGTCGGTGCTGCTGGGACGAGACCGCGCGCGCAAGCTGTACCACGGCGTGGTGGCGGCTTGGATGATCTCGATCGTAGCGCTGGTGGCCCTGTTCTTCACGAGCGGCGTCATCGTGGTTCCGTTCATGTTGCTTGCGTCGTATCCGCTGGTGAAAGCGCTCATAGCCAACCCGCTCGCGCCTGCGTCGCGCATAGGCGCCATGGCGCAGGTATGCAGCTTGAACATCGCGTTGGGCGCGTTTTACGCGGCGGCGTTGTTCGCAAGCGGCTTTTCCCTGCTCGTGTAGGAGGCTGCCATGACGTACGACTTCGATCGAGTGATCGAGCGACGCGGAACCAATAGCGAGAAATGGGATTGCGGACCGCAACTCAAAGGGCGCGACGATCTGCTGCCGCTCTGGGTCGCCGATATGGACTTCGCGCTGCCCGATGAGGTGCTTGACGATATGCACACAGCCGTGGACCACGGCGTGTTCGGCTACGGGTTCGCAGGAGCCGCGTACTACGAATCGGTTCTAGCTTGGTACTCGGATCGTTTCGACTGGACCGTGGAGTGCTCGTGGCTCACGCAAACTCCCGGCGTGGTGTTCGCGCTGGGAATCGCCCTGCAGGCGTTCACCGATCCAGGCGATGCCGTGCTGATTCAGCAGCCCGTTTACTACCCGTTCGCGCAGCTCATCGAATCGAACGGACGCAAGCTTGTTGACAGCCCGCTTGTCTACGAGCAGGGGCGATACCGGATAGACTTCGATGATTTCGAGAAGAAGATCACGTCCTCTCGAGTGAAGGCGTTCATTTTATGCAGTCCCCACAACCCGGTCGGCCGGGTATGGACGCACGACGAGCTGGAGCGGATCGGGCGCATCTGCCGCGCGCACGACGTGCTGGTCATCTCGGACGAGATCCACGCCGACTTCACCTACCCGGGGCATCGCCATCACGTGTTCCCTACGGTGGATCCTTCGTTCGCCGAACGCTGCGTAGTATGCACGGCGCCGAGCAAGACGTTCAACATCGCCGGGCTGCAGATAGCGAACATCGTCATCCCGAACGAGAAGCTGCGCGCGCAGTATCGCAAGGTTTTGGAGCGGATCGGCTACTTCGGAGCAAGTCCGTTCTCGCTGGAAGCATGCCGTTCGTGCTACACTCACGGCGGCCCTTGGCTGGACGAGTTGAAGGACTACCTGGCGCAGAACCTGAGCTTTTTAAGGGACTTCCTGCGCGAACGGATGCCTGAGATCGCGTTGGTCGAGCCGCAGGGCACGTATCTTGCATGGCTCGATTGCTCGGGCTTGGGCCTGGACGACGCGCGGCTTGAAAAGCTCATGGTGGACGACGCGCGCGTGTGGCTTGATTCCGGCAGCATGTTCGGACCATGTTCGGGGCAGTTCGAGCGCGTGAACATAGCCTGCCCGCGCGCCACCCTCGAACGCGCCCTCGAGCAGATGGAATCAGCTGTCGGAAAGCTGCGCGCACAGCGTGCGGTCAACCGGGAAAGATAAAGGAGCACGCTATGGAAATCGTTCGTTTCGGCGTAGGGCTGGTGCTGTTGATTGCGTCGGGCGCGTTGACGGTGCAGTTGTGGAACGGCAACTGGCTGTCGCTGATCGCAAAGCCTACGACCACGAAGAAGGGAACGTTTTATCCTGAAGGCACCCGCAAATCAGGACAGCGCGCAGCCTGGGTCATGGTCGCTTGCTTCGCGGTGGTCGGAACGCTCATGGCGTTCGAGATGGCGAAGATGACCGGGCTCGTCCTGTTCGCGCAGATCGCTTCGGTACTGTGCAACGTAATGGTGGTTGGATTCTGCATTCTGGCGGTATGGACCCTGTTTTCCCGCTCGAAAGGCGCAGACGGCAAGTTGAACTTCGGCGGCGACAACGTGCGCCTGACGCTTCTGCTGCTGGGAAGCTGCGTGGTACTTACGCTCGTGTCGCTCCTGTTCGCGTAGTCGCGGGCAAAACCCCCCCCCTGCGGCGGCGCTTTCCGCGGGGTGGAACGCCCCCCGCCAACCCCCCCCCCCCACCCAAAACCCCGGGTTTGGGTCCGGTTATTATAATCGTTTACGC